>CAIYOB010000042.1 GCA_903927685.1 uncultured Planctomycetaceae bacterium
TCTGCCGCTGGGGGCCACCTTCGATCCGGGCACGGGGGTGTTCGCTTGGACGCCCAGCGAAGCCCAGCAGGGGCAGTACGTCGTGACGTTCACGGCCGCGGACGAAGGCACGCCACCGCTGAGTGATTCGGAGCCGGTGACGATCACGGTGCGTGAAGTCAACGACCCACCGGTGCTGGCGACGATCGGCAACCGTAGCGTGGATGAAGAAACGCAGTTGCAGTTCACGGTGACAGCCGGCGACTCACACGACACACCGCCGAACCATGTGGAGTTGTCGGTGGCGGATCTGCCGCTGGGGGCCACCTTCGATCCGGGCACGGGGGTGTTCGCTTGGACGCCCAGCGAAGCCCAGCAGGGGCAGTACGTCGTGACGTTCACGGCCGCGGACGATGGCACGCCGCCGCTGAGTGATTCGGAGGCGGTGACGATTACGGTGCGTGAAGTCAACGACCCACCGGTGCTGGCGACGATCGGCAACCGGAGTGTGGACGAAGAAACGCAGTTGCAGTTCACGGTGACAGCGGGGAACGAGAACGACACACCGCCGAACCATGTGGAGTTGTCGGTGGCGGATCTGCCGCAGGGAGCCAGCTTCGATCCGGCCACGGGGGTGTTCGCTTGGACGCCTAGCGAAGCCCAGCAGGGGCAGTACGTCGTGACGTTCACGGCCGCGGACGATGGGACGCCGCCGCTGAGCGATTCGGAGGCGGTGACGATCACCGTACGTGAAGTCAACGACCCACCGGTGCTGGCGACGATCGGCAACAAGTCGGTGGCTCGAAGCCAAGTTCTGACGTTCACGGCAGCGGCCTCGGATGCAGATGAGCCCGTTGAATTGCTGACGTTTAGCCTGGATGCTTCATCGATCGCTTTAGGAATGACCATCAATGCGACAACCGGCGATTTTTGTTGGACGCCAGCATTCCCCCTTGGCCCCGGTGATTATTCAGTGACGGTCACGGTCGCAGACAATGGCGATCCTGTGTTGAGCGACTCAGAGACAATGACGATCATCGTATTGGTGAGTTGGCAGAATCCACAGCACCCCTGCGATGTCACCGGCGATGGTCTGGTTGATCCTGACGACGTCCTCCTGCTCATTAATTACATAAACGCCAACGAATTTGGTGATCTTGCCACCGCTTCTCCGCCCGTTAGGGATCCGCCGCCATTCTTAGATCCGAGCGGCGATGGCTCGATCTCCCCGCTCGATGTCCTGATCGTGATCAACTACATCAACACGTACGAATCGGGACCGATCCCGTCAGTGTCCGCGGGTGAGGGTGAGCAGGACGGCCCCAGCGATCACGATGTGTTTTTGCCAATCGTGGCAAGCGGCGTCAGGAGTGCAAATGTTGGATTTGGGTCCGTGGAGGGTTCCGTCCTCACGTCCACGCGGTCGTCTCTCAAGCAATTCGTGTGGCCAGCATCGATGCAGCCAGCGTCTAAGCCGGTGTCCAAACTCACGCGGTCGCTGATGATCTCAGACGAGTTGCCGTGCTACGGATTTGAGATAAGTGAAATCGAGGGAGTGATCTCCACGATTGCCCGCGATCTAGCCCAAGCCAGAAACCTGCCGCGGGAAGCCTGAGTCCGTGCGCCCTGTGCAACAATTAGATCGTCGTCCCGATCGCTCGCAAGTCGACGGGGATTTGGACAGGGATCGCTGCGGCAATGTTGACGACTTGCATTGCCACTGGGCGGGTGGTGACTTTGGGCACGTTTCAGGGAGTCAGCGCGCAGACCGACTGTGCGGTCGAGCCCGCCTCACCAGAGCAGGCGCTAGGCACAGCAGGTGTTGCACATGACTTCCTGGATGGCTTCTTCTCGGGCTTCGCCATCCAGACTCCTGAAGGCGATCTTGGCGTGGGTCTCGATGGCCGGAACCATCTCCAGGAAGGCGTCATGCCAAGCCGGCGTAGACTTCCGGCAGCGAACCGACTTTGCTGATGTGGTCATGGGTACGATCTCCAAGAAATGGGGGCTCCCCCAAGCGGGGGTGGCTATATTGGGAAGCAATGCCACCCGCGCAACACGCACGGGTGCAGATCAATCGGACAACCGGTCCGCCCAACGGCTGGAACTGAATGTTGAATTCCACACCGGCCGCAAACATCTGCCGATTGTCACCCTGCGTCGCGCGGCGTAGCGGACGAACCCCGACGATGCTTGTCGCGATGGCGACCTGCGCGGACCGAGCCGATCGGTCACGCCCTGCTACCGAATTGTCAATGAACAACGTACGGCGACAGTCCTACCGAAGCGTTCTTGGCTCGCTTTGCCCCTCGTCTGGCCGATTGCAGCCAACCCATCGCTGCGGCTTCGCATCGAAGGAAACTCGCTGGACCAGGACACCACTTTGTGCCTCCTTAGTCTATTCACCAAAGGGCATTACATTCACCCCACCCAGCGAAGTCGTCCAGGTTAAGCCTTCCGGCTGGGGAAGAATATGGCTTTCAAATCCTCGAAAGACATCCGTTTTTAGCCAGATTCCGTGTTCAGCGCAGGTTTCGATCCGACGCCCCCAACGGTGCTCCTTGGCTGCGGTCATGGCGAGTAGCAGGTACGCGGCGAGTGCGGCCATGGGTGGGCACCTGGGGTGGGTAGGACGATTCCCGACTCCAGCAGCGTACCGTCGCGGCATCCGCGAATCAGGCAGCGTAGGATTCTGGCCGCAGGCTCAACGTTTCTTCTCCGCGTCATTCCGAATCTGGAGTCCCTCCTCGCCGAAGCCCAGGTAGACGCGGGCGTTGGCGTTGCGTGCGAGTTCCCGCAACGCTTCCAACTCGGCCAATCGCAATAAGCCGGGGTGCTGCTCCAGTGCCTCGGCTGCCTTCTGCCGTTCGACCAGTGCCAGTGTCTCGTTCTCGGCCTTCAGGCGGGCAGCCTCTGCCTCGACTTCCACTTGCAGTCGGCGAACCACGGCCTCGGCCTCGGCGTCACGCCGCTTGGCCTCAGCCCGAGTCTTGGCCTGGATTTCCTCGACTTCGGCCTTCGTCTTGGCTTCGACAAGTTGGGCCTGGCTGTTCCGTTCGGCCGCCAGCACGCGGTTCATAATCTCCTGCAGGTTGCCCGGGAAGATCAGGTCCTTCACATCAGCCCGGCGAATTGCCACGCCGTAGCCAGCCGCCGACTCCTTGACCTCAGCCAAGATGTCCTCGCTCAGCCGATTGCGGTTCGTCAGGATCTCCTCCAGATTCATCGACGCCAACGACCGCCGGGCAGCAAGTTGCACGTCGCTGTATAGCCGTTCCTCGTAGTTCTCCACGTTCTGGATCGCAGTCCTGGCGTCGATCACGCGGAACTGCACGAGGATGCTGACTCGGATAGCGACCTTGTCGGCGGTCAGAATCTCCTGGCCTTTGATCGTCAGATCCCGCTCGCGGATGTCCACCAGCACGCACTCCACCGTCGGCAGCCGTTGGAACCAACGCCGCTGCTGCGGGATCTCGTACCGACCGGCCTCAAGCACTTTCGTGAGCTTGCCGTCTTCGTACCAAAGCCCCCGGTGGGTATCCTTGATGATGAACTCTTGGCCCTGCTTGCTGATGATCAAGGCGGCCTCCTTGGATAGGTGGCCCCGTAGTGGATGCCAATGCGGAGAACGAGCTTCCAGATCTGGCAGTCGAAGCGGCTGTATCCGACTGGTAGCCGCCGGGACCATTTGGTTGCTCGCCCCTGACACCACCGGGGCCGTGTTTCAATGTCGTTGCGATGCACTGCGGCCTCTTGAACGGCCGAGGCAGGTGACAAGAGCGAGTCTACATCGGCACGTCGCCGTCCGCAACTACTTGAACCACTCCGCGGACGGGCTTACGCGGGCAGGGTTAGGCGAGCCGCAGGTACTGGGCCGGCACGGCGGCCGTCAACCACACACCGTTCTCGGCCCGGTAGAACGCGATCCCATCCCGCCACGTTCGACCGGACTCGCCAACCAGGATCACCCGCTGCCCCCGACGGTGCCCCACCTTGCGGGCAGTTTCCATGTCCGGGGACAGGTGGACACGGTGCTGAACTTCGGACGGTGGTTTCATCACGCGGCAGGTCGGGTGGACAATCTGGCGGCGGAAGCCGCGCGCGGTCGTCGCTGGTTGCAGGGGCTGAGCCGTAGTCGCGTTGCTTTTGCGTAACGCGTCGCGGTGGCGACCTTCTCGCCAAGCGAACGGCCGCGGCTTCTGATCGCGGGTTAGTGCTGGTGTCACTTGACGATCAACTTCACTTCACGATCAACTTTACGATCATTTCCAGTTCGGCCGGCTTGTCCTTGGCCGGGGTGAAACGGACGGTCCAGCCGTCGTCGACGCTGCGGTTGGGGACGATCCGCACGGCCAATCCGTGGCATTTGCCGCCGCCGGACCACGTTCGCACCGCCCGCGTGACATCAAGCTCGTACCGCCGCGGCGGCGAGATCAACGCACCGTCGCCCGACTGGACGACCGTCGAACCCACTTGCTTGCCGAGCCCGGCGAAGTCGTAGGGCTTTCCAGGCTCGAACGGCGCGTCCAGCAGCACGGCGGCGACCTGCATCGGCGCCTTGTCATGCGCATCCTCGACGTACAGCACCAGCTTGGCGGCAACCAGGTCGTCCAGCTTTGGCAGGCCGTTGGCGCCGAAGTCCAGCAGCATGACCCACGCGTCCGAATCGTCCTTCAGCCACTTGACGAACGAGTGCGGGAAGACTTCGCCGTGCTTCGTCACGAAGGCAATTCTCCGCACGGGCAGCACGGCCGTCGTCGTGGGCACGGCAGGAACCGCCGGTGGGAGTTGTGTGCCGACCAGCCAGGGGCTGGGTAGCGTGGCCAGCGTTTCGTTCGGACCGACGCTGGGCTTTGTGGGAGGCGCCGGTACTGCCGCCGGCGCCTGCCCGGGGGCGAGCACCTCGCGCCGCACGAACAGCATTCGCGGATAGACCGGGTAGCGGCCCTTGGGCGTCGGGCAGTCGATCTCGAAGGTGGCAGGCAATTCGCCGGCGCGGAAAGTCCTCTGCACACAGGTGACCGTGTCAGCCCACGTGGCATCGTGGGCCTTGGCGATCTCCTTGTCTTCGTCGTACATCTCTGCAAACGACTTGCTGCGGCTGCCCAGTCGATACGCGTAGGTGACCGTGAGCTGATTCTGGCCGAGCGCCCGCGGATCGGCCACGTAAACGGTTACCACGTTCTTGCCGGGCGAAAGGTAGGGCAACGCGCCCGAGTTGTTCTGGACGATCGCTTCCAGTTTCAGCGAACTGAGTGCTTTCCGGAAGGTGATTCTCACTTGGGCTGCCACCTGCCCTCTGACGGCCGCGGTCAAGTCGGGCAGGTCGACCGTCCGGAACGTCCGGCCGTCGTCGGTGGAAACTTCGACCGCTTCGGCGCCCGCCGCCTCGCCTTGGGCCCGAGTCAGTAGGTAGGGACTGCGGAAGTCGACGACGACCACGCCCGGCTTGTCGCTGTCCGCCGGCAGCAGCGAGCGGTTGGCATACTGGACGTTCTCCACAGCGGCGAACGAATCCAGCACGGCAGCGTTGGAGAAGTCGGGCGTGAAGGTCAGCGTGCCGTTGGCGTAACTGCGCGCCGGTTTGCTCGGGACATACGGCTCCAGTACCAGCCCGATGCCGGGGTCGTTGCGAGTGTCCTTGTGGCCGCCGCAGGTGTGCGCCGGGGGTTTCTGGTTGTCGCCCCAGTACCAGGCATCGGGGACGGCATCCCAGGTATTGGTCAAAGCAAAGCCGGGCGCGAGGTCGACGTCGGCCGAATAGCCGCGGTCGGCGTGGACGATGCCGCCCCAACCTTCTTCGGACCCGCTGCGACGGTGCGTCTTCAGCCCGCTGACCACGCCCTCCAATTCGTCCCCGCAGCTCAGCAGCGCCGGGGCCTGCCAGTACACCTGGCTGCCGTAGCGGCCGAACTGGTTGTCCCGGGCATACACGCACTTGCGCGCCTGGTCCAGGACAAAGGCGTTGCGGATAAGTTCTTCCGCGTTGTCCGTCAGTTCATCTTCCCCGGCAATGGTGCGTCCGCCGGGCGCATTCGGATCGGGTTTCCAAGCGTAGTATTTCAGGAAGACGTCCAAGTAGTGCCACTGGCCGTCGTAATTCGCTTCGACCGTCGTGTGTCCATTCCAGCCCACGAACCGCCAGCCCCAGCCGAGTTGCCGCCACAGGGCTGATTGCTCGGCGTGCAAGCCGCCGCACAAACTCCAGCCGTAACAGTTGATCTCCTTCAGCACCGGCAGTCCGCCCGGCTCGCTCGGATAGGCGAAATGGTAATGTGTCAACTGCATGAAGTTGTAGATCGCGATGGCCTTCTCGTCGTTGGTCTTGCAGTCGCGCGTGATCGAAGCGACGATCGACTGGAGACTCGAACAATCCGGGGCCTTGTCGGGCAAGACCTTGATCTGGGCGACCAGCGCCGGCGCCTTGGCGGCGGCCTCCTGATCGGCGGCCGTTGCCGCGGCCATCGTTGTCGCTATCTGCAGCGCGGCCAGCGCTGCCCAACACCGCACGCTTGTCATCCGCATGGCGTTTCTCCTCGAAGATGATGAACGCCGGTATTCTCGCCGGCCTCAGTCCAAGCGTCAATGCGCCGGTCTTCAGCCGGTCTTCAGCCCTGGGGCTGGCACCAAGTGGGAAACCGGCTTCTGTTGCCACGCTCACGAAATGGCTACCGCATTTTGGCTCAGTTCATTGAACGCCGAGCCGGCAGGCGACGGCGGATCCGCGGGATGCCGCCACCCAAGCCGTCGCCTGCCGGCTTGGCGTTCAACGAGGACTCTATCCCGGACTCTATCCCGGTTCTAGCTGTAGCAGGACCATTCTGGTATGCTCGACCTGCCAGCCGACTCCATCCTCGGGATTACGACGGAGGACCACGCCTTTGTTCACCGCCCTGCAGACGCTCTTGACCCTCGTTGCTGTTGCCGTGGAACCACCGTCCACCGTCCCCGAAAAGCCCTGGGATCCCGCCTGGGGCAATCATCGGGCCCGGGTGCGCGTGGCCGAACCGGCCGAGGCGGTTGCGGTCCAGTTGCCCTGGCGACGGCGGGATCACGACGCCGCCGACAAGGCCGTCTGGATCATCCAGGCAGCCACAGGAACTCGCGTGTCGAACGTGGTCCCGATCGCCATATCCCGCGAGTCGGGAACGCTGATCTTCCAAGCCTCCGAGGCGGGGGAGTACCACGTGTACTTCATGCCGTTCACGATCCAAGGCGGTGCGTTTCCCACAACGCTGTACCCCGGGCCCGAGCCGGCGGCCGACCAGGCTTGGTCCCAACGGCACCAGCCGAATTGGCCGAGCCTGCCCAGAGCAGAACTGATCGACTTCCAGTCGCGAACGGAGTTTGACCGGCGCGATCCGATGGAACTGGTGGCTACCGAAGCCGAGCGGAAGACGCTGCTCGACCACTTTCCCGAGCAGTCGTTCCTGCTCTTCCCCGAGGACCGTACGCGGCCGATCCGCATGACCGACGACTTGCCGGCCGCGTGGATCAGCCAGGGACCGACGCACGTCTTCACGGGCACGGCTCGGCGAAACGAGTTCTATGTCTTTCAGATTGGAGTGTTCGCCGCGACGGCTGCCCTGGATGATTTGCGGGTCGAGATGGACCTGGGCGGACTGCCCATCCGCTGCTTGAACACGGGAGGCAACGACTGGCTGGGACGGCCGTTCGACAAGTCGGTTTCCGTACCGCTCGGCAAGGTCCAGGCCTTGTGGTTCGGCGTCGATGTGCCCGCCGAGCAAAGCCCCGGCACGATCCAGGGCAGCGTCACGATCGGCCCACGCGGCGGGCCGTCCCAGGCGGTGGCGGTTTTGCTGACCATCGAGGACGCCGTGCTGCAAGACCGCGGGGACTCGGAACTGTGGCGGATGACCCGCCTGCGCTGGCTGGATTCGACGGCCGGCCTGGACGACACGGTGACGGCGCCTTACACGCCGCTGGTGGTCGAGGGCAGCACGATTCGCTGCCTGGGCCGCAGCTTGACCGTCCGGACCACCGGATTGCCACTATCTATCAAGGCGGGCGAGCAGGACCTGCTGGCGAGTCCCGTCGAATTCGCCGTCGAGACCGAGCATGGTGACGTCGCCTGGCAGCCGGCCGGTCTGCAGATCACTTCCCAAAACGCGGCCGCGGTCCATTGGGAATCCACGAGCACAGGGGAAGGTTTGACGGTCCGCTGTACGGCAACGATGGAGTTCGACGGATACACGAACTTTCAGCTGGCCCTGCGAGCGGACCAGACGACGGAGGTCCGCGACTGTCGGCTGGAGATTCCCCTGAAAAGGCATTTCGCCAGGTACATGATGGGGATGGGGCGCAAGGGCGGTACGCGGCCGGAACGCTTCGAGTGGACCTGGGATCCGGCTCGCCACCAGGACAGCCTGTGGCTGGGCAACGTGGACGGCGGACTGCAGTGCAAGCTCAAGGGCCCGGACTACCGCTGGCCGCTGGTCAATATCCACTACAAGCACCGGCCGCTGCTGATGCCGGAGGCGTGGCACAATGCCGGCAAGGGCGGGTGCACCGTGTCCGAGGAAGGCGAGTGCGTCGTGTTTCGCGCTTGGGGCGGGCCCCGGACGATGCAGGCGGGCGAGGAACAGCGGTTCGATTTTGGCTTGCTGATCACGCCGGTCAAGCCGCTCGACACCCGCGCCCACTGGACGCAGCGTTATTATCACGGCGGCGTGCCCGCGCCTCGGGACGTGGCCAACCAGGGCGCCCGGGTCATCAACATCCACCACGGCAACGCCGTCAATCCCTTCATCAATTACCCGTTTCTCACGGAGGACAAGCTCCGTCCGTACATCGACGAGGCGCACGCGTTGGGGCTGAAGGTCAAACTCTACTACACCATCCGCGAACTGTCGAACCACGTCGCCGAGTTGTGGGCGCTGCGGAGTCTGGGCGACGAGATCTTCCCGTCCGGCCCCGGGGGCGGTTATGCGTGGTTGTGCGAACACTTGGTCCGCGACTACTCGCCCGCCTGGCACCATCGGTTCGACGACGGGACCTGGTGCGCGTCCATCAGTCAGACCGGCCTGTCCCGCTGGCACAACTATTACATCGAAGGGCTGGGTTACCTGGCGCGGAACTTGGGTGTGGACGGGCTGTACCTGGACGAGATCGGCTACGATCGCGAGATCATGAAGCGCGTCCGCCGCGTGTTGGACCGCGAGCGGCCCGGCGCGCTGTTGGATCTGCACTCGTGGAATCATCTGAACGATATGGCGGGATTTGCCAACTGCCTGAACCTGTACCTGGAGCATCTGCCGTACCTGGACAGCTTGTGGATCGGCGAGGGACGCAACTACGACGAGCCGCCCGACCACTGGATGGTCGAGATCGCCGGCATCCCCTTCGGTTTAATGAGCGAGATGCTCGAAGGCGGCGGCAACCCGTGGCGCGGGATGCTGTACGGGATGACCAACCGGTTGCCGTGGAGCGGGAACCCGGCGCCCGTCTGGAAGCTGTGGGACCAGTTCGGCATCGCCGAAGCGCAGATGATTGGCTACTGGGACGAAGCGTGTCCGGTCTCGACCGGCCGAGAGGACGTCTTGGTGACCGTCTATCGGAAGCCGCGGGCGGCTTTGGTCTGCCTCGCCAGTTGGGCCAAACAGCCTGTCGAAGGCCGCCTGCAGATCGACTGGAAGGCATTGGGATTGGACCCGGCCAAGGCCAAGCTGTACGCCCCGGAAATCCAGAGTCTGCAAGCCGAGGATCTGTTCACGCCGGACGAACTGCTGCCCATTGCGCCGGGCCAGGGCTGGATGTTCATCCTCGATGAAACGCCGCGCACGTTGAGCAGCGAATCGGCCGCCGATGCTTACGCATCCCGCACGCTGGCGTTCGAGGAGGCGTTCGCTGACGAGTCGCTGGGCGCGGACTGGAAGACGATCCGCTCGAGCCGACCAGGCAGTTCTCTGGCGCCCGACGCCGGATCGCTGGTCGTCCAGTCCCCGGCGAACAGCTGCGTGTTTGCCGAACGGCGCTTGCCGCCGGGCGTGACTTTGGCCGAGTGCCAGCTCGATCCCGGCACGGATCGCGGCCAGACCTGGGGACTGGGGCTCGGCCTGGCCTGGGACGACGGCCGGTTCGTGCGGATTCACCTGCGCATGGAGGACTCGCGATTTGGCTACGACGACGGCCGGCAGGTCTACTTTGGACCGGCCCTCACCGCCGGCCCGCAGCACGTCCGGATCCGGTTGGAGGCCGACGAGCTTGTCCTGGAGTATCTGCACGGCGTGCATCGCGACCGCCAACGCTGGCGTCGGATCGGCGGCTTCCCGCGGGCCCAGTATCCCGGCGATCCGACGAACGTCCGGATCGGTAAGATGGATCAGGCTGGCCGAAACGCCGATTTCCCCGAGCCGGGTCAGGCCGGCGTGTGCCGAGTCAGTCAGCTGCGCGTGTGGCGCAGCGGAGCGATGCCCCCTCAAGCCCCGGGAAGATTGAAGTGACAACGATGAACATGCGTTTCGCCCGAGTTCACTCGCTCCGCGTCTCTGTGCTCGCAATACTTGTTCTGCTGGTTCTCCGCGTGACCGCGGGCCCGCTGTCCGCCCAGACCGCGGGGAAACTGGCGGCCAGCGTGCAGCCGTTCGTCGAACGCCAGGAACTGGCCGGTGCGGTGATGCTGGTCGCCGACAAGGACAAGGTGCTGGCCGCCGAGGCGGTGGGCTGGGCCGACGTGGCAGCGCAGAGGCCGATGCAAGCGGACTCGATCTTCTGGATCGCATCGCAGTCCAAACCTATCACTGGGGCGGCGCTGATGATGCTGGTGGACGAAGGCCTGGTGAGCGTTGACGACCCGGTCGAAAAGTACCTGCCCGAGTTCCGCGGGCAGATGGTCGTCGCGGAAAAGGACGTCGAGCACGTTTTGCTCCGCCGCCCGAGCCATCCGATCAGCGTGAAGAACGTGCTCTCGCACACCAGCGGACTGCCGTTCCAATCGGCGTTGGAGGTGCCGACGCTCGATCTATTCCCGCTGGTCGCCCGCGTACGCAGCTACGCGATGACGCCGCTCGAGTTCGAGCCGGACAGCAAGTATCAGTACAGCAACGCCGGGATCAACACCGCGGCGCGGGTCATCGAAGTCGTGGCGAGGATGCCGTTTGAACGTTTCCTCGACGAACGCTTGTTCCAGCCCTTGGGCATGACCGACACGACGTTCTGGCCCAGCGAGGCTCAAGTGGCCCGAATCGCCAAAGCCTACAAGCCGGGGGCGGGCAATCAGGGACTGGAGGAAACGAATATCAGCCAGCTGTATTACCCTTTGAGCGACCGCAGCCAGCGATTTCCCATGCCTGCCGGCGGACTGTTTTCAACCGCGCACGACTTGGCCCGCTTCTACCAGATGCTGTTGAATGGCGGCGAACTGGACGGCAAGCGGTACTTGTCGGAGTCGGCCGTCAAGCAGTTGACCAGCCGGCAGACGCCGCCGGAGTTGCCTCAGAGCTACGGCTTCGGTTTCTCCGTCACCGAGCACACGTTTGGTCATGGCGGAGCCTACTCGACCAATAGCGTCGCCGATACGGAGCGAGGTCTGATCGACATTTGGCTGGTGCAGCATGCCGGCTTTCCCGGCGAAGGCGGCAAGGCCCAAGGTGTTTTCCAGCAAGCGGCGTTCGCTGCGTTCCCGGGAAAGGTACATTGAGTTGCATGAGTGGTCTATCGCCGAGAAAACAGGAGGCTTTCGCCATGTCCCCGCGTGAATCGAGAAGTGGTTCCCCCACCACCCGCCGTCAGTTCCTAAGCCGGGCCGCCTTGGCCGCGGCGACCGTGACGATTGTGCCGCGGCATGTGCTGGGCGGCGCGGACCAGCCGTCGCCGAACGAAAAGCTGAACATTGCCGGGGTGGGCGTGGGCGGGATGGGCAGCCACAACCTCGGCCAGTGCGCCAGCGAGAACATTGTGGCGTTGTGCGACGTCGATTCGGCGGTGGCGGCGAAGACCTATGCGCAGTATCCGCGGGCCAAGACCTACACCGATTTCCGCGTCATGCTGGACCAGCAGAAGGACATCGACGCGGTGATCGTGGCGACTCCGGATCATACGCACGCCGTGATCGCCCTGGCGGCCATCCGCCGGGGCAAGCACGTCTACGTGCAGAAGCCGTTGGCGCACAGCGTCCACGAAGCTCGCGTCCTGACCGAAGCGGCTCGGAAACACAAGGTGGCGACGCAGTTGGGGAACCAGGGGCATTCCGGCGATGGCGCCCGGTCGATTTGCGAGTGGATCTGGAGCGGGGCGATCGGGCCGGTGCGGGAAGTCCACGCGTGGACCAATCGGCCCGTCTGGCCGCAGGGCATCGAGGTGGATCGGCCAGCGGAGGCGCCGCCCGTTCCGGCCACGCTCGATTGGGACCTGTGGATTGGCCCGGCTCCCATGCGGCCCTACCATCCTACGTATCATCCGGGCACGTGGCGGGCTTGGTGGGACTTCGGCACCGGCTCGTTGGGCGACCTGGGCTGCCACATCCTGGACGCGCCTTTCTGGGCGTTGAATCTGAAATACCCGGTCAGCGTGGAAGGTTGCGTTTCCACGTACTGGCATGGCCTGTGGCAAGAGACCAAGGCCAAGAACGAAACGTATCCCCGCTCGACCATCGTGCGGTACCAGTTTCCGGAGCGCGATGGGATGCCCGCGGTCAAGCTGACCTGGTGGGACGGCGGCATGCTGCCGCCGCGTCCGGACGATCTTGAGGAAGGCCGCCGGATGGGCGACAGCGATGGCGGGGTTCTGTTCATCGGGGACAAGGGAAAACTGATGTGCGGCTGCTATGGGCGCGGCCCGCGGCTGATTCCGGAGCCCCAGATGAAGGCGTTTACGCCGCCTCCCGAAACCCTGGCCCGCATCCCGGGCGGTCAGGACGGACACGAGCAGGATTGGGTCCGCGCGTGCAAGGGCGGCCCTGCGACCAGTTCGAATTTCGACTTTTCCGGGCCCCTGTCGGAAATGGTGCTGATGGGCAACCTGGCCGTGCGGTATCCTAACCGCAAGTTGCTTTGGCACGGCGAGAACATGGAGGTGACGAACGATGCCGAGGCCAATGCGTACGTCCGGCGGCAATATCGACCCGGCTGGACATTGGAGTAACCGTCTCTGAGAATACCGTGTTGCCCGGCAACGGCCCAACTCGTCCCTTTCGTCGCAGGAGAATCAAATCGTGGACCAAAAGCCTTTGGAAGCGGTACCAGTGAGTGTTCCGGCGGATCCATCCTCGGAGGCGGTGACGCCGGAAATCGTGACGGCTGATCCGCTGCAGGCGGTCCGGGCCGAGTTGGCCCAGTTGCACGCGCGCGGGACCTCGGGCGCGGGCTGGTTCTTCTGGATCGCCGCCTTGTCGCTGGTGAATTCGATCATCTCGCTGACCGGCGGCGACCGGCATTTCGTGGTCGGACTGGGGGTGACGTTCGCGGCGGATATCGTCGCCCGGGTGGTCGCCGATCAGAACCCGGACGCCGCGGCCGTCGCCAAGGGGATCGCCTTTGGGTTCAGCGTCGCTGTGGCCGGAGTCCTGTGCCTGTTCGGCTGGCTGTCCCGCCGCCCGCTGCTGCCGGTCTTCGTCATCGGCATGGTCCTGTACCTGCTGGACGGCCTGCTCTATGTGTTGTTCCAGGACTGGATGAGCGTCGGTTTTCATGCGTTCGTGCTGTTCGGCATGTGGAGCGGCTTCCAGGCCTACCGCCAGATGCTGTCCATGAAAGCCGCCCTCCAGCAGCAATTGGCCGCCGGCGTGGCGCCGGGCGGGTGAGCGGTGTGCTGGGACGTGGGTGACTCGGCGCTGCTTCTCGGCCCTCGTCCTGGATAGCTCCCTCACTCGCGGGGTAATGCGGATTCGTCACGCACCGGCAATTCCCCGAAGATCTGTACCACCGTAACCCGAAGCGTCAGCGAGGACAACCTGTTGTCCGTCCTCGCCCGGGCTGCGGGTTGCGGCAGGCCCCTCATCCGGGCTAGAACTCGCCTCATCTGCTCATCGACCCTGCCGGCCTCCGCAATCCGCCCATCCGGGTGGAAAACTTCGGCGGCATGTTGCGTTCGCGAAACACGCCGCCCAGCCGCTGTTGACCGCGAGCAACCGAAAGCCCTCGGTCAAGCAACTTTCTCGTCCGTCTTCGTTTTTTGATTTGACACCGTCCCCTTGTGACATAGGTTTCCTTCAACAGGAGTCTGGCGGCATGGCCGCCGGGCGCTTGCGGCAACCTCAGCGATGGCCGAGTCCGACCCGTACCCGGGATCGTGGCCGGATGACAGCAATCCAGTTGAAGTTGCTTGGTTTGGTGCCTCCGATTCCCCGATAAGGGCAAACCAGTCGCAAGGCTGGGACGCAAAACCGAGGGCCGCGCCGGCTGGTCCGGCGGGGCAGCCTGGTTACCGAAGGGACATTGAGTTTTTCGACGGTGGCGAGCCACGGTCTGAGGACAGGGGAAGAGAGGCGTGTGGTGTGTTACCCGAGAGCCTGAGCGGACGCCTTGAGATCCGAACGAGTGGTCCACGCGTCCGTGGCAGGTCACGAATCCTTTTCATCCCGGCCGCGCGGCAGACGGTTGCCGCACGACAGCGGCCTCGACCAACTGTGGAGGTTAGTATGAAGAATATCGCTCTGAAGATCCGTGGTTTCCTGGGTTGCGAAGACGGCGCCACCGCCGTTGAGTACGCTGTGATGGTCGCCCTGATCATCGCCACCTGCATCGCGACCATCGGCACGATGGGCAGCGAAGTGAACGCCACGTTCGATGCCGTTAACATGGCGATGTAAGCGCCGCCGCGAAACGGGCGAGTGAAACGGAACCGAGAACAGGATCGCACTTGGCCCCCCCGATGCCGCTTCGGCAACGGGGGGCTTTGCGTTTCTTGGTCCTAGTCGAGCATCTCACCGGTGCCGGGTTCGGGCAGCCAGAAGCAGACCACGGTGGCCACGAGGTAGACGAACAGGGCCACCGCAGCGGCCGCGTAGGCCATCTTGGTTGGATCGGACGTGCCGGGCATGAACGGCATGGTGGCTAACTGGCTGGTGACAAACGCGAATGAAGTGCCGATCATGCGGCCGCCGATGTTGGCCGCAAAGCTCTCGCCGGTTCCGCGCAGGTGGATCGGATACACCCGCGGCAGATAGTTGCCCCAGAAACTGAACTGTCCCACGGTCAATGCGCCGACGATGAAGATGCCGTAATTCAAAAGCTCCAGATCTTTCACGGCGATCAAAGCGAACACAAGCGGCGTGATGATCAGGCCGGGGATCTGGAACAGCCGCAGCAGGGCCCGGCGGCTGACAATTAGCGCCGCCAGCACCGCGAGCGCCACGCGGCCCAACAGCCCGCCGAACTCCTGCCACTTGGTCACATTGGCGGCAACCGCTTGCTCGACTTGCCGCTTCTCCGGCGGGGTCTTCTTGGCCGCCGTCATCTGCTGGACTTGCGGCAGGCCGGGAACGATCTGGGGGATCTGCTGGATCGCACCAAAGGCGACGCCATAGCTGCAGGCGAACAGGATCGTGGTCACCACCGTCGTGCGCCGCAAGCGTGGAGCGAACAACTCGGCCAGACTCGGCCGCTTCAGTGTTCCCGCGTCTTTTTTGGCTTTCCACGCAGGCGATTCCGGCAGGAACGGCCGGATCACGATCAGCGGAATGGCCGGGATCAGGCCGGACATCAGCGTGTACCGCCACGCGGCGTGCGGGTCCGGAATGGCGCCGCCCAACAGGCCGGCGAGCCAGTCCGGGAGGATGATTGGCGGCAAACTGACGGCTGGCAGCGTCAGGCCAAACAACAGCGGCGCGGGTTTGCCCACGGCCCACGCGACGGCAATGCCGTTGGCCATGGCCACCATCAGCCCGCCGATGGACGAGAACGCTTGCGTCGTCCCCAGGACCACCTCCCGCTGCGTATGACTGGGGAACAGCTCCGCCAGCCAAGCCACGGCCGCGACAAACTCGACGCACACGCCAATGAACGTGGTACAACGGAAGAACAGCAGCATGTAGATGTTGGTCGAGTAGCCTGCGGCAAAGGCGGAAACGGCGTACAGCAGGATACTGCCGGTCAACACCCTCCGCCGGCCCCAACGATCGGTCAGATAGCCGCCCAACAAGCCGAAGATGCCGCCCGCAAAAGCCGGCACGAAGAACAGGAGCCCGCGCCAGAACGCAAATTGCTCGATGAACTCGGGACTGTTCGGCGCCGCGTGGATGAACTCGAGCAACGCCGGCCGCAGAATCAGCGGCAGCATCAGCAACTCATAGATGTCGAACGCGAACCCGATGATCGCAATCAGGCAGACGAGCCATTGGACCAGCGTGAAACGCGATGACGAAGGCTCAAGCTGAGTGTCAGGCATGGGCGGGATTCCCGGGACAAGAGTTCGATCAGGACCAGCGGACGCCTCTAACGCAGGGCCTCGCGGACGGCCGCGAGCACCTTGGCCTGGGCGCTGTCCGGCGGTTCGTGAAGAAAGGCACCGGCGGCCGCCTTGTGTCCGCCACCGCCGAATTGCTCGGCGATCCGGCTGCAGTCCACTTGGCACCGGCTGCGGAGACTGACTTTGCATCCGCCTTCCGGCTGCTCGATGACAATCACCGCCATCCGGGCGCCTTCGATCGCCAGCGTCATGTTGATGACGTCTTCGGTGTCGCTCGGCAGTGCCCCGGCCCGGGCGAAGTCATCCTTCAAGACCACGGTGTGAACCAGACGCCCGTCGAGTTCGGTCTGGACGCGCGACAGGATCAGCCCCCGCAAGCGGACTCGGCCGATCGTGTCCCGCTCGTACAACTGGACAAACAGTTCATCGGGACGGACGCCCGCGTCGATCAGTTCGGCAGCCGCGCGATAGGCCCCCGCCCGCGCGGAGGAAAAGCGAAACCAGCCGGTGTCGGTGGCAATCGCCGCGAACAGGGGCACCGCGATCTGAGGCGTCAGCGGCACGCCCAACTGCTTGGCGGCTTCGAGCACCAACCGTCCCGTGGCTTCGATCTTCGGGTCCTTGAACGACAATGCCTGCAGATCGTCTTCGCTCTGGTGATGATCGAGCACGATCTTCTGGGCGGCGGTCGTCCGGACGACTTCGGCCATTGGCCCGAGCTGCGCCCAAGCGCTGGTGTCCAAGACCACGAGCACGTCCACGGGTGGCAGTCCGTCGGGAGGGATATCGCGTCCCAGGACGCGAATCCGTTGTTGCGGATCGATAAATGCGAGATTGGGCGGGGTCGGTTGCCCGTTGAGGATCAGCACCTGTTTGCCGAGCGCGTCCAGAACCCCCGCCATTCCCAGTTCGCTGCCCAAGGCATCGCAGTCCGGGCGGATATGGCTGGTCAACAAGAAAGTCCGCTGCCGACGGACGATGTCCACGAAACTCGGCCAATCGATATTCATGAGCGAGTGGTTCTCTCCCCCGGCGTCGAATTCGCGATCTCGCACGCCGCGCGAATGTCCGCCTGCAGTTGCTGTTTCAGTTCGTCGGTCGAGCCGAAAGGATGAATGTCGCGTAGGCGGGACAAAAAGTCAACCTCCAAAGGTTGGCCATACAGGAAGCCGCCAAATCCGACCAAATGCACCTCAAACTTGAATGCGTGTTCGCCGAACGTCGGATTGGGGCCGATATTCACCGCCGCCGGCCATGCTCGACCATCGACGTAGGCTCGGCCCGCATAGACTCCCAGCCCCGGCATCAGCGTGTCCACGGCCTCCAGGTTCGCCGTGGGAAATCCCAGGCAGCCGCCCCGTCGCGCTCCGTGAACGACCATCCCACGAACTCGGTACGGCTGAGTCAGCATGTCACGTGCGGCATCAATCTCGCCCTGGCGAATCCGCTCGCGGACGCGACTGCTGGAGATCAAGCCATCGCCGTCCGCCGTGGGCTCCACAATATCGAGACTCACGCCGGACTCGCCGCACAACTCTCGCAGCAGGCGGACGTCTCCGGCTCGCCCGTGCCCGAAACGGAAATTGGGCCCCTCCACCATCGCCTTGGCCTGCAGCGCACCCACGACCACGCGCGCGAAGAATTCTCGGGGAGACAATTCAAGCAAAGCCAACTCCGTGGGATAGATGACCACCGCATCGACGCCAAGTTCGGCGAGCAACTCGGCCTTCCTCTCCGACCAAGTTAGCGGTGGCGGAGCAGTCTCCGGCCGCAAAAGGACAACTGGATGCGGATCGAACGTGAACACCGTCACCGGGCCACCCACTTCGGCCGCTTTCTGCCGCAACCGTTCGATGAGCCGCGCGTGCCCGAGATGGACGCCATCGAAATTTCCGATGGCGACGGCGCCGCACTGGAAGTTCGCGGGAAAATCGTCCAACGAACGGACGAGATTCACCGTCTCGACGCGCCAGTGAGTGTTGGAGTCGCCAGCGAGCGTTTTGCACGCGGCTCCCTTGTCGATCGGTCGTTTCACGTTCTCGCCGGTCTCCCCTCGAATCTGAATGCTCCGCGAGCGTCACCCCTGATTCGCCTGGTCCGCCAGTCGCCGGAACGCCCGAGGCAGATACGCGACCAGATCCCGCGCGATGAGCGAGACCTGCCCCAGATCATCCGCGGCCAGATCGCCTGCCAAGCCATGCACATAGACGCCCAGTTGGGCCGCTTCAAACGCCGGCAGTCCTTGGCAAACCAGGGCGGTGATGACGCCGGTCAGTACATCGCCGGACCCGCCGGTGGCCATCCCGGGATTGCCGCTGGTATTGTAGGTTACCCGCCGACCGTCCGTCACCAAGGTGCGATGGCCTTTGAGCACCAACACCCAGTCGTAGCGGGCAGCTATTCCGATCGCCTGATCACACAGTTCTTCCCGCGGCACTCGGGTCTCAGGATTGCCAACCAAGCGGGCGAATTCGCCCGGATGCGGCGTCAGGATCCGCGGCGCGGTCGGCACGGATTCCGGCATGCCCAGGGCGGCCAAGGCATTCAAGCCGTCGGCATCAAGCACCAGCGACCGCGGCACGGCTTCGTACAGCCGAGCCACCAGCCCGGTCAATTGGGGCGAGCGGGATAAGCCGGGTCCACACGCGATGCCATCGGCGACACTCGCCAGACGCAGAAGATCCTCGACGGCCTCCGAGCGGAGGCACCCCGATTCGTCGCAAACCAGTGGAGTCGTCATGTAGGACGGTTCAAACGCGGCCACCGTGTCGAGGCAGGCCTTCGGGACGGCCAGCGTGACCAGCCCAGCGCCGCCACGCAGGGCTGCCATTCCGGCCAAGGCAATCGCGCCGCTCATGCCGCGCGAGCCCCCAATCAGCAAGGCGCGTCCGAAGTCGCCCTTGTGTGAGTCATTCCGGCGCGGCGGCAATGCGGGGAGGGGCAGGACGGGCAGCGTGCTCACGGTCAGGGAACCACCCACGGCGGATACGCCGTGATCACTCGTGGCGTCACGATTCGCGCCGGCGCGTAATACGTCGTCACTCGCCCGGGATAGCTGACCACCGGCGCCGCGGGAGCGTAGTACGTCGTCACGGGCGCGGCATAGCTGGCCACCGGCGCCGCGGGCGGGTAGTACGTCGTCACCGGCGCCGCATAGCTGGCCACCGGTGCCGCGGGCGGGTAGTACGTCGTCACGGGCGCGGCATAGCTGGCCACCGGCGCCGCGGGCGGGTAATACGTCGTCACGGGCGCCGCCGGGGCGGTAATCACGGCCACCGGCGGGGCGGCGGGAAGTACGACCGGCGCTGGAGCGGCCACCACCGGGCGGTAGACAAGCCGTTGACCGAACAGCCCCCGTACCTCGGGAACGTAGCCGACGACCGGCTGTGGCGGATAGTACGTCACGACCGGCACCTGGGCCACGGCCGCAGACGCCGTCCACACCATCAACGTCCAGGCCGCCGCAATGGCCAAGCCTGAACTCAAGAAGGTCCTTAACATGCGTGCTTCCCCCCTTTTTTCTTGTGAAGAATCCACTGCTGATTATTGTAGTCTGCCAAGCCCCCTGGAGAAAAGGACCGACCGAGTTTTCCGCGTTTTCCGGGGCCGGTGGAATGTTGCGTCAAGGCGAAGAACTGGCGAGCGGTGGCTGGGCGACCGCGGCGCGCCCTCTATAATCAGCCTTGCGTTCGGGACGCCACACGAACTCACCCAGGGAGAACGAAGTCATGCACGCGAAATCCTTGATCATCTTGGCCGCCCTCGGGCTGCCCATCACAAGCTTGCCGCCCTGGTGCGTCACGGGGCTGGCTGCCGGCGCCGAGCCCGCGACCGCGGCTCCCGCGGCCGGCCAATCCGGAGACTCGCTTTCCGCATTCCCGCGGCTCGAGCGGGTGATCGTCACCTTCAAAACACACTTCGATATCGGTTACACCGATTTGGCTGCGAATGTCGTCCAGCGTTATCGGACCGAGATGATCGATCAGGCATTGGCCGTCGTGGACCGCTCCGCCGGACTGCCGGCCGACCGGCGTTTCGTCTGGATGACGCCCGGCTGGCCGATGGCCAAGATCCTGGACGACTGGGAGGGGCAGACCATCGAGCGCAAGGAGCGCGTCTGGCGGGCCTTTCGCGAAGGCCGTTTCGCCACGCATGCATTGCCCTTCACGACACACACCGAACTGCTGGAAATGGAGGACTTGGTGCGCGGCTTGGGCTACTCGTCCAACCTGTCGCGTGCTGGGGGCCTGCCGCTGCCCCGGGACGCCAAGATGACGGACGTGCCCTGCCACAGCTGGATCATGCCGACACTGTTGCGGCGGGCCGGCGTCGAGTTCCTGCACTTGGGCTGCAACGCCGGCAGTCGGTCGCCCGATGTTCCCTCGTTGTTCTGGTGGGAAGGCCCGGACGGCTCCCGGCTGCTGACAATGTACATCGCCGTGGGGTACGGCACGGGGTTGATGCCGCCGGAAGGCTGGCCGTACAAGACTTGGCTGGCCCTGATCCACACCGGCGATAACGCGGGGCCGCCCAAACCGGAGCAGGTCGAACAGCTCTTGGCGGAAGCCGAGAAACGGCTGCCCGGCGTCCAGGTCAGCATCGGCCGTCTGTCCGACTTCGCCGACGCCATGCGTGCGGAGCGGAGTCAGATTCCCGTCGTCCGCGGCGACATGCCCGACTCGTGGATTCACGGTCCGCTGTGCGATCCGGACGGCGCGCGGATCGCCCGCAACCTGCGGCCGGCCATCGCGGCCTGCGAGTCGCTGGATACGCACCTGCGGGCTTGGGGCGTGAACTTGCCTGAATCCCGCCCGTCCATTGCGGCGGCGTACGAGAACAGCTTGCTGTACGGCGAACACACGTGGGGCGGGGCGCTGTACTGGATCACGTCCTACGCCAAGCAGCGGAATTACGCCTATGGCGACGAATGGAAACAGGAATTGGCCGCCGGCAAATTCGCTCGCCTGGCTGCTTCCTGGGATGAACACACCGGCTATATCAAGAAAGCTCAGAGCCTGGTCGAGCCCCTACGGCAAAGCCAACTGCAGACGCTGGCGGATTCGGTCTCGGTGACCGGCCCGCGGATCGTGGTCCACAATCCGCTGCCCTGGCCGCGAGCCGACGTGGTGGAAGTCGCTGTCGGCGAAACGCAGGTGAACACCCTGCGGCCCGCCGAAGGCGGCGAGGCGATCCCCGTCGAGCGACAGGGCACGACGATTCGGTTTACCGCCCGCGATGTGCCGGCGGGCGGTTATCGCACCTATGTCCCAGCCGAGTCAGCGGCCGCACCAGCCGCAATGGGCTGCGACGACCGCGAGGGCGTGCTGGAATCGCCCTATTACCGCGCCGCGATCGACCGCCAGCGCGGCGTCATCCGCTCGCTGGTCGACAAGCGGACGGGGCGCGAACTGGCGGACGCAGCGGCGGCCCAGGGCCTGGGCCAGTACTTGTACGAACGATTCGACGCCGACCAGGTCAAGGCGTACGTGGCCGCGTATGTCAAGATCTCGGCCGAATGGGCCGTGAACGAAATCGGCAAGCCCGCCCTGCCCCCTGCCGCCGAGGTCCCGTACCTCGCGGCATCGCCCGGGCCGTTCACGGTGAGCTTTGCAGCGAGTCCCGTCGCCGTCTCGGCCGTCTTGCAGGCCCCTGCCAGCGGCGGCGTTCCGCATCCCGTCACGGCACGGTACACGCTGTACCGCGATCTGCCGTGCGTCGACATCGAACTGACGCTGCATGACAAGCCCGCCGATCCGTGGCCGGAAGCCGGCTGGATTTGCCTGCCGCTGAATGTGCCTCAGCCGCAGTTTCGTGTGGGCCGGCAAGGCTCGATCATCGATCCGGCGCGAGACATCATCCCGGGCGCCAACCGGCACATCCTGGCCGTCAACAGCGGCCTGACCGTCACCTCTGCCGCAGGGCACGGCGTGGGCGTGTGCCCGCTGGACAGCCCCTTGGTCAGCCTCGATTCACCCGGCTGCTGGAAGTACACGCCCGACTTTGTACCACGTCACAGTCGCGTGTATTTCAACCTGTTCAACAACCAGTGGACCACGAACTTTCGCTTGTGGAACGGCGGCACGTGGACTTCGCGCGTGCGGCTGTGGGCGGTCGAGGGCGAAAATACCGCCCAGTCGCTGATCGTCCCGGCCGCCGCCGCCCGTGCGCCGCTGGCCGCCGCCCTTGCCTCAGGCCCGAGCGGCCCGTTGCCGCCGATGCAACCTGGCTTGGAAGTGTCCGCGGCCGGGACGCTCGTTACCGCCTTTGGCCCCAACCCCGACGGCTCGGGCACGGTCCTCCGCCTGTGGGAATGCGCCGGACTGGGCGGCCCCTGCGAGATCCACCTGCCCGCGGGCTGTCAAGCCGCAACCGCCCAGCGCGTCGACCTCCGCGGCCAGTCGTTGGGCGCGCCCGTCGCGATCCGGGAGCGGCGCTGGAACGTGACCCTGGAGCCGTTCGCTCCCGCCACGTTTCTGCTGAATGGCTCGGGCGAAAGTGCTCCGGGGCAGGTAGAATAGGGATGTCGACAGATTGGATCGTTCGTGTTCGGAGGGCTTGCGATGCGTTCCCCGTTCCCCGGCATGGATCCGTACATCGAAGCGTGCGGTCTCTGGGAGGATTTTCATGAGGAGTTGACCGGCGAGATCAAGGCGGCGTTGGCTCGACTCATCCCCAGGCACTACGTTGTTCGTTTCGGCAAACGCTCTTATGTAGCGCTCGTCACGTCCGAAGAAATCGGTCTGCCGCAAGAGCGTGTGTCCCAGGCTGACGTCGCGATCGCGTTTTCGCCGAGCCGTCGCCCGACGCAGCAAACTTCGTCTGCCGCAGTCGCGGAACTTCCCGACGTCGGTGCAGAAACCGGCCCCCTGCCGATGCGAGCCCTGATCGAAATGGAATTCCGCGAGACGTTCGTCGAGATCTACGAACTGCGGCCGGAACGGCGTTTGGTGACCACCGTCGAGGTCCTGTCCCCCTCGAACAAACGCTATAAGTCACTAGGCTGGATCCGCTACTTGCGGAAGCGGCAAGCGCACTTGGAAGGCGGCGCGAACGTGGTGGAAATCGATCTCCTGCGGGGCGGCCGGCGGATGCCGATGGAAGATCCGTGGCCGGTTAGCCCGTACTACGTGCTGGTGTCCCGCAAGCCGACGGCGCCCCAGTGTGCGGTGTGGCCGGCTTACTGCCTGCGTCCATTGCCCGAAATCCCGGTTCCCTTGTCGCCGCCCGATGCGGACGTGTGTGTCGCATTGCAGCCGATGATCGAAGCGATCTACGAGCGGTCGCGGTACGCACTGGATATCAACTACCGCCAACGCTGCCGGCCCAGGCTTGATCCCGCACACGTGCAGTGGCTGCAGGAGCACTTACCGCCCAGCGGCGAGAATCGCGTTGAGTAACCCGACGCGTGAGCGAGGAAGCGACACGAGCGCTCCTCGCTCACGCTTCGGGTACGAGGGACGCCCAAATCATGCGGACTCAGGCTGCGAAGGGTACGCCAAGGACCGGCAAAGAAATGACGCTCCCATTCCGACCAGGAAGAGATAGGAGTGCACGAGTACGTGTACGAGGAGCGTGCCGTACTCGTACACGCGAATCTCACGCACCCGGAGCAACCTACGGCGATCGAAGATGCGTCAATGACTCCGTCGCCGACGCCAACGCATCCTCCCAGCCCTCGTCCCAGTCCCCCAGCGAGGCATCGACCGCCTCGGACCACGGGGCTTCGTCGGCGTCGGACGTCCGACCAGGCCGCGTCGAAACCAAGCCTTCCCGGACCGCGGCGTCAGCGACGGGAACCGGCACCAGGACCGCACGCGGGGGCGAGGTCGGCTCGACAAGTCGGACCGTCACGTCCGTCGCGGCCGCCTTGGCTGCTGGCGAAAGCCACATCGGATCCGGCGCAACAAGGACGCGGGTGGCAGGGATCGGATACGTTGCCCCGGACGCATCCCCAGACGGATCGGCCGGCGCATCCAGCGGCGTGGCCTGCAAGCGGGTGGCCGCGGGCGATTGGCTTTCACCCTCGCCGGCGCTGCTCGCACTGACGCCGACCCCGCTCTGATTGTTGATAAAGTTGATCACCAACAGGATGTCGAACGCCGTGCACAGGCCGTCGTTGTTGACGTCGTAGTAAGGCGGCGGCGAGGCGGGCGGCGATGGCAGCGCGGGGCGGCCCGCATTGCCGTTCACATGATTGATCAGGATCAGCACATCCGCGGCGTCGACCACGCCGTTGCCGGTCACATCGTAGGGATTCTCCGAGTTCTGCCAGCCCTGGTCGTCGTCCGTGGTCGTGACGGAGACGGTCTGGGCGAGCACGCCGACGAAGTACTCGTCGGATTGCGAATCGTCGACGGCGACGATGACCTGCGATGCCTGGTCGCCGTCTCGGCGGGTGTCGTCGGCGCCGGTGATCGTTACGGTCTGCGGCGAATTCCAGCCCGCGGGCGTAAAAACCAGCGTGGCGGGGCCCGCCGTGGCTTCGCCCAAGTCGCTGCCGCTCACCGTCAGCGTTACGTCGTTCTCCGGCTGAGCCGTCAGTACGACCGTAAAGCTGTCGGTCGTGCCGGTCTCGGATACGAGTGCCAGCGATTTGCTGAGCGTAAAGCCCGCGTTGTCGTCGTCGGTCGTGGTGACGCTGACCGCTTGCGGTGCGACGCCGGCAAACCGGCTGTCCGAAATGTCCGGAGCCACGCTGACGGTCACCCAACTGGTCTGATCACCGTCGAGCAGAGGGTCGTCCACGCCCGTGACGGTCACGGTCTGAGGGACGTCCCAATCCTCCGGCGGGATCGTCAGCACGGCGGGACTGGCCGTCGCTTCCCCGGCATCGGAGCGAATCGCCGTCAGCGTGACACTGACCTCCGGCTTGGCCGTCAGGACGACCGTGAACGTGTCTGACGTGCCGCTTTCGGAGACCGTCAAGGCCGAGTGGCTGAGGGCAAAGCCGGCCACGTCGTTGTCCACCGTCGCCACGTGAACCGCCCGGAACATCCCGCGGAACGGAGCGTCCGAGAGTTCGTCGACGGTGCTCACCATGACCTGGGTGGAGACATTGCCATCGAGCAGTGAATCGTCCACGCCCGTGACCGTCACCGTCTGGGGAACATCCCAGTCGACAGGCGAAAAAGTCAAGACCATCGGGCTGACCGCTGCTTCGCCCGGATCCAAGCTGATCACGGTCAGCACGACGTTGTCCACCGGTTGCGACGTCAGGCGGACGGCAAACGTATCCGTCGTCTCGTTCTCGGAGACGTTGGCGGTGGTCTTGCTGAGCCAGATCCCCGCCTGGTCGTCGTCCTCGGTGGACACCATGACATGCCGCGAATCCAAGGCGGCGAAACGCTGATCGGAAGACTCGCCGTCGACGCCAACCGCTACGTCGGTGTACTGAGCGCCGTCGTCCACGCGGTCATCCACGGCAACAACCGTGACCGACTGCGGCGTATTCCAATCGGCCGGTGTAAAGGTCAACACAGCCGGGCTGACGGCAAGTTCGCCCGGCCTGGCACTGATCACGGTCAGGACAACGTCCAGATCCGGCTCGGCCGTCAACACGACGCTGAATGAGTCCGGGGTGCCGTTCTCGCCCGTAAACGCCATGCTCCTGCTGACCGTGAATCCTGCCGCCGGCGCGCCGTTGTTCGGTATGACGGCCGCCCCGCCGAACACATCTCCTGGCAGCACGGCGTCTGGGCCAGTCAAGAGCTGGCGGCTCTCTAAGGGCTCGATCCCCAGCAGCAGGACGCGGCAAAACTTGCCCCGTCTGCGGCCGTGTCGAGCTGGCAAAACACCGAGATTGCGCCACCAGGCAGCCATAGCGATCCCTTCATTCACTCCACGGCCCGCCAAATCGTATCTCCATGTCCCTAAAGGCAAAATGCACCGTGTCGTCGATTCATTCGACGAACTCGACGTCCGCTAAGTTCTCGGAAAAATCGAAAAAAACGGACAACTTGACAACTGCCGCCCTGGGTATCGTGTCGGGGCCGACGAGACATCAACTCTAATTCTATGCAGATCCGATGTAAACAGAAACCCTTTCACGATCAAGCCCGTCGGAGGATCCGCGATGGCCACCCAGCGTCCTGCTGCCACGGAATACACTCAGTACCACAAAGATGGCACGCTATGGGCCAAGGGGCAGACGATCGACGGGGTGGCCACGGGATACTGGGAGTGGTACCGGAAAGACGGCACCAAGCTGCGTTCAGGCCACTTCGAGGCCGGACAACAAGTGGGGCAGTGGACGACCTACGACGCCAGTGGTCGCGTCTACAAAGTGACGACCATAAAGCCCAAACCGAGTGCCAAAGACAAGCCCCGGCCAAAAAAACAACCGAGTCCCCGACGAAAAGTCGACGCCACGCCCGAGCCGCGCGCGCCGGGCAACGGGATCGACGAATACCTGGCTGCACTGCCGGAGGACAAACGCGTCGCCCTCGAGCGACTGCGGGCGCTGATCCGGAAGGCGGTTCCAATGGCCGAGGAATGCCTCAGCTACCGGCTCCCGACGTTCCGCCTGGACGGGCGCTCCCTGGTCGCGTTCGGAGCGACCGCGAAACACTGCGGGTTTTATCCGCTCAGCGGCACCGCGGTGGAAGCGCACCGCGAGTTCCTTCAAGCCTACGACACGAGCAAAGGCTGTATCCGCTTCCAGCCGGGCAAGCCCCTGCCGGCCACCCTGGTGCGCAAGCTGATCAAATACCGGATCGCGGAGAATGCGGGGTGACCTGCCGCTGGCGGGCCAAGGATGCTATAGTTCGGAGCGTAAGTTTTGAAAGGTACGACAGATCGATGAAGTCCCTGCTGCGGCTGCTGCGGCCGCTGATCATCCTGGCAGTCTTTCTGGGCGCCGTCTGGCTCCTGTACCGGGAATTGCGCGGCTGTAGTCTGCGGGAGATCCGCCAGTCGCTGGCGCAGATTCCCGTCGAACATCTCTGGATGTCGCTGCTGCTGACCGCGGGCAACTTCCTGCTGCTGATCGGCTATGACTATCTGGCGGTGCGTTCTCTGGGCCGATCCCTGTCGCTGCCCCGGCTGACGCTGGTTTCCTTTACCGGATTTGTGATCAGCTACAACATCGGCGCCTTGCTGGGCGGCACGTCGGTCCGCTATCGCTTATACTCGGCCTGGGGCTTTTCGGCCCTGGAAATCGTCCGCCTGGTCTTCATGCTGGCCGTGACCTTCTGGTTGGGGTTGTGCGCGCTGGCCGGAGTGGTGTTTCTCGTCCAGCCGTTTCCGATTCCCGCCCATCTCCACATGCCCTTTCACACCGTCCAGCCGGTGGGCTGGATCCTGCTGGGAATCACGGCGGTGTATCTGGTGGCCGTCACGCTGCGGACCAAGCCAATTCGTTTTCGGGGCATGGAGATTCAGCTGCCCGGCCTGGGCATGACGCTGGCCCAGATCGCGGTCTCGGCAGCCGATCTAATCATCGCCGCGGGCTGCCTGTACGCCTTGCTGCCGGTGAACGAGCCGCTGGGGTTCTGGCAATTCCTGGGGGTCTTTCTGTTCGGCTGGGTGGCGGTTGTCTTCAGCCATGTCCCGGGCGGTGTCGGGGTCTTCGAAGCGGTGATCCTGACGTTGGCTGCCCCGGAAGACGGCAAGGAGGCGGTCGCCGCGTCGCTGCTGGCCTTCCGGGCGATCTACTACCTGCTGCCGCTGTTTGCGGCGGCGCTGGTGTTCGGCGCTTATGAGATTGCCCTGCGGAAGACGGCCATGCGCCGCATGTGGGGCGGCCTGGCCCGCTGGCTGGGCACCGTCGCGCCGACGCTGCTGTCGATCGGGACACTGTTGGCCGGCGCGGTCATCTTGCTCTCGTTGGCCGTCCCGATCCTGCCGCGGCGACTGCATGCTCTGGAACAGACCGTCCCGTTGCTGGTCACGGAACTGTCGCACCTAGCGTCCGGTCTGTTAGGAGCGCTGCTGCTGATCCTCAGTTCCGGGGTGTACCGGCGCCTGAATTCAGCCTATGGAATGGCCGTTGCCGCGCTGACGGCGGCCCTGATCCTGACGGCTCCCAAGGGCCTGGTCTTTGAGGAGGCCATTCTGTTGGGAGTCATCCTGGCCGCGCTGGTCGGCTGCCGCGACGAATTCTATCGTCAGGGAACGCTGGTCCACGAACCCGTCGCGCCGGGCTGGATCAGCGCGGTCGCGTTTGCTGTCGGCGGAGCGATTCTGCTGGGCGCGTTCGCACACAAGCATGTCGAATACACGCCGGATGCATGGTGGAGCTTCTCCCCGCGCGGGGACGCACCGCGGTTCCTGCGGGCCATGGCCGGAGCAGTCGCCGTGCTGTTCGTATTTGCCGTGCGCAAATGGATCGGCCCTGCCGAACCCCGGCCCGCGGCGCCCGATGACGGCGAACTGGCGGCCGCCGAGCGGATCGTCGCCCGCGAGCCGCGGCCCTGGGCGAACCTGGCGTTCCTGGGCGACAAACTGTTCCTGTTCGACGAGGGCCGCACGGCCTTGATGATGTACGCCATCCAAGGCAAATCCTGGGTGGCGATGGGCGACCCGATCGGGCCGGCCGAGTGCGCGGGCGAATTGGTCTGGCAGTTCCGAGCGATGTGCGAGCGATTCCACGGCCAGCCGGTGGTCTACCAGGCCACACCCGAGTACTCGCCGATCTATCTCGACCAAGGGCTGACCCTGCTCAAGATCGGCGAGGAAGCGCACGTCAAGCTGACAGACTTCAGCCTGCAGACCGGGACCCGGCCGAGCCTGTTGCCGCGATACCTGCATTGTCAGAGCGAAGCCTGCGAAGTCTCACTCTTGCTGCCGGCCGAAGTGGATGCGATGTGGCCCCAGCTGCAGACCGTGTCCGACGCCTGGCTGATGGGGAATTCGGCCACGGAGAAAGGCTTTGCTGTCGGGGCGTGCGACGAATCCTACGTGGAACGTTCCACGTGCGTCATCGTGCGTCACCAGGGCCGTCTGGTCGGATTTGCCAGTCTCTGGCCCGGCGCCGGCCGGGAAGAATGCGCCGTGGACCTGATCCGCCATCTGCCGGATGCGCCCGAGGGCATCCTGGAGTACTTGATCATCGAGTCGATTCTGTGGGCCAAGAACGCTGGCTACCAGTGGCTCAGCCTGGGACAAGCGCCGGCGGCGGACCTCGAAGACCGGCCGCTGGCACCGCTGTGGACCCGGGCCATGGGCATGGTCTTTCCACACGGCGAACACTTCCCCAACTGTGCCGAACTGCGGGCCTTTAAGCAGCGGTTCGACCCGGTCTGGCTGCCCCGCTACCTCGCCTCGCCGGGCGGCCTGTCGCTGCCCCGCGTCCTGTCCGACGTGACCGCGCTGATCGCCGGACGGCGTCTGCCCCACGCCGAGTGAGGCATTGGGTCAGGCCCCGCGGTTGGTCCGACGGTTGACGTGGCTGCCGGTTCCGTGTGTGGCACTGCTTACTCGTCCGCCGCAGGACGGTTGGAATCCGGCAAACAGGCGGAACCGGCGGGCGAGTCAGCAGTGCGGATGCGCCCAAAGGTTGACTTGGCTGCCGGTTCTGCGCGTGGCCGGCCTTGCGCCATCCGCACGGCTAACTCGCACACCGGCAGCGTTCATCCCCGGGATCAGAGTTTTCGGCGGTGTGCGAGTGAGCCGTGCGACACCGGAGGGGATTCGCGTTGCACTGCGGTTTGTCTGCGCGTCTGTGGGAGCCCGCGGCCGATCGGGCTACGCTCGCTTCTTGGGCTGCAATGCCTTGCGTTTCGGCGACTTGTCCGTCTTGTCCCGCTTGTTCGACTTCCGTTCGCGGTCAGCTTTCTTAGGCTTGGATTTCTCGCGCTCGCCATCGCCCACCGTGATCTGCACGGTGACCGTGACGTCGGACAACAGGTGCAGGCCGGAGAGGATGTTGACCTGGTTGCCGGACAGGAAATCGCGGTCGGCACGGTTGTCGGACAGCAGATGCGGTTGGTTGTCCTCGACCCGGCATTCGTTGTCGGTCAGAACGCCCATCCGCTCCGGCTGGATCAGGCCGGACAGGCTGGGGATCTGGACGCCGCCCAAGGCGCCCAGCAGACTGGTCAGCCCACCCTTGTTCGGCTCGCCGGTCACGTTCGGCGGGCCGCTCTCGGCGGCGCCAACCTTGCCGGTAAGCAAGACGACGCACACGCCAAGCAACACCAACATCAGATTTCGCTTTGCATTCATCATTCGTTACTCCCCGGCGATTCGTTCTGACTTCCCGAATCCAGTATAACAACCCTGGTCCAGTACCGGAACGGATCGCTAACGCTCGGCGGCGGATGCGTCGTCGTGGCTGGCCGCCGCCGACTCAGCCGCGGCCGTCTCAGACGCCGACGATGGCCGCCCGACCGCCCGCCCGCGGCGACGGACGGCGTCTTGCAGGACGTACTCGATCTGCCCGTTGACGCTGCGGAACTCCTGCTGGGCCCATGCTTCCAGGGCCTCGTACAGGTCCGGGCTGATCCGCAGCAGGAAGCTCTTGCGCGGTTTCATCGTCGGCTGTTAGGTGTAGAGGGACCCGGCATTGATCACCGGCTGGGCGTCATGCTCGCCGCACAGCACAACCAACAGGTTGCTGACCATCGTCGCTTTCCGCTCCTCGTCCAGTTCCAACACGTGGTTGTCCGCCAAGTCGCGCAGGGCCATCTGGACCATGCTGACCGCCCCGTGCACGATCTTCTGGCGAGCGTCGATGATCGCCTCGGCCTGCTGACGGCGGAGCATCAGTCCGGCCACTTCCGGTGCGTAGGCCAAGTGCGTCAACCGCGCCTCCTCGACCAGCACGCCAGCCCTGGTCACCCGCTCGTGTAACTCGCGTTGCAGCGCCGCGGCGACTTCGTCCATGCCGCCCCGCAACGTCGTCTCATGCTCCTCGCCGTGATCGTAGACGTACAACGTCGCCAAGTGCCGAACCGCCGATTCGCTCTGCACGCGGACATACGCTTCATAGTCCTGCACGTCAAACACCGCTTGCGCCGTGTCCTGCACGCGCCACACCACGACGGCGGCAATCTCGACCGGGTTCCCTCGCTTGTCGTTGACCTTCAGCCGCTCGCCTTCCAGGTTCCGGGACCGCAACGAGATCCGCAGCTTGGTGTTCAGCGGATTCGTCCAGTTCCAGCCCGCGGTTCGAACCGTGCCGCGATACGCGCCAAACAAGAGCAACACGCGGGCCTCGTTCGGCTGCA
>CAIYOB010000043.1 GCA_903927685.1 uncultured Planctomycetaceae bacterium
CGGCAGCAAGATGCGGTCGATGTCCAGGCCCTCCGGCAAGTCGGCCGACTCCAAGCAATAGACCACGGGGCCACGCTGCACGGCCGCCTGCCCTTTGGCCTGGGCGACCAGCGGATGGGCTTCGATCATCTGCACGTCCAGCGGCAACGTCAGGGTGACCGTGTCCCCGGTCTGCCACTGTCGTTCGATCCGGGCGTAGGTCCCCGGCTGCGGAGCGGCTTCCTCCGCCCGGCCGTTGACGGCAATCGCCGCCCCCGCGGCCCAAGCGGGGATTCGCAGGTGCAACGGCGCGGATTTGGCCGGCGCCGCGGCAATCTCCAACTGCACGCTGCCGTCCCACGGATAGTCCGTCTTCTGCGTCAGCCGCCACCGCTCGCCCTCCGGCAACGGCTGGTCAAGCGTGTTGCCGCCGTACAGGTTGACCCACAGGCCGCCGGCGGGCGACCAGGAGTAGGCATAGGTGTGCAGCCGGGCCAGCGTGCGGGCCACGGAGGGCGGACAGCAGTAGCACGTGTGCGTGACCCACCGCTGCTCGGTGTCGTGGTGTCCCAGCGGCACCCCGCGGCGACGTTCCAGGGGATTGCAGTAACAGAAGCACTTCCCGTCGAGGCTCATGGCCGAAAGCATCGAGTTGTACAGGACCTGTTCCATCACATCCGCGTAACGCGACTCGCCCTTCACCAGCAGCATGCGCCAGCCGAACATGGCGGCGGCGATGTTGGCGCAGGTCTCGTTGTAGCCCAGTCGCGGCGGCAGGTCGTAGGCAAAGCCGAACGCCTCGTGCACGGGGTCATTGCGGAGGGAGACCCCCTGCCGGATCGCGCCGTTGCCGCCGGTCACGTACAGCTTGGTCTGCGTCATGTCATCCCAGATCCGCACCAACGCTTCGTCCAGGGCTTTCTCGCCCGACTCGGCGACCAGGTCGGCCGCGCCGCAGTACAGGTATCCGCCGGTGACCGCGTGTCCGACGGCCGCCGTCTCGCGGCGGAGCGGCACACGGTCCTGCGTCTGGTCACCCGGCTCGGCCTGCAAGTTCCGCCGCGACGTGGGCGGCACGGGCTGCGAGCCGCGCATGGTGATGAACACGTTCGCCAGTTTCCGATAGCGGGCTTCGCCGGTTACGCGGTACAAGTCCAGCAAGCCCATGATGTGCGAGGGATTGAAATCCATGTGGGCCAGTTCCGGCGGGCGCGGGGAGAAGACGCCGTCCAGATAGTCGGCCACCTTGCGGGCGACATCCAGGAAGGACTGTTGTCCCGTGGCCTGGGCGTGGACGCTGGCGGCCGTCAACAGGTGCCCCATGTTGTACAGCTCGTGGTGGTTCAAGTTCTCCCACCGCTTCTTGGCCGGGTTGAGTTGGATCTGGGTGCTGATGTAGCCATCTGGCGCCTGCGTCTTGGCGATCAGATCGATCCAATAGTCCATCTCCCGGGCCAGCGCCGGATCGGGAGCCATCGCGTACAGCCACGCCATCGCCTCGAGCCACTTGTAACAGTCGCCGTCGCCCCAGAAGGTCCCCTGATGCGGCCCCTGTTCCAGCCCCGCCCCAATCCGGAAATTGGCCAGGCAGGCCGCGTTCCCAGGCGTCAGCAGCGCCTGTTTCATTTCCGGCACGATCGTGTCGCGGCACAGCGCATAGCGATCGGCCCAGAAGCCCTCCGTCCAGCGCACCGACGTCATCCCGGCCGGCCGCAGCGCGGCGCTGGAGTAGAACCCCGCCCCGCGAGTTTCCTCCGCCGGCCCGGCGGCGGCAGCTTGAGCCGCACAAGGGACAATGCCAACTAACAGCACCAGCACGCCGCGCAACCGTCTCTGCCGTTCCATCGAAGTTCTCCCCGCTTGGCCTTGATGTCTTGCTTGACTCCAGCCAACCATCACCCATGATGCCCCCCGCCACGAGACGGGTTCCTCACGACGGCCGGCTCGAATGGGATATAGCAGGACAGGATGATCTCACTTTGTCAAGGCTCCAGGGATGCAGGGCGCCCCCCACGCGCTGGAATGCCAAACGCCCGGACAAGGCCCGAGTATGGCTAAGGCCGGGTGTGCCAAGCACGCCGCGGGCAGCTGGAGTCCACGCTTCAGCGTGCGATTGTTACTGATGACTGATAGGAAATTGCCTTTCTGCCACAGGACGGAGGCTCGGCCGGGAAATGTGAGGTCCTGCTTCGCCAGTACTCCAGCCCCGGCTCGTGCAGTCCCTCAACCGGACCCCCAACGACAGTTTTCTGGCCATCGCGACAAGGCGTCCACGGCATGGTAGAATGCCGTGGACTTGGACGCTGCTGCACGTACATTGAGATGCGCCATGTCCCAAAAGGTCCTGAATCAGATTCGTGACGCGGTCCTCGCTGGGCGATACGCAATGTCCGAGCATGCGTACGACGAGATGGACGAAGACAGTCTGGATGTATTGGACGTGGAAGCGGCGATTCTGAGCGGGCGAATCGAGCAGACACTGACCCGCGACCCGCGCGGAACGCGCTATGTGGTCGTGGGGACCGCCTGCGACGAATTCACGCCGGTGGCGGTGGTGGTCCGGTTTGTCGAGCGCGATCAGTTGTTGGTCATTACCGTGTACGAACTCAAGTAACGGCCGAATCATGTACGATTTCACCTGCGAACACTGTGGGGGAGAGGTCAAGACGCGGCGAGTCGAGCGCGAGGCGCTGCGTCACAAGGGCAGTTTTGTGATCCTGGAGGACGTGCCGATCGGCGTCTGCGGCAAGTGTGGAGCCCGTTACTTCGACGCCTCGGTTCTCCGCCGAGTAGCCGAAGTCGGCCGCGGCAAGACGCCCAGCGAACGAACGCTGGAGGTGCCCGTCGGGCGCTACTGACCGCGCATCTCCCTGTCTCCGCGTCTCCCCGTCTTCCTCCTCGGCAGCCGGTCCACGCAGTTCACCGCCGGGGGGCACTCCCCTCTATGCCTGGAGCGAAGCAACCCAGGTCGAACCTTGGCGCGAGTACGGACGCGATCATCATCCCCTGGACTTCCGACGCTCGGCCGACGGGAGTTGGTATGGGAGCATTTCCGACAGCTTCAGCAATCCCCAGGAAGGCACCGAGTCGCACGGCGCGTGGTACTACAACTCGTGCTCGGCGATCGACCGGCTCGTGAAATGGGGCCCCGACGGCCGATCGCTGTGGAGCGTCGGCCGTCACAGCCCGGACAACGACCACGAGACGGGTTCGACGGCGATGGCCCGCGGGCTCGTCGGGCTCACGCACGGTTGCGTCGTATGGGACGACGCCTCGGACGAAGAGACAGCCCGGCCTCAACGGCCAGCTTATCACCACCGGCAAGCTGTCCCAACGCACCCGCACCAGCAACCGCCTCGGCCTCGACCTGGGCCCGGGCGGCGGCCAAGCGATCGTCGTCATCGACGAGCTGCAGGTCAGGGCCGGAGTTGTCTCGCGATCAGCTCCGAACCACTACGACCGGTAACGCGCGATCAGGTCCATCGCGATAACGAGCGAGGTCTGGGCCAGTTCCTCGGCCAGCTGCGAGCGGTCCAAGCAGCGGCGGTCGAGGATTGCTTCCCCGGCGGCGAGAACCTGAGCGAGCAGGAAATCGGCCTGGAGCCGCACGCGATCCCGAGCTGCGGGGGGGAGTCCGGCCGCTTCCGCGGTCCGCAACAGGTCGGCTTCCAGATCCGTTCGCAACTCCTGGTGCAGCCGGCGCATGACTTCGCCCAGCGCGGACACGTCGCGGCGGTGACGCAGGAACAGCTCGGCGAACTCCTGCTCCTCCTCGAACAGCCTCAGCACGGCCGCGTAGTGTCCGACCAGGGCTTGCAGGCCGGCGGCGGCGGACGCGGAAGTCTGTCGGCGATGCTCCGCCACAAACCGCCGAATCGACCCGGCGACCTGTTCAGCCGCCGCGCGCAGGCATTCCGGCACGTTGCGGAAGTGCACGTAAAAGGACGATTGGGCAAACCCGGCGACCTCCATGATGCGGATGGTCGTCAAGCTTTCGACGCCTTCGCGGCGCACAATCGCGATCGTCGCGTCCAATACTTTCTGCCCGCGTGGCTTCCGACGTTCCGCGACGCCGCGGGGCGGCGGCCGGCGGCGGCTTCTTTTTTCGGGCTGGACACATCTTGACGAAACCTTCGCGAAACGATCCGGGTATTGCTTAGTGATAGGCATCCACGCCCTTGTCGGCGACCGAATCAATCGCAGCCCGCAGGCGGCTATCCTCAAACACCTCGCCCGGCGTCCACTTGGGGATGTTCGTGGTATCGTCATTCCAGAGGACCTTGTACGGCGCCCTTCCCGTCTCGGACGCTTGCGCCCAGGCGGGCCTGTGCGCAAAACTTGCGCTGAGCACGGTCGCGGTCACGGCCTTCAACGCGGTACGGCGCGTGAGGGAGGAATGGACGGTTGCCTCGTTCTTCAGCATGGGATTCGTCAGCTCCAATTCCCGAACGTCATCGCACCGCGGCCTCCAGCGAAACAAGGGCTCTTCATCGTATCGGCCCGCATCGCTTGGTGCCAGCAGGAAGTCGGGAAGCCACTTCAACTCGCCAGCGAACGCCCGCCCGCCCCGCGCGTTCGATTTCGACGGGACTGGTCGGGTCGCCGCCGATTCTCTGTAATAGGTCTCGCCATTCGGCTATTTACATCAGGGAGCAAGCGCATGGGCCCAAGAGCAGGCAGCAACACGGAAGAATTCGTGCAACTGATGACCGAACATCAGGGGCGGCTGTACGCGTATGTGCTGTCGCTGTTAGGGGATCCGGACCAGGCCAACGACGTGCTGCAGGAGGCAAATCTGGTCTTGTGGCGCAACGCCGCGGAATTTCAGCTCCGCTCGAATTTCCGGGCCTGGGCGTTTCGCATCGCCCACTTCCAGGTGATGGCGCACCGGCAGCGGCAACTGCGGGATCGGCTGGTGTTCGACGACGAAATGCTGGCGGTGCTTGACCCCGCGGCCCGAGTCGTTGACGAAACCTACGAGGAGCGACAGGAGCGACTGACGGCCTGTCTGGAGAGATTGCCGGTGGCCCAGCGCGATCTGCTCCGGCAGCGGTACGCCGACGGCTTGTCGCTGCAAGCGATTGCGGACAGCGTCCGCCGGACCGCCAATGCGGTGGCCCAGACGCTGTTCCGAGCCCGCCGTACGCTGATCGACTGTGTGAGCCGCTTGGCGGAAGGAGGGGCAAACTAATGGCCACTCCGGAACAAGATGTCCTGCGCGAGATGGCGGGCCTGTTGGGCGCGATGACCGACGCCAAGTTGGACGACGCCGGGCGGCGCCGCTTGGCCCAGTTGGTGCGTGAGGAGCCCGAAGCCCGCCGGCTGTACCTCGATTATTGCCAGATGCACGCGCTGCTGCGATCGGCTCACGGAGTCCTCACCGCTCTGGAGCCGCCCGCGAGGAAGCGTCAGAGGGGTGTGGGATGGATGGCGGCGGGCGTCGCCGTGCTCGCTTTAGCGGCCACGGCTGCGTTCGTGCTGGTGCGGGGGGGCTGGCCAGCCAGTGGGCTGGGTTCGACGATCGCTGCGTCCCGCGGGGACGTCCAAGTCCTGCGCAACGGCCAGCGGATCGCCGCCGCGGTGGCGGGGACGATCCGTCCCGGCGAACGAGTTCTAACCGGCGCCGACGGCACGGCGGACTTGCGTCTGACGGACGGGACCACGATGCAGCTGGACTCCGCCACGGACGTCGGCTTCGAGCAAGACAAGAACTCGCGGCAAGTGCGACTGAAGACCGGCATGGTGCGCTGTGAAGTCGCATCACAACGTCTTGAGCGGCCGCTGGTGTTCCAAACGCCGCATGCCGAACTGTCCGTGCTCGGGACCGCCTTTGAACTGACCTCGACCGCAGTTGAATCACGGGTGCGCGTGCTTCGCGGCCGCGTGCGTTGGACCGCCGAGGAGCGGAGCGTCGAGGTCGCAGCCGGCGAGTTGTCCACCGCCGATACGCAAGGGCTGCGGGCCTGGCAACCGGTGTGCGACTGGGACTTCAGCATCCTGAAGACGGTGCCCCCGCAACTGGAGACGGTTTACTGTGACACGCAGACGCTGCACACGGCCGAACGGAAGGTCGTGCCTGCGCCAACCGGTATTCAAGTGACAGGCGGTGGACTGCGGTTCGCCGAACCCCGGGATCTACTCGGCGAGCACGGATTGCTGGTGTCGCGCTGGCGGGACGCGATCGGCAGCGACGTGGCGATCGAAGTCGACGTCGCTGCGGGGGCCAAGTGGTCGCTGGGGATCGCCGTCGAGGGGGACAGCTTCGCCGGTTATCGAGTCATCTTTGCGGCCCCGCGTTACCCAAATGGGATTGAACTCGACAGCTTGTATCCCGCCGGGCAGACATTGCTGGCCCAGGACCCTCGGCCCATCTCGGGCGAACGCGACCATACCTTGCGAGTCGAGAAACAAGGCCCGCGGATCCGCGTCTGGGTGGATCGCGAACTGCGGATCGACACCGCGGTGACCCATCCCCTGTCCCAGGATCGCCTGCGGACCGTGGCGATCAGCAACTTCGGCGAGTCGCCGCTGATTCGCGCGTTGCGAGTTTGGAGGAGCCGCGGGAACTGAGCCGTCGCTGCATGGTTCGGGAAAAGTGGCTGATCCAGCATCCCGGCGATTCCCTGCTGCGGCTGGCCAAGTCATTGTTGCGAGTGTGGCACGGCCCACTTGTTGGCCCGATCAGGTTTTATCTCTCGTTTCGCCGATCGTTCGACGGGCTTTCCCCGATCCGCGATTCCTTCCTCGGTGCATTCCAGGTCTCCGCGGAATGAGCAATGGACTGGTTCCCCCTCGATGCGAACGTAAAAGGTCAGCGGCTGGGCCTGGACGTCCCGCAAGATATCGCCGTGCTGGGCATGGAAGAAGACGGGATGCGACTCTTGCCGGCCAACGCTGTCGAGCGTCTCGCGCCATGGCTGGCGGTTGGGATACGAGACCGCGCCGCGTGGCGCGGGCCATGTCCATCTCGCGGCGGCAGTGGGAGGTTCGCTTCCGGCGCGTGCTCGGTTGTGATCGGACGGTCGTTGGCCGTGACGACAGATCCCTCGCCGGGATTGCCGACTTGCGGCAGCAACTCGTGGGGAATGGTCCCCTGCCAGTTGTCCGCGCTGCGGGTGCTATCGAGCGGCCGTTCGCCATGTCGGCGTTGCGGGCTCGCAGCATGCCGAAATGGGCCTGGACGGTGTCACGCTCCACGCCATCCAACGGAACGCGTTGTTCCGCGACCGCTTCCCCCGGCTTCAATCCTTCCAGGTATTCCGTGACGACCGGGCCGAAGGCCGTCTCCCGGACCTTGAGCGAAACCGGCTCTGCGCCCCGCACCTGAATCGCTTCCAGCCGCACGTCCATGTCTCGCCATTGGTCGTCGAGCAGGTACTGGTCCGGATTGTCGGGATGGATCTGGAGGACGAACAGGTCCGACGGATCGGCGGCCAGGGCGATCCACCAAGTCGAGAAGTCGCCCATTCTCTCCAGCCCCCTGCTTCGAGCGAGAGCGACCGGTTGCCCGTAAACCGGTTGACAGTAAACCGGTTGACAGTCGCTGGCGGTACTCCCAGAATGAACGGCTACGAGCGAAGATCCCGGACGCCGTCTCAAGACTCTGCTGCGGGATTCGCCGAGCTTCAGGCCGTCGCTGGCCGGTCAGGCCGGGCCCGGCCTCGTGTCCGCAGGGGCAAACCCATGAACCCCAAATCCCCGCATATTTGGCGCGTGGCGCTGCTGGTGGCGGTGATCGGCGGGGAGTTCAAGGAAGACCGTCAGCAGGTGTTGGCGGCGGGCGCGGACGATTTCGGCGCCAAGCCGGTCCAGTTCGACCGGATTCACGATTGTCTGGCGAAACACCCGGGCACGCGGTTCAGCGCGGACGGGCCGGCACCACCCCCTGACCCGAGGGGTTTTCGACGACATGCCTGACAAACGCACCATCCTGGCGGTTGACGACACAACCGAATCACTGGAACTGCTTGTGCGGTTGCTGTCGGAGGCGGGCTACGATGTGCGCCCGGCCGACAGTGGCGAGCTGGCGTTGGCCGCCGTGAGTGCGAGTCTGCCCGACCTGATCCTGCTGGGCGTTCGCATCCAGGGCCTGGACGGCCTGGAAGTGTGCCGGCGGCTCAAAGCCCGCGAGGACACGCGACAGGTTCCGATCATCCTGGTCAGCGTCGGCGCCGAGGTGGCGGAGTTGGTGGAAGGGCTGCGGCTCGGCGCGGCGGACTACATCACCAAGCCTTTTCAGCCCGAAGAACTCCTGACCCGCGTCAAGACACACCTGGCCTTGCGCCAGGCGTTGACAGAGTCCGAACGGTTTCTTGCTTCCACGTTGGACGGTCTGTCGTCCCACATCGCGGTCATCGACGCGAGCGGTGAGATCGTCCTCACGAACAAGGCCTATCGCGAATTTGCGGCGCGGAACGGGGCCGCCCCACGCTCGGTCGCGGAGGGGAGCAACTATCTCGCGGTTTGCGACGCCGCACAGGGCGCATGGTCGGAAGAGGCCGCTTCCTTCGGCGATGCTATTCGGCAGGTGTTGAGCGGCTCGCGCTCGTCGTTCGAGCGCGAGTATGCCTGCCACTCGCCGGACAAGAAACGCTGGTTTGTCGGGCGTGTCACGCCGCACCTCGGCGACGGTTCGCGGCGGGCGATTGTCGCGCACGAGGATGTCACCGAACGCAGGCAGGCGGAAGAGGCGCTGCGCGAGAGCGAGAAGAAGTACCGTCAAATCGTGGAGACCGCAGGCGAAGGCGTCTGGGTGATCGACGCAGAAGGCAGGACCACGTTTGCCAATCAGAAGATGGCTGAAATGCTCGGCTATTCGGTGGCTGAGCTGCTGGGCGCTTCGTTGTTTTCCTTCCTGGATGAAGCTGGCAAGGTAATCGCTGCCGCGAACCTGGAACGTCGCCGCCGGGGCAGCCCAGAACAACATGCCGTCAAGTTTCGCCGCAAAGACGGGACCGACTTGTGGGGTCTTTTCGAAACCAATCCCATTCTTGACCGGAATGGACGGTACGCCGGTGCGCTGGCCATGATTACCGACATCACCGCGCGCCAGCAACTGGAACTTGAGAAACAGAAGTTCTTTCTGTTGGTCGAAAGCAGCAGCGAGTTCATCGGCATGTGCGACCTGGACATGCAGCCGTTCTATGTGAACCCCGCGGGCCGTCGCATGGTTGGGCTGCCTGATATTGCAGCCGCCTGCCAAGTGAAGGTGCAGGATTACTACTTCCCCGAGGACCAGGGCTTTATCAGGGATGAGTTCTTTCCCAGGGTGCTTCGGGAGGGGCAGGCTGCGATCGAGATCCGCCTCCGTCACTTTCAGACCGGTGAGCCGATCTGGATGTTCGCCTGCTTCTTTGCTGTTCGTGATACCAGCAACCAGGCCATAGGCTGGGCGATTGTCAGCCGCGACATCACCGAGCGCAAGCAGGCCGAGGAGGCGGTGCGCAAGAGCGAGGAGCGATACCGGCGCATGGTCGAGACCGCCCGGGAAGGGGTGTGGGCCATGGATCGCGATCATCGGACGACCTTCGTCAACGCCCAGATGGCCGTGATGCTGGGTTACGAACCGGGGGAAATCCTGGGCCGAACCGTGGAAGAGTTCATGTTCCCCGAGGATCTGCTGGCGCATCAGCAACGGATGGACCGCCGACACACCGGGCAAGGGGCAAGTTACGAACATCGGTTTCGACGTCGCGACGGCCGGACGCTGTGGACCATCGTCTCGGCGACAGCGTTGACCGACGCGCAGGGACAGTTTGACGGCTCGTTCGCGATGTTCACGGACATCACCGTGCGCAAGCAGGCGGAAGCACGACTGCGATCTGAA
>CAIYOB010000044.1 GCA_903927685.1 uncultured Planctomycetaceae bacterium
GCAGCGGCTGCGGGCGGCGGCCTGGACTTCGGCGATCTGGCCCCCGCGGCACTCGCGCCCAAGGATCTGGTCCGCTCGGTGGCCAGCGCGGCGGGCTGGCAAGTGCAGGAAGCTGGCGACACCTGGCAGGTCGTCGTGCCGGTCGGCCCGCTACGCAAGCAGACGGTCGCCGTCCAGTTCGACCGCAAGGACGACGAGGGGCATGAGCTGATCTCGATCGCGTCGATCTGCGGGCCGGCTTCGGAACGCAACGCGATGGCCCTGTTGCGTTACAACACCAAGATGGTCCACGGGGCGTTTGCCGTGCTGCCAACGCCGGCCGGTGAGATGATCGTGGTCCAGGCCAACCAACTGGCCGATACCGCCGACGTAATGGCCCTCACGCGGGTCATGACCGCAGTAGCCTGGCAAGCGGACAAAGCGGAAGAAAAGCTGGGCGGCGGGGACCGGTATTAGACGCCCTGGGAAGGGCTCAGACGTACAGATTTTCTCGGAGAAGGCACCCATGACACGACTGATTCCGTTCTTCCTGGGCTGGGCCGCCCTGGCTTCGAACGCAGCGTCCGCTGCGGACGCGCCGCTACCGGAGCAGGCCACGAAGGCCTTGCAGCGAGCCGTCGAGTTCTACAGCCAGCAGGTTGCCGCGCACGGCGGCTACGTCTATCGCTACAGCGCCGATCTGGCCAAACGCGAGGGCGAGGGCAAGACGGGACCGGACACGGTGTGGGTCCAGCCGCCGGGCACGCCCGCTGTCGGCATGGCCTACCTGGACGCCTACGAGCGGACGGGTGAAGCGTGCTTGCTGGAGGCTGCCCGGGCGGCCGGCGAGTGCCTGATCCAGGGCCAGTTGCGCAGCGGGGCTTGGAACGCGTCCATCGAGTTCGCTCCGGACGTCCGCAAGAAGCACGCCTATCGCGTCGATCCGCCGACGAAGAAACCGGGCCGCAATTGGTCGACGTTTGACGACGACAAATCGCAATCGGCCATCCGCTTTCTGAGCCGGCTGGACAAGACGCTGGAATTCAAGGACTCCCGCGTTCACGAAGCGATCACGTTCGCCCTGGAGGCCGTACTGAAAGCCCAGTTCCCCAACGGCGCTTGGCCGCAAGGGTTCCAGGAGTTCCCCGATCCGGCCAGATACCCTGTCGTGCGGGCCAGCTATCCCGAGTCGTGGCCGTGGAAGTACCCCGGCGGCGATTACTGGGTGTACTACACGTTCAACGACAACGCGATCGGCGACACGATCGACACGCTGCTGTTGGCGGCCGAGATCTATCACGAGCCGCGGTATCGCCAGGCGGCGCTGCGAGCCGGGGAGTTCATCCTGCTGGCCCAGATGCCCGAGCCACAACCGGCGTGGGCCCAGCAGTACGATTTTGAGATGCACCCCGTGTGGGCTCGCAAATTCGAGCCGCCGGCGATTTCCGGAGGCGAATCCCAGGGACTCATGAAAACGCTGATCAAATTGTACATCCAGACGGGCGACCACAAGTTCCTGGAGCCGATCCCGCGGGCGACCGGGTATCTGCAGCGTTCAGCGCTGCCCGACGGCCAACTGGCCCGGTTCTACGAACTGCAGAGCAACAAGCCCTTGTACTTTACGCGGCAGTACGAAATGACGTACGACGACAGCGACATGCCGACCCATTACGGGTTCAAAGTCGGCAACGGACTGGACGCGATCAGCCGGCAGTTCGAGCGCGTCTCGCAACTGACCGCCGAAGACTTGGCCAAACTCCGCGCGCCCGCGCCGGACAAGGCGAAGGTGACGCGCCAATTGGAAGAGCAAGTCCGCCAGTTGATCGCCGCCCTGGACGAGCGCGGCGCGTGGGTCGAAGACGGCCGCCTCCGCTACCACGGCGACGCCGACGACACGCGGCGGGTGATCGACAGCACGACGTTCATCAAGAACCTGGGGGTCCTGAGCCGGTTCGTGGGGGCCGTGCGCTAGTGCCGCTTCTAGTTTAAGATGGAGCAGACGTTGGCCAAGCCGCATGGAGCTACAGATACGTGGATGGGCGACTGGGTGTTTGAGTTGAAAAGAAGTAGAGCGTCGATGCGGACCGCAGACTTGCGGGCGCTTTGCGTCTTTTGTTCTCGAACTCCGGAGATTCTTCCATGTTGAGCACTGTGTTGCTGTTGGCGGCGTCGATGGTCGGACAGGCGGAGGCAAGCACAACGGGCTTCCCGCTGCTCAAAGAATGGGCGAACGCCTTCATCGGCGAGTTCACCTATGTGACGACCACGGATTTTGCGATCGAGGGCGTCTGCGGGAAGGGTGTCGGCTAGCACGCGGGTCAGGATGTCACGGCTCGAGCCGTCCGGCCCGGATCCGCCGGGACGCGTGATACGAGTCGAGTGTATAGACGGCCACCGCGGTCCAGATCATCGCGAAGCTCAGGATCTGGGGGGCTGAGAACGATTCACCGAACGCCAGCACGGCCAAAAGGAACTGGCCGGTAGGTGTCACGTACTGCAAGATGCCCAGCGTCGAAAGCCGCAAGCGGCGCGCCGCCGCACCGAAGAACAGCAGCGGCACGGTCGTCACGGGGCCGCTGAGCATCAGCAGGCCAAGCGCCGCCGAGGTGTGCCCGGTCAGTTGGTCGTGGGCAGCCAGGTAGCCGACGTAGGCCAGGGCGAACGGCGCCAGCACGGAGGTCTCGACGGCCAGGCTGACCATGCCGTCCACCGGCATCAGCTTGCGCAGCAGTCCGTACAGGGCGAAGCTGAAGGCCAGTGTCAGGGAGATCCAAGGCAGTTGGCCGACCAGCGTGGCCAGGACGAGCACTCCGCCGGCCGCCAGCGCGAGACTGGCCATCTGCCTGGGCCGCAGCCGTTCGCGCAGGAAGAACACCCCCAGCAGCACGCTGACCAACGGGTTGACGAAGTACCCCAGGCTGGCCTGGAGCAACTGCCGGGAGATCACGGCATAGATGAACGTCAGCCAGTTGACGGCGATCAGCAGCGAAGACAGGGCCAACATGCCCAGCAGTCTGGGGTTGCGCAACTCGCGTCGCAATTCCGCCCCACGGCGGAACCAGCCGATCAGCAGCGCCAGCATCACGCACGACCACAGCGCTCGATGCGCGAGCACTTCCAGTGGTGAGACCTCGGCCACCGACTTGAAGTACAACGGGATCAGGCCCCACAGGCCGTAGGCAGCCAGCCCGTACAGCAATCCAGGCTTCGAGTCGGAGTGGTCGCGAGGGTTCATGGCGTGACCGTTATTTGCGGCCAAAGTCCGCGGGGATCTCGCCCCATTGGTCGGTTTCCCATTTGAGCAGCGGATTGGACCAGGTGTGGTTGGCCAGCCAGTGTTCGGCGCGCTGCAGCAGGTCGAACAAAGGGCGGTTGGCCGCGTTGGGCAGCAGCTTGGAATTGGCGTGTTTCTTCCGCACCCAAGCCAACGCCGTCCGCGAATCCGAATAGATCGGACAATCGCTGCCTTTGCGGACCAGCACGGACAGCGCATGGACGATGGCCAGAAACTCGCCGATGTTCACCGTGCCTTCCGGAAAGGGGCCCTGGTGAAACAGTTGCTTTCCGTCGTGCGTGGAAACGCCGCGATATTCGAGAACGCCCGGATTGCCACTGCACGCGGCGTCGACGCAGACGCTGTCCAGGATCACGCCGTGGCGAGTCAGAGCGGCCGGGGGCACGCGCTGGGTCTTCGTCTTCTGCCCCTCGAATTCTTCGTAATCCCGATCGAAGGCTTCCAGCGCGGCCTCGCGGCTGGCGAAGGCCTTGTACCTGGCCCCCGAGAACCCGGAAATCTGCGCTTGGCAGTCGGCCCACGTGTCGAACACGCCGGACTTGAAGCCCTTCCAAACCACGTAGAATTTTGTTTGTTTCGCCATGAGGGTACGATTACCGAGTCGATTGCACCGCGGACGCCAATCGGCCCGGCGGAAGGCATAGCCATGCTCACGAAATGACATCACCAATTCGGCTTAGTTCGTTTAACGCCAAGCCGGCAGGCGACGACGGTTCAGCGGGATGCCGCCGCGCAAGCCGTCGCCTGCCGGCTTGGCGTTAAACGAGGACTCCTTTTCGTGAACGATGCTACCGCCTTGCGAAGTCGTTCCAGTCCCTGCACGTTCACCTCACCTGCAGCATCCGCTCCAGCGCGACCAGGGACCAGCGACTGGTCTCGGGGTCCACTTCGATCACGTTCACGTGCCGGCCGGCGGCCAGGTTTTCCAGGCTCCAACACAGATGGGCCAAGTCGATCCGGTACATCGTGGCGCACATGCAGACCACGGGGGACAGGAAGTGGATTTCCTGCTCGGGGTGCGATTTCTTCAGGCGGTTGACCAGGTGCAACTCGGTGCCGATCGCCCACTTGGAACCGGGCGGGGCCTGTTCGACGACTTGCACGATCTTGTACGTCGAGCCGTAACTGTCCGCCAAGTCCACCACCTCGCGCGTACATTCGGGATGGACCAGGATCTTGATCCCGGGAATCCGCTGGCGAAACTGGTGTACATGCTCGGGCCGGAACATCTGGTGCACACTGCAGTGGCCTTGCCACAACAACACGCGACTGGCGCGGATCGCGTCCTCCGAGTTGCCGCCCAACGCCGGCTCGTAGGGGTTCCAGACCGGCATCTGCTCGCTCGGCACGCCCATCCGCAACGCCGTGTTGCGGCCCAAGTGCTGGTCGGGAAAGAACAGCACGCGACGCGTCCGCTGGAACGCCCACTTCAAGACGGCCTCGGCATTGCTGGATGTGCACACGATGCCGCCGTGCTGGCCGCAGAACGCTTTCAGACTGGCCGCCGAGTTGATATAGGTCACCGGCGTGACGTCGTCGGTGTCGATGATCTGGCCCAGGTCGTCCCAAGCGGCCTCGACCTGCTCGATGGCCGCCATGTCCGCCATCGAACAGCCGGCCGCCAGGTCGGGCAGGATCACGGTCACCCGTTGGCCGTCCCGCGCCGCGAGTTTCTCCGGACGGTTGGCCAGGATGTCAGCCGTCTCGGCCATGAAATGCACGCCGCAGAAGACGATCGCGCGGCAGTCCTGGCTATCGGCCGCCATCCGACTGAGCTGGTAACTATCGCCCCGCAAATCGCTGTGCGCGATCACCTCGTCCTGCTGATAGTGATGCCCCAGAATCAGCAGCCGTGGTCCGAAGTGACCCCGCACCGCCTCGATCCGGGCGGCGAGTTTTTCGTTCTCCTGCGACTTGTAGGTCGCCAATTCCAGTTGGGCTGGCTCTTGCAGCGTGAGCGTCATCGAGGGTCTCGTCCCTTTCTCGGACAATCGGTGCGGTGCGACTTTCTGTCGCTGGACCAAGCCATTATAGGGCAAACCGACTGGCAAGCGTAGCCGTGGGACGCCTCCGTTGTCGTGCAATCCCCGATTCATGTATAATCTTTCCTTCGTCTCGTCGCCGTTGGGTGACGAGTCGAATGCCCCGCCACGTTGTCCCACCACGCAGCAAGGAGCCAGCCATGCGACAGCCGCAGCGCGCCCGCCGGAGCCGAAGAGATTTCTTGAAACGCACGGGAGCGGCCGCGCTGGCCGCCGGGACGTTTCGGATCATTCCCGCTTCGGCGCTGGGAGCCGACGGCACGCCGGCGCCCAGCAACCGGATTTCGCTGGGCCTGATCGGCGTGGGCATGGTCGGGCAAGGGCACCTGCGTGGATTCTTGAACGCGCCGGAAGCCCAGGTCGTCGCCGTGTGCGACGTCGATCGCTGGCGGCGGGATAACGCCCAGTCCACGACAGACCAGGCGTATGCCGACCGGCGGGCCAGCGGCCTGTATCACGGCTGTGCCGCGTACACCGATTTCCGCGAACTGCTGGCCCGCGACGACATCGACGCGGTGTTCATCGCGACCGGCGACCGCTGGCACGCCGTGGCCACCGTGTTGGCGGCCAAGGCGGGCAAGGACATTTACGTCGAGAAGCCGATTTCGCTGACGATCGCCGAAGCCCGGGCGATGGTCGACACGGTGCGGCGGTACGATCGCGTCTGCCAGTGCGGCTTGCAGCAGCGTTCGACGCGTGAGTTTCGGCTGGCCTGCCAGCTGGTCCGCGACGGGGCGATCGGCAAGATCCAGGCGGTGTACGTAATCGGCTTGGGGACCAGCGCCGAAGTCAATTTGCCGGCAGAGCCGGTTCCCGATACGCTGGACTGGGACCTGTGGCTGGGTCCGGCCCCCTGGCGGCCATTCAACCACCGTTTCGTCTACCTGGGGCAACCGCTGAACGTCGTCCCGTGGGACTTCTGCCGCGACTTTGGCGGTGGCTGCCTGACCAGCGGCACGGTCCACGCGTTCGACGTGGTCCAGTGGGGACTGGGCATGGACCAAGGCGGGCCGGTCGAAGTGATTCCGCCTGCCGCTGGCTGTCCGGACCTGATCTTCAACTATCCCAACGGCGTCCCGGTGCGCGTCGTTCCCGGGCGGCTGGACCGATCCAGGCATCCGATTCCCGAGGGCTGGGACGAAAGCACGCCGCTGCAGGTGTTCGGGGCCTTGTTCGTGGGCGAGCACGGCTGGATCCATGTGGGCCGCGAGGGCTATCTGCAGTCGCATCCGGCCGAGTTGATCAAGAGCTACCCGGCCGACTACGAGCCGCGGATTGCTGGGGAGAGCCACCACCGCAACTGGTTCGAGGCCATCCGCACCCGCACCCGTCCAGCTTGCGACGTGGCCGTCGGCTGCCAGTCGACCATCGTCTCGCACTTGGGCTGCCTCGCCTACTGGACGGGCCGGACTTTGAAGTGGGACCCGGCCGGCGACCAGTTCCTGGACGACGACGAAGCCAACCGTCTGCGGTCGCGGGCGATGCGCGAGCCGTGGCGGCTGTGAAGAACAGGGAAACGGGTTATAAATTGGTGGACACCCCGTTTACATGGAGACCCGATATGGAACGCGTTTGTCGCAAGATGCTGATGTCGCTACCCCTATTCTGCGCGACGGTCATGCCGGTCTCGGCATCTGCCGACGAGCCAGTTACCTTGCTTGGGACCATCGTGATTACGTGGAAGCAATACCTGAGACATGAGGTTGGCGGATAACCAACCACGGATCAGAACCGCAATCTGGTCGGGCCGGATGGTGACCTTGGCTTGTCGCGGCCTGGTCAACCACGCAGAGGCACAAAATCCACCCCTGAAGAGGTCTATTCCCTGGCCGCCTTGACACATTTCCATCCCACGTTGCGCCGCTGGTTCCTGGAGGCGTTCACGGCGCCGACGCCGGCCCAGTCGCTGGCTTGGCCGGTGATCGCCGAAGGCGCCAGTACGCTGCTGCTGGCCCCGACCGGTTCAGGCAAGACGCTGGCGGCGTTCCTGGTGGCGATCGATCGGATCATGTTCGCCCCGCCGGATGCCAAGGCGGACAAGGGTGTGCGGGTGCTGTACGTGTCGCCGCTGAAGGCGTTGGGCGTCGATGTCGAACGGAATTTGCGGGCGCCGATCGCGGGGGTGCGGGCAGCGGCAGAGCGGGACGGGATTGTGCACCACGTGCCGTCGGTCGGCGTGCGGTCGGGGGATACGCCAGCCGCCGAGCGGCATCGCCTGAATCGTGAGCCGCCGGAGATCCTGATCACTACCCCCGAGTCGCTGTACCTGATCCTGACTTCGCGGGCTCGCGACACGCTGCGGACAGTGGACACGGTGATTGTCGACGAGATCCATTCGCTGGTCGGCACGAAACGCGGCTCGCACCTGTTCGTTTCTCTCGAACGTCTCGAAGCCTTGCGCCGCTCCGGCGATCAGCCGCGGCGGCCCTTGCAGCGCATCGGCTTGTCCGCCACTCAGCGGCCGCTGGAGGAGGTCGCCCGGTTGCTGGGTGGCGGGGAAGCGACCAGCGATCCCTGCCAAGCCCCGGTCCCCCGCCCCGTTCACATCATCGAAGCCGGCCGGCGCAAGCAGTTGGACCTGACCGTCGAAGTGCCGGTCGAGGACATGGCCAAATTGGCCGAGCCGCAATACCAGCCCGGTTCAGCCGCCGCGGGTCCGACGCTGCCGTCGATCTGGCCGGCGATCCATCCGCGGCTGGTCGAGCTGGTTCGCCAGCATCGCTCGACCATGATCTTCGTCAACAGCCGCCGCCTGGCCGAACGGCTGGCGGCGGCGTTGAACGAGTTGGCGGGCGAAGAGTTGGCGCTGGCTCACCACGGGTCGATCGCCAAGGACACGCGGCTGCAGATCGAGGACCGTTTGAAACGCGGCCAGCTGCCGGCCATCGTGGCCACATCGTCGCTCGAGTTGGGCATCGACATGGGGGCGGTGGACCTGGTGATCCAGATCGAAGCCCCGCCGTCGATCGCTTCGGGAATCCAACGCATCGGACGCGGCGGGCACCAGGTCGGCGCACGTTCGACGGGGATCGTGTTCCCCAAGTATCGCGGCGACCTGCTGGCCTGCTCGGCGGCCACCGAGCGGATGATGAACGGCGAGGTCGAGGAGACGTTCTATCCGCGGAACCCGCTGGACGTGCTGGCCCAGCAGTTGGTGGCGATCATTTCCGACGGCCGGATCTCCGTGGACGACTTGTACGCCCTGGTCCGCGGCGCCGCGCCGTTTGCCGAGTTGCCCCGCGGGACATTCGAGAACGTGTTGGACCTGCTGGCCGGCCGCTATCCGTCCGACGACTTTTCCGAATTGCGGCCGCGCATCAACTGGGACCGGATCGCGGGCCAGGTCGCGCCGCGGCAAGGCGCCCAGCGGGTCGCGATTCTGAACGGCGGGACGATCCCTGACCGGGGCTTGTACGGCGTCTTCCTGGCCGACTCGGAGGGCCGCGGCAGCCGGGTGGGCGAATTGGACGAGGAGATGGTGTTCGAGACCCACCCCGGCGACGTGTTCCTGCTGGGAGCTTCGTCGTGGCGGGTCGCGGACATTACCCACGACCGCGTGCTGGTCACGCCGGCGCCCGGCGAGCCGGGCAAGATGCCCTTTTGGAAAGGCGACGGGCCGGGGCGTCCGGCTGAATTCGGCCGGGCGATCGGCCGCTTGTCGCGGCGTCTGATTCGCGAGCCGCGTGACCAGGCGGAGGCATCGCTGGTCGCAGCGCACGGGCTGGAGCCTCGCGCCGCGCGGAACTTGCTGGATTACCTGCACCAGCAGGCCGTGGCCACGGGCGACGTGCCGAGCGACACGACGATTATCGTCGAGTGCTTTCTGGACGAGGTCGGCGACTGGCGGATCGTCATCCTGTCGCCGTTCGGAGCCCGGGTCCACGCGCCCTGGGCCACCGCCGTGGCCGCGCGGCTGCGCGAGCTGACACCGGGCGAGGTAGACCTGTTATGGTGCGACGACGGGATCGTGTTCCGGATGCCGGAATCGGACGCGCCGCCGCCGGCCGAGTTGTTCTTTCCGGCGCCGGACGAGATCGAAGACCTGGTGGTCCGCGAGCTGGGCACGACGGCGCTGTTCGCCGCCCGCTTTCGGGAAAACGCCGCCCGGGCCCTGCTGCTGCCCAAGCGCCGCCCCGGCCAGCGGACACCGCTGTGGCTGCAGCGCCGCCGCTCGGCCGACCTGCTGGCGGTCGCCACGCGGTATCCCGATTTTCCGATCGTGCTGGAGACGTATCGGGAGTGCCTGCGGGACGTGTTCGATCTGAAAGGCCTGATCGGCGTGCTGCGGGACGTCCAGTCGCGGGCGATCCAGGTGCGGATGGTCGAGACCAAGTCGGCGTCGCCGTTCGCCGCCTCCGTGATGTTCAACTATGTCGGCAACTTCATCTACGACGGAGACGCGCCGCTGGCCGAGCGGCGGGCGCAGACCTTGGCCTTGGACCACGCCCAGTTGCGGGAATTGCTGGGCGCGGCGGAACTCCGCGAACTGTTGGATCCGGCCGCGGTGGACGAGTTGGGCTTGGAGTTGCAGCGGCTGGATGCGCGGTTTCCTGTCCGCCATGCCGACGGTGTCCACGATCTGCTGTTGAAGCTTGGTGATTTGCAGCGTGAGGAGTTGGCCGCCCGGTGCGATTCGGCGGCGTTGGCGGCGGGGGAACTGGACCGGTGGCTGGCCGAGCTGACGGGGACGCGGCGCGTGATCGCGTTTCGCATCGGCGGCGAGACGCGTTATGCCGCGGCGGAAGACGCGGCCCGCTTTCGCGATGCGTTGGGAATCGTGCCCCCGCCTGGCTTGCCGGATGCGTTTCTCACGAGCGTTGCCGATCCGCTGGGTGACCTCGTCTCGCGATACGCCCGGACGCACGTCCCGTTTCACGTGGAAGACGTGGCGGCGCGATTCGGTTTAGGCGTAGCGCCCGTGCGTACGGCCTTGCAGCGTCTGGCCGGACGCGGCCGGGTGCTGGAAGGCGAATTCCTGCCGGGCGGCCGGGGCCGCGAGTGGGTGGATGTCGAAGTGTTGCGGATGCTGAAACGTCGCTCGCTGGCCAAGCTGCGCAAGCAGGTCGAACCGGCGGCCCCTGAGGCGTTGGCAAGGTTCTTGGCCCGCTGGCAGGGGCTGACGCAACCTCGCCGCGGACTGGACGCCCTGCTGGACGCCGTCGAGCAGTTGCAGGGAGCGGCGCTGCCTGCGTCGGCGCTGGAACAGCAGATCCTGCCGCAGCGCGTCGCCGGCTATCGGCCCAGCGACCTGGATGAACTGTGCGCGGCGGGCGAAGTCGTGTGGCGCGGCTGGGAGAGCCTGGGGCCGGACGACGGGCGGATCGCCTTGTACCTGACCGACCATTATCCGAAACTGACCGTGGCGGCCGAGCCCGTGGAGGGCGAACTGCCGGGGCGCATCCGCCAGTTGCTGGCCGCACGCGGGGCGCTGTTTTTCGACGATCTGGCGGCCGCGATCGGCGGCTTTCGCAACGATCTACTGGCCGCCCTGTGGCAGCTGGTCTGGGCCGGCGAGGTGACCAACGACACGCTCGCCCCGCTGCGATCGCTCCGTCGCGGCACGCAGCGCAAGGGTCGGTCGGCCGGCCACAGCCGCGGCGCGTTTCGATCCCGGCGACTGTCCAAGACCCCTGGTTCCGAGGGGCGATGGACGCTGCTGGCTCGACCGGGCGGCCCGGCGTACAGTGTCACCGAGCGGCAGACGGCGCTGGCCACGCAGCTGATCCGCCGTTACGGAATCCTCACGCGCGAAATGGTGGCGGCCGAGAACGTCGCCGGTGCGTTTACCGGCTTGTATCCGGTCCTGAAAGCGATGGAAGAGAGCGGCCGCGTGCGGCGCGGGTACTTCGTGGCCGGCTTGGGCGCGGCCCAGTTCGCCGCACCGGGAGCCAGCGAACGCTTGCGCGAACCCGACGGCGAGGAAGACGCGGACACTTCGGCCCTGGTGCTGGCGGCGACGGATCCTGCGAATCCGTACGGCTCGGCATTGCCTTGGCCGCCGCGACCCGATGTCAGCGCCCGGCCTCAACGCGTAGCGGGCGCTCGCGTCCTGCTGAGTCACGGCAGCTTGATCGGCTTCCTTGGCCGCACGGGACACCAGCTGCTGACGTTCCTGCCGGAGACCGAGCCGCAGAAGTCGGCCGCAACGGAAGCCTTGACAAGGACGCTGGCCGGCCTGGCCGCTCCGGGAAGCCCCGTGCTGCTGGCCAAGATTGACGGGGTGTCGGCCCGGGAAGCGACGCTCGCCGAGGCGCTCATTCAAGCCGGGTTTGTCTCGACCAGCCGCGGACTGCTGCACCGGGGGAGTGTGTAACGCGGAGCCATACGCCTGCCGGAGCGGCGACACGCATCCGGGTGTGTTGCGTTGTGCGGCCCGGGTGATATCATGCTCGCTCGGCCTTGACCGTCTGGGGGCGGTAGCGTGGCCGCGTGAGGCGAAATAGCGAGGGGTTGTGGATGGCTAAGCGGACCTTCAAGTTGCTCCGAGTTTGCGTCCTGGTGTTTCTAGGAACCGTCGGCGTCCCGGCGACGGCTGGCGACTGGCCGCAATGGCGGTTCGATGCGGGACATACAGCGGCGGCGCCGGACTCTCTGCCGGCCGAATTGAGTCTGCACTGGACCCGCCAATATCCGCCGCGCGAACCGGTCTGGGAGGATCCTCTGAACCGCGACATGATGCCGTACGACCGGGTTTTCGAGCCGGTGATCGCTCAGGGCCGGATGTTCCTGAGTTTCAATGACTCGGACAAAGTCGTGGCGTTGGACGTGCGGGACGGCGCTGAACAGTGGGTTTTCTACGCCGATGGGCCGGTGCGGTTCCCGCCGGTGGCGTTTGAGGATGCGGTGCTGTTCAGCAGCGACGACGGCTATTTGTATTGCGTTGCCGCGGCGGACGGCCGGTTGCGGTGGCGGTTCTTAGGCGGCCCCACCGAGCGGAAGGTGATCGGCAACCGGCGCGTGATTTCGTCCTGGCCGGCTCGCGGCGGTCCCGTGGTGGCGGATGGCACCGTGTACTTTGCCGCCAGCATCTGGCCGTTCATGGGCACGTTCATTTACGCCGTGGACGCCCGCACGGGTCAGGTGCGCTGGTGCAACGACTCGACGGGCGATCAGTATCAGAAACAGCCGCACGCGGCGCCTTCGTTTGGCGGGGTCGCGCCGCAGGGCCAGTTGGCCGTCGCGGGCGATCTGCTGCTGGTTCCCGGCGGCCGGTCCTTGCCAGCCGGATTTGACCGGGCCACGGGCCAGCTGAAGTTCTTCAACTTTGGCGCCAAGGGCGAAGGCGGCTCATTCGTGGCCGCAGACGCGACGCGGGCCTTTGTCCACACCCGGGGCCGCGGCACGACGGCGCTCAATCTGCCCAAGGGCGCACTGGCCAAGTTTCAGGTCAACGAGCCGGTGCTGGCGGGCGACGTGCTGTATGCGGCGGCGGAGGCGACCAAGGCCAAATCCGGTACCACTCCGCCCCGCGTCCAGGCGTACGATGCCAAGAACAAGGCGTTGTGGCACGTGGACGTGGACGGGACCGGGGACTTGATCCAGGCCGGAAGCCGCCTGTACGCCGCCGGCGGCGGCAAGCTCACCGCGATCGAGCTGCCGCAGTCCGGCGGCGCTGCCCGCGTCGCCTGGTCCCAGCCGGTCGACGGCGAGGTTTGCCGGTTGGTCGCCGCGGCCGACCGGTTGGTCGCCGTCACGCTCGACGGCCGCGTGCTGGTGTTTGGCGAGCCGCGCAGCGAGTCGCCCGCGGTCCAGCGCCTCGAGCCAACGCCGCCGGATGGCCAGGCCGTGCCGGAAGCCGTCCGGATGCTGGACACCTCCGGCAAACGGGAAGGCTATGCGATCTGGTTCGGCTTGGACGAGCAGCGGCTGCTCGAATCCGTAACGGCGTCTTCACAGTTGCACATCGTGGGCGTCGATCCGGATGCCGGCAAGGTCGAGCGTCTTCGCCGCCGGTTGGACCAGGCGGGCTGGTACGGGCGGCGAGTCGCGCTGCAGGTCGGCTCGCTGGACAGCTATCAGCCACCGCCGTATTGCGCCGAGTTGATCGTGGTCGAGCCCGCGCTGGCCGGCGAGCTGCGCGATGCCAAGCGGCTGGCCCGGGCGTACGAATCGCTGCGTCCGTACGGCGGGCAGCTGTGGATCCTGACGCACGGCGCAGGGGCAGGCCTGGCGGCTGGCGACTTGGCGACGGGGGATCTGGCCCAAGCCGCGCTGTCGTCGGCCGAGGGGGCGGTGATCATTTCCCGCACCGGCCCGTTGCCCGGCGCGGGCACGTGGACGCATGCTTACGGCGACGTGGCGAATACCGTCAAGTCCAACGATCGCCGCGTGAAACTGCCGCTGGGATTGCAATGGTTCGGCGGCAGCTCGAACGAAGACGTGCTGCCGCGGCACGGCCACGGGCCCAGTCCGCAAGTCATCGGGGGCCGGCTGTTCATACAGGGGATGAAGAGTCTGAGTGCCCGGGACGTCTATACCGGCCGCGTGCTGTGGATGCGGGAGCTGGATCTGGATACGTACCAGGTGTACTACGACGAGACCTACGCGGACACGCCGCTGAGCACCGCCTATAACCAGGTGCACATCCCCGGGGCCAACGCCCGGGGCACCAACTATGTGGCGACCGACGAGGGCGTGTACGTGGTGGTGCGCGAACGGTGCCTGCTGCTGGACGCAGCCAGCGGCCGAACGCTCCGCGAGTTCGTACTGCCGCCCGGGCCGGACGGCAAGTCGCCGCTGTGGGGCTACATCGGCGTGTATGGCGACCTGCTGCTGGCCGGAACCGGCTTTGGCGACTACTCGCAGCGGCTCGGCTATAGCTATACGACGCTGCCCAAGCGCGGCGTCGCTTGGGCGCCGGACCGGTCCGGCAGCCTGGGTCTGCTGGCCTTTGACCGGCACAACGGCGCGGTCTTGTGGCGGGTCGAATCGCGGCACAGCTTCCTGCACAACGGCATCGTAGCCGGCGGCGGGCGGGTGTACCTACTGGACAAGTTGCCGAAGCGCGTCGAAGAGCAGTACCGCCGCCGGGGCACCGACGCGCCTGCGGCGCGTCTGCTGGTGATCGACGCGCGGAACGGCCAGCCGGTCTGGACGCGCGAAGAGAACGTGTTCGGCAGCTGGCTCAGCTATGCCGAACAACAGGACCTGTTGCTGCAAGCGGGTGCTGCCGCGGCCGACCGCAGCCCGGACGAGCTGGACCGCGGACTCTCGGTGCACCGCGCCGCCGACGGCTCGGTGCTGTGGAGCGATACGGAACTGGCTTACGCCGGCCCCTGCATCCTGCACGGCGAAACGCTGATCACCAACACGAACAGCTACCGGGAGAGCAAAGGGGCGCTCCGCCTGGCGGATGGCACGCCGGTCACGGTCGACGACCCAGTGACGGGCGAGCCGCTGCCCTGGCGGTTCACTCGCGCATACGGCTGCAACACGGCCGTGGCCAGCGAGTACCTGTTGACGTTCCGTTCCGGGGCTGCGGGCTTTTACGACTTGGCGAACCACGGCGGGACGGGCAATTTCGGCGGCTTCAAATCGGGCTGCAGCTCGAATCTGATTATCGCTGATGGCGTGCTGAACGCGCCTGACTATACGCGGACCTGCACCTGCGCGTACCAGAACCAGACCTCACTGGGCTTGGTGCCAATGCCAGAGAACGAACTCTGGACGTATGGGCTGTTCGGCCGCCCCGGGGGCCGGCAACCGGAAGTCCGCCGGATCGGAATCAACCTGGGCGCACCCGGCGACCGGTTGTCCAGCGAGGGAACATGGTGGCTGAACTACCCGCCAGATGAAGCCGTCTCGCCGGACGTGGATATCCAGCTGGAAGGCGACGTCCGCTGGTTCCGGACGCACAGCACCCGGATCGCGGGCGACGGGCTCCCTTGGGTCGCCGCGTCGGGAGCGGAGGGGATCCGCCGGTTGACCGTCCGGCTCGAGTTGCCGCAACCCACGCCCGGCCACAGCTCCGTGCCCTTGACGGAATCCCAGGACGACGCCGAGGAGTTGGCAACGGGCGAGGTTCAATTGGTCAGCAGCGACTTGGAACTGGGGCAAGACAAGGCCGCCCAGACGGTTGGGCTCCGCTTCCCCAAAGTCCCGCTGGATCCCGGCGCGAAGATCAAGCGGGCATACATCCAATTCGAAGTCGGCGAGGCCGGGGACAAGGCCGCGCGGCTGGAGATCCGCGGCCACGCGGTCGACGACGCTCCGGCGTTCTCCACCGCAGCGTTCAACATCAGCCAGCGGCCGCTGACCGAGGCGGTCGCCGCCTGGGAGCCCAAGGCGTGGACGGCCAACGCCAAGCCGGGGCCTGACCTCCAGACGGCGGACCTGAGCCAGATCGTCCAGGAGCTTGTCAACCGCCCGGGCTGGAGACGCGGCAATGCCCTGGCCTTGATCCTCCGCGGCACGGGCCAACGCGTGGCGACGGCGACGGACGGCGAGCAAGAGACGGGAACGACGCTGTTCGTGGAGGCCGAAGTACCGCCGGCCGCACCGGGCGCCTCGCCGGCCGGCAAGCCGCCGCGACGGTTCACGGTCCGACTGCACTTCCTGGAACCCGACGCCGCGTGTCCGAGCGGCCGACGTGTCTTCGCCGTCGCGTTGCAGGGCCAACAGGTCCTGTCCGGACTGGACGTTGCCGCCGCGGCGGGCGGCCCGTTGCGGCCGCTGGTCCGCAGCTTTGACGGCATTTCCGCCGAACGCGAATTGACGATCACGCTGACCCCCGCCGGGACCGCGCCGCCCATCCTGTCCGGTGTCGAAATCAGCGAACAGCCCGCCGGCCCGTAACCGTCGATGTCGGCAGTCGCCAACGCACTGCCCTGCGGAGCGGGAGAGATCAACACTGCTTGGGTACAAGCAGTGCCACACCGGGTGCCTCCCTGCGCAGCCGGGGCGATCGACACTGCTTGAGTACAAGTTTTCCGCCTCGCTCTCCCGGAGTGCGGTAGCAGACGACGGTCAGCTGGACGGAAGGACGTAAAACAGGACGGCAAAGAACTGGAACGTACTGCCGGCCAGGACAAAGACGTGCCAGACGGCATGGTTGTAGGGCAGACGCTCCCAGGCATAGAAGACGACTCCGGCGGTGTAGGTCAGTCCGCCCGCCAGGATCAGGAGCAGACCGCCCAGCGGAATCGCGGCCAGGATGGGCTTGACGGCGACCACCGCGACCCAGCCCATCGCCACGTAGAAGGCAACGGAGGTCGCCGGCCAATGGCGGATGAACGTGGCCCGCGAGACGATGCCCAGCAGGGCCAGGCCCCACACGGCGCCAAACAGCGACCAGCCCCATGGGCCGCGCAGACTGACTAGTGTAAAAGGCGTATACGTCCCGGCGATCAGCAGGTAGATGGCCGAGTGATCCAGGAATTGGAAAATGACCTTGAGCCGCGACAAGGGCACCAGATGGTACAGCGTGGACGCGGAATACAGGATCACCAGCGTCACGCCGTACACCGCGCAACTGACGACGTGCCACGCATCGCCAACCAGCAGGGCCGAGTTGGTGAGGACGATCAAGCCGGCCACGGCCAACACGGCGCCGATTCCGTGGCTCAAGGCATTCAGGTATTCCTCGCTGCGGCGATAGCGCGGGGCCCCGCGTCGGATCTTCATGATTGACCTTTCCTTGGTTAGGCGTCCGTCCCATCCCGGGTAGCGGCCGACTGTTGGAGCGCGGCTGTGATCGCCTCGAAGACCTGCTGGGCTCGGATGGGTTTGGAGACGTAGCCGTCCATCCCGGCCGCCAGACAACTTTCCCGATCGCCCTTCATCGCGTGCGCTGTCATAGCCACGATGGGAAGATGCCGGCCCGTCTGGCGTTCCGCCTCGCGAATCTTGGCGGTGGCTTCATAGCCGTCCATCTCCGGCATCTGGACGTCCATCAGGACCAGATCAAAACTCTCGGACTCCAGGGTCTCCAGCGCCTCCCGGCCATCGCAGGCGATCGTGATCTGGTGGCCGTGTTTCTGCAGCAGGGCGGCGGCCAGTTTCTGATTGACGACGCTGTCCTCCACCAACAGCACACGCATGGGAGGCAGAGCGTCCCGCGATACCTGCGTTTGCGCCGCTTCCGGGGCCTGTGATGCCTGGCCCTGAGCCGCCGATACCTGGACCTGCGGTGTCGCTACCTGAGCCTGGGGTGCCGGGGCCTCAGGCGACGTTGTCGCCGGGGCCAGCGGCGTGTCGGCCACCGAGTCGACGCCCAAGGCCAGCACGACGGCATCGAACAGTTCCGACTGTTTGATGGGTTTGAGCAGGTGCGCCTGCAGGCCCAGTTGCTCACAGTGGGCAATCTCGCTGGGCGGGTCCCCGGAGGTCAGCATCATGATGACCGTGCTGCCCAGTTCCGGGTCTTGTTTGATCTGTTCGGCCAACGTAAAGCCGTCGACTTCGGGCATGTTGGCGTCGGTCAGGACCAGGGGAATGGGACAGCCGGCGCGGGCGGCAGCGCGGAGCACTTGGAACGCTTCACGGGCCCCGGCGACCAGCACCGGCTGCATGTCCCAGTTGCGGAGGATCTCGTCCAGGATCCGTCGGTTGGTGGCGTTGTCGTCCACGACCAGCACACGCGTGCCCTGGACGACCACAGCCGGCTTGGGAGGCGGCGGGGCGAGGGCTACGCCGAACCGCGCGGTGAAATGGAACGTGCTGCCCTGGCCCAGCTGGCTCTCCACGCCGATCCGGCCGCCCATCAGACTCACCAGGCGGGAACAAATGGCCAGTCCGAGCCCGGTGCCTCCGTACTTGCGCGTGGTGGACATATCGACCTGCTCGAAAGCCTCGAAAATGGCCACCAGCTTTTCTGGCGGAATGCCGATTCCGGTATCTCGGACCGAGATCCGCAGCTCCGTCTCCTGCTCGGAACAGGACACGCTGTTCACCTCGACGACGACCTCGCCGTTCTCCGTGAACTTGATGGCGTTGCCCACCAGGTTGACCAGCACTTGCCGCAGGCGGCCCGCGTCGCCGATCAACCGCTCGGGGACCTCCGGGTGGATTTCGGCGGCCAGTTCCAGGCCGCGGCAGTGAGCGCGGAAAGCCAGGGACTTGAGCGCGTCGCCGAGACTTTCGCGAAGCTCGAACTCGGCGGACTCCAATTGCAGTTTGCCGGCCTCGATCTTGGAGAAATCGAGAATGTCGTTAATCACGGCCAGCAGCGAGACGCTGGACTCCAAGACCAGCTTCAGGTACTCGCGCTGTGACGTCGCCAGCTCGGTGTCCAGGACCAATTCGGTCAACCCCATGATGGCGTTCAACGGCGTGCGGATCTCGTGGCTCATGTTGGCCAGGAACTCGCCCTTGGCCCGGCTGGCCGCTTCGGCCGCCTCCTTGGCGACCCGCATCTGCTCGGCCGCCTGTTTCTGCCCCGTGATGTCATGCGAGATGCCAAGCGTGCCGATGATTTTGCCGTCCCGATCCCGCAACGGCAGCCGCGTGGTGGCTACCCAGCTGTGCTTGCCTCCCGGCCACGTCAGGAATTCTTCTTTCCCGATGATCGGCTGGCCCGTGGCCAGGACGGTCAGTTCGTCCGTTCGCGCCTGGCGGGCATGGTCTGCGGGGAAAACGTCGGCATCCGATTTGCCGACGGCCTGGGCCGGATCGCGGAATCCCGAGCGGGCCGCCTTGGCCTGGTTGATACGCAAGTAGCAGCCGTCGGCGTCCTTGAAGTAGATGCTGTCGGGAACGCTGTCCATCAGGCAATGCAGCAGGTACCGTTCATACTCCGCCTCTTCCTCGGCCTGCTTGCGGGCCGTGATGTCGCGCGAGATGCCGAACGTGCCCACGATTTCGCCCTGCGCATCCCGCAAGGGGACCTTGGTGGTCGACAAGTAGGCGACGCGGCCGTCCGGCCAAGCCCCTTTTTCTTCCTTGTCCACGATGGGCTCGCCGCTGGTCATGATCAGCTGCTCGTCCGCCAGGTACTGCTCGGCCCGTCCGCCGCGGAAGAAATCACGGTCCGACTTGCCGACGCCGGCTGCAGGATCGTCCAAGCCGAAATAGCGGGCCAGAGCGCGGCTGAGTCGCAGGAAGCGGCTGTCCCGATCCTTGAAGTAGATGTAGTCCGGCGAATACGCGAACATCGTTTCCAAGAGAAATCGCTCGTACTTCAGTTCCGCCGTCCGCCGCTCCACCAGCTGCTGCACCCGCTCGGTGCGTCCCAACAGCGTGTTGGCATAGGTGGTCAGGACGCCGGTCAACAGCAGCCCAAAGCCCAGGCTGATGATCGGCAGCGGGCCGGACTGCTTGGCCAGATACTCCGCCGTGGGCTGGCACTGGATGGCCCAATTCTTTCCCGGCACATCCAAGGTGACCGCGGGCAACTGCGGCGCCGCCGCCGGATCAAGATCCGCCAGGGGCGGAAAATCGGTGCGATTCGTGCCGCTGCGAAAAACGCACATGCACGACGCTTCGGTGCCGGGCGGCTGGTCGATCATCCGCACGTCGATCCCGGCGGGAAAGTCTGACAGGGCTCCTGCGCACACGCGGTCGCAACGAACCAAGACGGCCAAGAAGCCGAGCAGCTTCTGGCGGCGCAGCTCGGCCGCATCCGGCCCATCCCCCCGGATCTGATCCGTATACACCGCACGCAATTGCACGAAAACCTTCACCCCGTCGGGATTGTCCACCCAGGGCATCGCCGCGGATACGGTGGGGCGACCGGTGGCGATGGCCTCGTTGATCACGCTCGCCAACGGCGTGACACTTGCCAAGTCCAATCCCAGCAGCGTCGCTTGGGACTCCATGGGCTCCGCACAGTAGATCGGCAGCAGTTGGCGGGTCTCGCTGGGGAATGCGGACCGCAGGCGATTCAGGTGATCGAGTTCCTGGAACTCGAACGTGGCGATGCCCTCGCCCTGCGCGGCCATTTCGTACAGCTGGCGTTCCTCCGGCTCGACTTGCGGAATCCAATAGACTGCGTGGACACTGTCGTTGTTGTTTTGCACCCGACCCGCGATTTCCGCGAACTCCTCGCGGCCGCCCGGCTGACCGTGGCGAATGAACGACGACAGTCCCCAGATCGCCGTCAGATCGACACGAATGCGACTTTCAATCGCCCGGGCCCGCTGTTCGGCGTCCGCCTTCAGCCTCGCGTCGAGCAACTCGTTGTCGTCCCCCTTCAGCAACACGTACCCAACCAGCGACAGCCCGATACCAACGGCGGCCACGAGCGTCAGGAAGGCCGCCCGACGGTGTAAGAATCTGGAGGCGAACTGGTTCAACATGGCTCAACCTGTCCGTGAGGAAGGCAGGCAAACGAACATGGGGTCGGCGTTCGGGGGAACTACATCGCAAGGCAACCGAATCTGCGCGGCGATCCTCCGGTTGCAGACGTACATCATACCAGCTCCCAACGTCCCTGCCCTCGTGCATCGCCCCGTTTTCTGCACCTTTGTGCCGCCCTCCTGGCAAAACCAGCACAGGACTTGCAGCGGAAAAACTCTAGAATAGCGGCTATTGAGAAAAAAGTCAGGGGCGGATTCTCGTCCCCCTGAGCGGACGACAGTCCGTTCGATGGCGTAATGCCGGGAGTCAACGCTTCGCCACCGCCCGTGGGGTGCATTGACGAATGGCACTAGGTCAAGTGAAGAAGCAACGGAAGGGTGGCCGGGGTCGTGTGCAGCGAGCCCCGGAATCCCCGCGGACTGTGGGCTCGCTGCACTCGACCACAGCCACCCCGGCAATCCTAAGTCCTCGAC
>CAIYOB010000045.1 GCA_903927685.1 uncultured Planctomycetaceae bacterium
GTGGAAAAACCTGTACCTGCAAGCCTGTGACGCCCGCCGCGCCCGGCGGTTGGAACCATTGACCGCCCGCTGGCGGCGATTCGTGTTCGACGAGCATCAGCATCCGGGGCCCAGTTGGAAGTACACCGAGGTGCTTTCGGACCCGCTCTCCAGCCGCCACCGCTACTACCGGCCCGGCGGATCGCTGAACGTGCTGGAATTGGACGGCAATTATGGCCGCGTGCGGCCGCTGCTGGAGACGCGGGAAGGCATCCTCCGCAACCCGGACGTGTCCTACGACGGACAGCGAGTTCTGTTCGCCTGGAAGAAGTCCGACCGCGGCGACGATTTCCACCTTTACGAAATGGACCTCGCCAGCGGCGCGATCCGGCAACTGACCGACGAGCCCGGCTGTGCGGACTACGAAGGCGTCTACCTGCCCGACGGCAATATCCTGTTCAGTTCCACCCGTTGCTGCCAGACCGTGGACTGCAATTGGGTCGAGGTCAGCAACCTGTACCTGATGGACGGCGACGGGCGTTTCGTCCGCCGCGTCGGCTTTGACCAGGTCCATACCATTCTGCCAACGGTGACCGACGATGGCCGTGTGCTGTACACTCGCTGGGAGTACAACGACCGCGGGCAGATCTTCCCACAAGCCCTGTTCCAGATGAATCCGGATGGGACGAATCAGCAGGAATTCTACGGAAATAACTCCTGGTTCCCCACGAACTTGATCCACGCCCGCAAGATTCCCGGATCGCGCCAAGTCCTGACGGTGGTCACCGGTCATCACCGCCCGCCGCACGGCAAGTTGGCGATCATCGATCCGGCGCTGGGACGGCAGGAAGGCAACGGGATCCGGTTGTTGGCCCCGGTCCGCGCGGCCGACTACCAGCGCGTCGACCTGTACGCGGCGGACGGGAACCAGTTTCAATATCCCTATCCACTGGATGAAGAGCACTTCCTGGTGACCCTGGCCGTCCCCACGCCGGCAGGGAAGCTGGGCCGGTTCGATATCTTCTTCATGGACCGAGACGGGCGGCGCGAACTGCTGGTCGAGGGCACCGGCCCTGGCGAGACGCTCAGTCCGCGGCAGATCCTGCCGCTCGTCCCACGCCCCCTACCGCACGTCCGGCCGACGGTCGTCGACTATCGCCAGACCACCGGCACGTTCTATCTGCAGGATGTCTATGCAGGCTTGGCGCTGCGCGGTGTGCCGCGAGGTGCGATCAAGCAGTTGCGAGTCGTCGGCCTGGAGTATCGCTGTGCCGCGATCGGCAACTTGTCACAACAGGGCCGCGGCGGTTCGTCCGAAGTGACCACGCCCGTGGCGGTGGGCAACGGGTCCTGGGACGTGAAAGTCGTCTGGGGCACGGCCCGCGTGTACGCAGACGGCTCGGCCATGTTCCACGCGCCGGCTCGCGTGCCGCTGTATTTCCAGGCCCTGGACGAACGTGGGGAGACCGTCCAGACGATGCGCAGCTGGGCGACGTTGATGCCCGGCGAGACGCAATCCTGCGTGGGTTGTCACGAGCACAAGAACAGCGTACCGCGTGCGGGACCCGGCATCTCGCTGGCGCTCCGCGCCGGCCCGCAGCCGCTGGTCACCTGCGGCGGATCGCCCCGCGGTTTCAGTTTCGCCCGCGAGGTGCAGCCGATCCTGGACCGGCACTGCATCCGCTGCCATACCGGCGAGGCGGACAAGCCGCTGGACTTGACCGCCCGGCCGGTCCTGGTCGGGACGACCAAGCGACGGTTCTTCCAGTCCTACCTGACGCTCACACACACCGTCAAGGACTGCGGCGACTGGGACCACGAGTGCGTCAACTGGATCGATTGCATGTCCGAACCGGAGCTGCTGCCGCCCTACTCGCGCGGCGCGGCCACCAGCCGACTGATGGCCCTGTTGCGGCAGGGACACGAGGACGTGACCTTGACGCGGCAGGAGTTGGAAACGCTCGCTTGCTGGATCGACCTGCTGGTTCCGTTCTGCGGCGACTATCGTGAAGCCAACGCCTGGTCCCCGGAAGATCTGGCGCTGTACGCCCGCAGCGAGGCCAAACGCCGGCAGTTGGAGGACGCCGAACAGGCGAACCTTCGGGAGTTGAGCGAACGGCAGGACGTTACTCTGCGTCGTGCGACGCGAAAGTGAAGGGGCGGGCGGGCAGCAGCACGGCGGGCAGTTTCGCCAGCGTTGCCAACATCGCAGCGGGGCGGCGATGGGGTCTGCGGAGCCAGCCCGCGGCCAGCAGTACGAACACGGCGAAGCCCTCGATCGCGCTGCGGCTGACGCGGCTTTCCGCGACAGGAATCGGTGCCTGGAAGGACCACGGAAGACTGCCGAGCGTGGTCGCTGCGGCGCTGGGCTGCACGGCGGGGCTGCCCGCAGCGTCAACCGGCAGGGCGGGGGCATCCTCGCGGGCCTGGATGTCGCGGATTTCTTCCGGCCGACTCGCCGGCGCCGGCAACGGTGGCACCAGCGTCGGCTTGCGCGGCCGCGCGGTGGCCAGCAGCAGCATGCGTTGGCTGCGGTTCTCGCCGGTCAGCGCCGGCCGAACGGCGGTTGCAGCGGCCGATACCTTAGGCGACTTGGCCGAGCGGGCCGACAACTCGACGATCGCCAGATCGTTGACGAGGGCCGACGGCGCTGTGTCTGAGGGGACGAACTCCAGACGCTCCAGCGGAGCCGGATCCTGCCAACGCCGTGCCGTCCCGGATGGCATCAGGCGTCCCACGTCCAGGAATCCCGCGGATGCCGCAGGCAGTTGCAGCGGGACCCGCGTGTCGTCCAGCGAGCGAGGCGGCGGGACCGACGGCAATGGATACCGCACGGCTCCGGCGGCCGTCCACTCGCGGCGTTCGGCGTCGAATCCCGAGGGAACCGCGGCGGCGGCGTTCGACGCGACGGACTCGCCGGTCTGCCGGGCTGTCCCGTCCGGCTCGTGCGATTCCTCCAGCTGATTCTGGGCCAGACGCTGGGGATACGAGGATTCAGTGTCAGCGCATTCCGTGCACTCGCCGCGGAATTCCTCCAACGCCCCGGCTAATCCGATCGGATCCAGGCCCGCATGCAGATCGTTCCACTCGGGAGCGTCCCCGCCGCCGTTTGTGTCTGACGTGTCGGACGTGTCGGACGGGTCAGACGGGTCCGGCACGTCTGACACGCACTTCGTAGCCCGGACATGCTCCGGGCATACCTCGGCGGCGGGCTCGACCGGAAACGGCTCGTCGCCGGCCGTCAGGTCCTCGAACGACGTCAGGTCTAGGACCGCGGTCAGCGGCCAGCGTGGCTCGCAGACCTCGAATCCCAAGCGTCGCGTGCGGAGCGGAGGCCGCTGACGGGAGCGTGCCGGACGGCGAGCGGACCGCGCCGCGGACGGATTCGTGAGCGACGGACGAATTGCGGGAACCATACCAGTCACCTCATCGCCGACCATGTCACAGCCCCAGGCTGCTCCGCTTGCGGGTGATGCGCAGCGCATCCTCGGCCCGATTCAGAGCCTGCAGCACGCCCGCGTAATTCTGTAACGTCTGCGCCAGGAACTCGCGCGGTTCTGCGGCGTCGTGGGACAGTTCCCGCGCGCGGTCCAGGCACTCGACGGCTTGTTCAAATAACTCCGCGGCCCCCGCCAAGTCGCCCTGCTTCTCCCGCAGCATCGCGCGATTGTTCAGCACGCCGCCCGAACTCGCCCAGGACTCGACGGTCTGCGGATAGTCCGCGGTCAGATTCTGCAGCTGGGCCTGGGCTTGTTCCAGGGCCTCGTCGGCGGCGGGCAGGTCGCCCCCATCCAGCAGCACGCGTCCCAGGTTGTTGTAGCTGACGGCCAGATCGCGGCGGAAATCGACGCGCGCCGGCGATTTACGGACCAGTTGTTCCTGGCTGGCAATCGCCTGTCGGAGCACGGGGGCGGCGGAGGAGGCGGAATCGAGTTCGGCGAGCAACACGCCCTGATTGCTGCGGCACAAGGCCAGCTCGCTCTGGTAGTCAAGCCGTTCCGGCTGCCGCTGAACCAACGCCTCCAGCACCGCCAGGGCCCGCCCGTTGTCCCGAGCCGCACGCGCCGGATCGGCCGTTCGATGCAAGGCCCCGCGGTTGTTGTACGCCACCGCCAAGTCCTTGCGGAATTCGTCGCGGTCGGGCTCTCGGGCGAGCAAGGGTTCGAGCCAGGCAATGGCTTGGCCGTAACAGGCGTCAGCTTTGGCGATGTCGCCACACTGGCTGTACAGCAGGCCCGTGTTGGTCTGCACCAAGGCGGCTCGCCAACGGTGCGCCGGATTGGCCGGTTCATCGCGGCACAAGCTGGCGGCTAGTTCCTCGGCCTGCTGAAACGCCTGTCGCGCCTCGTCGGCCCGGCCGTCGGCGGCCAGCACCAGGCCGAGGTTGTTGTAGCACAGCCCCAGGTGAACGCGGTGCTCGACCGCAGCGGCGTTGTCCTGCACCAGCGCGGCGAACGCATCGCGGGCGGCCGCGTATTGCTGCAGCGCCCGCCGGCTGTCGCCCAGCTGTCCGGCGACTTCCGCGGCCTTGAAATGCGTCCTGGCCTGGTCCACCCGCAGGGCAGGGTCGCCGGCAGTCTGACGCAGCAGGGCGGCATAACACTGCCACGAGTCTTCCAGCAGTTCGCGCCGCACCGGCTCGATGCCGGGGATGCCCGCCAACTCTTCCGCCAGCCGCAGCCCGTACCGGTCGACGACCCGGCGGGCCTGCTGATAGTTGGCCTCCGCACGATCCAGTTGTCGCTGCGATGTCTGCAGCGCCGCCACCGTCTGCTGTTTCTGTCGCGCCACCAGCGAAGCCGAGATCAGCGTTGCCACCAGGGCCACCAGCAGCACCGCAGCGGCGGCAGCGACGGCGGCGGCATGACGCTGCGACCATTTGCCGAACCGGTCCAGCAATGTCGGCCGCCGGGCGCAAGTCGGCCGGCCGTCCAGGAACCGCCGGAAGTCCTCCGCCAGTTCCTCGGCCGTCTGGTAGCGGGCTTCGCGCTGCTTGGCGATCGCCTTCTGGATGATCGTTTCCAGGTCGGCGGGAATCTGCGGGTTCACGCGGCGCGGCGCCGGCGGGTCGTCCCGTTCGATCTGCCGCAGGAACTGCTGGGCATTGGCGGCGTCGAACGCCGGCTGCAACGTCAGCAATTCGTACAGCGTGATGCCCAGGGAATAGACGTCACAGCGGTGATCGACCAGGTGGGTCTTGCCGGCTGCCTGTTCGGGACTCATGTAGCGCGCCGTACCCAGAACGGCGCCGCTGTGCGTCAGATTGGTCTCGGTCGAAAAACGGGCCAAGCCAAAGTCCGTCAGCCACAGCTTTCCGGCGGCATCGAGCAGCACATTCGAAGGCTTGACGTCGCGATGCACCACGCCCATCTCGTGCGCGTGGTGCAGGGCCTCGGCCGCCTGGATGCCCAGCCGGGCGACGCCCCGATAGTACTCGCGGTCGCGGAGCGACGAGCGGCCGATGAACGAATCGCCCGGCCAGCGGGAAGGCGGACCGCTGGCCGTCGAACTGCCCGCGAACGCGCGCGTGTCGACGGGTCCGGCCGAGCGCTCACGCAACTCCTGGATCAAGCGGTCCAGCGGCTGCCCGTGGATGTACTGCATGCTGTAATAGTGGACGCCGCGTTCGTTGCCCACGCCGTACACCGGGACAATGTTCGGATGATTCAGCGATGCCGCAGCGCGGGCCTCGTTGGTAAAGCGGGCGAGCTGTTTCGGATCCAGCACGGCGGCAAACGGCAGGACTTTGAGCGCCACACGCCGGCCCAGCGACAACTGCTCGGCCTCGTATACGACCCCCATCCCGCCGCGGCCGATTTCGCGCACCAGCCGATAGTCGCCCAGATGCCGGCTCCAGCCCTCTCCGGGCGGCGGCGGCGGCCTGTCACGCCCCAGTTGGTCCCCGGCGACGCACAGCAACCGCAGGCTCTCGCCGTACAGTCGCAACGGCTCGGCCAGGTCCGGATGCTGCTCAATGATCTCGTCCAGCGGCAGCGGGACGCCTTTTTCCAGCGAGATCAGGTAGTCGTCCAGCACGCGGGCTAGTTCATCCCGTTGCTCGGGCGGCAGTTTGTCCAGGACTTCGTCTTCGGCGACCGCGGTCATGCCATCCCCCGTTCACCCATCCGGGATCGTAACTGGCCGATGGCCCGCAACCAGAGCATCCGCACCGCCCCTTCGTTACGGTCCATCCGCTGGGCGATCTCCGCAAACGAACGCCCTTGCAGATGCCGCGACACAATCACCTCGCGATAATCCTGGGGCAGCGCGGCCAGATTGTCCGCCAATGCCACCAACAACTCCTCCCGTTGAACCCGCGCGTGCGGCGAGGTTCCGCCTTGAGCCAGGATGGCGGCCATGGACAGCGCCGACGTGTCGAGATCCGCCCGGACCTGCTCCAGCGAGACCTCCCGCCGAACATCCCGTTTGCCGGCCTTGAAGTGCCGCCGGACGGCGACAATCAAGTTGTGCACCAGAATCTGCCGTAACCATGCCAGGAACTCCGCCTCCGTGCTTCCGCGGAACTGCGAA
>CAIYOB010000046.1 GCA_903927685.1 uncultured Planctomycetaceae bacterium
GATGGCGGCGGTGCTCGTAGGGCTCTGGACCGTGCTGGCCGCGAAAGGGATCGCCTGGGGCCGACGAGCGACCTACCTTGGCCTGAGCCTGGGCTGGCTGTGGCTGCTGATTCGCATCATCTGGGACTGGCCTGCCACGGCATCGAGCGGCATTGTGCTGTTGCTCCTGGTCCCTGCCTTGAGCGTGCCGCTGGTCGCCGTCTGGCTGGTTCTCGTGACCGTGGCGGGTCTGGCAGGGGCGGTGCGATCCTGGAGGATGATCCGTCGCGGGCGGCCAAGTGCCCCGGAAGACCGGCAGCGAACTCGATCCCGCACGGCGATCGGACTCGCCGTTCGGCTCACCGTGTTGGTGGCCGTGACATTGCTCGTACCGAGATTGGTCTGGCAGGACCGCGGACAGAAGCTGCAGGCCCTGGCCGAGCAGTACGCTTCAGGCCCTCAGCAGGCCGGCCAGGCTCCTGTGCTCGGCGCCTGCTCGATGGTGTTTCTTGGCTACGAGTTGACTCAGCATGCTCCGGCAGGCCAGGGCCGCGAGGCGGCCCGGGAAGCAGCCTACGCGTCCGCTTTGCGCGACGTCAACGCGGAATTGGCCTCGTTCGTCCAGGTCGGCTCGAAGTACGTTCGCGTGGGAGCCTCCGGTGATCAACTGGTCGAGGACAAGCCGGACCAGGAGCGGGTCGATGACCAGTACGTGCACCAGATCCGGGATACCGGGATTTCGCTGGTACTGGTGGACACGCAGCATCCCCAGGCATTCCGGGATCGCAAGCTGGGCTGGGATGAGTTCTGCCGATTCCAGCAGGAGCGGATCGCCTACTACCAGCAACGCTACCGACCGCAGGTCTATTTCGTGGTCTGCGAGCCGCTGAGCTACCACGCGTTCATCTTGGCCAAGGACGTCGCTTTCTCGGCCGAGGCCTGGGCCCATCAGCTGGCTGCGATGTGCCGCCTGGTCAAGTCGCTGGATGCCGGCACGCAGACGGGAATCTGCCTGCTCGTAACCGACGACCACCAGGACGAGTGGGATGTCTGGACCAGAATGAAGACGCTGCCGGAACTCGACATCCTGTCCGTGGAGATCTACGAGCCGAAGAACTTTCCGCAAACCCAGCAACGGCTCGCCGAATACGGCCATCCGCGGGAGACGGGCAAGCGGTTTTGGATCGCCGAGACCTACAACGGCTGGGCCCTGTGTGGTCAGCGTGATTGGGACCAGGATGCAGCTTGGCTGCGGCTGACGTCCCGTTTTGCGGGCGTCGTGCAGGCCGACACGGTATTGGTGTGGAGCTTCGGCACCTTCGTTCCGGGCGGCAGCTACTGGGACTTCGGCCGTGGCGAACTGGCGGAACGCTGGAAGGTCCATCGCGAGCTGTCCGTCGTCGGCCGCACGTTCGCCGAGTTGCAGTCGCCGTAAACGCCTGCTCTTAACTCTCAGGCCCTTCAAGCAAGTCCCCGGGCGCTGGGCGGGGAGCGTCGAGCTTGCCTTGCGCCGGCCTTGTCGGATAACATACGGAGGCTAGTTACCAAGGAGTTTCCATGTCCACGGCAACCGCACCGCCCGCCACCCCAGAACTCGCTGCGAGGACGCTTCCGCGCGATTGGTCCAGCGATTGGAGCTTGGCCGATTTGCAGCAGCATCTCGGCGGGATTCCCGCCGAACGCATCCGGCTCATCCCGGCGCCCGGCACGGCGCGCGAGCAGGATCTGCTGGACATCGCGGACCATGAAGATCGGCTGTACGAACTCGAAGACGGCGTGCTGGTGGAGAAAGCCATGGGGTGGCAAGAAGCCGTTTTGGCGGCCTGGATCATCACGGAGCTTGGTGCCTACCTGAAAACGCACCAATTGGGCCAAGTGATGGGGGCGGACGGGCCGCTGAAGATTCTGCCCGGTAACGTCAAACTGCCCGACGTGTCGTTCATCAGCTGGCACCGGTTTCCGAACGAGCGGCTGGGCCGGCGGCCGATCCCGGCCCTCGTGCCCGATCTGGTGATCGCGGTGCTGTCGGACACGAACACCAAACGCGAGATGGATCGTAAGCTCCGGCAGTATTTCCAAGCGGGCGTGAATCTCGTTTGGTACGTCGACCCCAAAACGCGCTCCGCCCGCGCGTTCACCAGTCCGAACGACGTGACCGAACTTGACGAAGACGGCGTGCTCGACGGCGGCCAAGTGCTGCCGGGGTTCCAGCTCTCGCTCCGCGAACTTTTCGAACGGGCCGACCGGCAAGGCCCCGCGCCACTGGCGTGACGGGGCGAGCCACCCCAGGCAAGGCCGTGCTGAGTCGCCTGTGAAGGGCAATCTGCCGCGGGCTGACGGAGACCAGGTGCTTGGCTGTTTCCAGTCAGGCAAGACGCAATCGCAATGAATATCAAGGGAAGGCTCCCTGGTCTGGATTTCTGGCGTCGCTCATTCCATCGTCAGGTCTTCTGGTGGGCTCGCTTGTCGTCTGCGCATGGTCGCTCAATGCAGGCCTTCGAGCATGCCTTGTCGTCGCGTTTTTTGGGTCAGGTAGGGATATTGCCCAGTTCTCACAGTAGCAAGGCCCGCTGACAATGCACTTGAGAGGGAGAGCGTGATGTCCGAAACCCGTTCGTGTCCACGATGCGGAGCCGAAGTGCCCGCCGACGCGCCCGAGGGGCTCTGCCCAGCCTGCGTGCTCGACGCCGGCTTGCGGAGCGGAGGCGATTCGTTGGCCGGCCTGACAGCGTCTCGGAGAGGGGGCAGGCGGGTGATCGCGCGGTCCTTGTCCAGCGCAACGCCAATCCGCGAGTGATCATCCCGTTCTCCACCGTGCTCGGCAGGGTCGTCTTGAGCGGACGGGTGCTGTCCAATCACGACCGGTGATCGGACCCCAGACGTGCAAATGGACGGGGACTTTGCGACGGGCCGCTCGCCGCAGCGAGCGGTCTGAATCTGGGGATTCCGTGTAACACCGACCGCCGAGTTCAATGGAACGGCGAGGAGCTGACCCCGCTCACCCTGTTGCCCGAACCCATCTTCCGCTACGGCAACCCGCTGGACGGCGGGTTGTTCGTGTTCGTCATCGGCGACAACAACCCCGAAATCCTGCTCGTCCTCGAGGCCGAACGGCAATCGCCGGGCGGAGCCGCGTGGAAGTACCACTGCGCCCCGTTCACTGCCAATGGCCTGGTGCTCAAACTCGACGGCCAGGAAGCCTGGACCTGGTCGCAGATCGGTGACTTTCAGACCAAGAACAGCGATCCCTATCGGATCTACATGACGCCGGCCAAAGACGAGATGGAGGAAGAAACGCCCCCCGCGATTCCCGCGAAAGGAGAAAACAGATGAATCACGCGACGCTGTCTTTCTTGATGCTGCTTGTGGGGTTCCTTCCGGCCACGGCACGCGGCGATAGGCCCGTGGATGTCGTCCTTGGCGAGGCGCAATTCTTCAACGGCGATCACATCAAGATCCGTTCCGTGGAGTCGTCCGGCACGGGTTTTGAGATCGGAGCGACCGTCACGGTGAAAGGAACGTACACGCTGAATTCATTGGATGCCGCCGATTTGTGCTTCTTTTCGACAACCGCCGTTGAGTCCGGGGAAGCACCAAGAGCCACGCCAACTCAAGACGGCCAAAGGACCAAGGCGCGAAGAGGGAAGCACGAGTTCGTGTTGTCCAAGGTGATCGGCGACGGTGGACACCCACATCTGACGTTCTATCACCCCCAGACGGGAAAGCCTTTCGGCGGCATTTACTTCGGCGATCGAGCCCATGTACTATTGAAGAAGGGTTGGTCCTACGACCTGCCGTAGTCCGCTCGTCGAACTGAGATGTTGCCAAGCTGTTGAGCGAGGAGGAGTAAGACCTCATGGAAAGCGAAACGATCAAGTGCGTGAAATGTGGTGGCGAGATGTCTGCGGGGTTCATCCTGAACGCGGGTTTCCGCGCAGCCGCTGGTGCGTCGAGTTGGCAAGAGGGAGATCCGGAACCGTCGTTCTGGACCGGAGTCAAACACGTTGGGAAGGCGAAGCACCCGATCACGGTCTATCGCTGTGCGGCCTGCGGCTACCTGGAATCCTACGCTAAGTAAGGTCGCCTGCCCGACTCGTCAGGCATTTTCGAAGTTTGAAAGGGCGCAGAACATGATCTCGGCGTCTCGTGCATCGGTCGTTTTGCTCGGCATCTGCGTGTTCGCCGTCATCGGCGGCCCAGCTTGGGCGATGATCAGCGTCGGAGTGCTCACGAAAGAAAAGGCCAAAGAGAAATACGGCATCACCATGCATGCCCGCGCGCACGGAGACGCGGGGATTATGGTGTGGCTCGAATTTAAGCAGCAGGGCTGGCTGGAGAAATTCACCTACGCCGAACTCAGGATGGAGGATGCCCAAGGAAAACACTTGCTCTCGGCTCGGCTCCAACCCCATCCCGTTCGGCACGGCCAGTCGAAGGACATCACCAGCGTGGCCTTTTCCGCGGATGCGGGGCAGCTATCCCGGTGCAGTTTCTTCGTGGTCTGCTACGGCAGCAACGAGGGGGACGTCGGCTACTACTTGAAGGTCAAGGATTTTCTGGATCTGACGAACCCGACCGCGGAACGACCCGCAACTCGCCCCGCTTCGACCGCCGTCGGCGCGGCTGCCGTCAAACCGGGCGTGACCGTGAAGCCGTTCGGCAAAGTCGGCGGCGAGCCGGTCGATCTCTACACGCTGACCAATGCGACCGGCCTGCATGTCTCGATCACCAACTACGGAGGGACCATCGTGTCGGTGCTCACCCGCGACCGTGACGGGAAGTACGACGACGTGGTGCTGGCCGTGACGGTGACCTACGGTTTGATGAATAGCCGCTGTCTTGGCATCGGCTACCAGGCCAAGACCGACAAGGCCACTCCGGTGAACCTGACCAACCAGACCTGTTTCAACCTGACTGGGGCGGGCAGCGGCGACGACCTCGGCCACGAGCTGGAGATCCATGCCGAACGGTTCACGCCCGTGGACAAGGACCTGATTCCCATCGGCGAGTTGCAGTTGGTTCAGGACACGCCCTTCGACTTCCGCACGCCCATGGCGATCGGCCAACGGATCAACCAGGCGGACGAGCAACTCAAGCACGGCCGAGGCTATGACCACGACTACGTGCTGCGCGAGGCGACCAGCCCGCCGCGATTGGCCGCCCAGGTGTACTGATTCGTCTATCCCAACGCCTGGGAACCCCTGAACATCGGCGAGGCGATCTCCGGCCCCAACCTCTAGGAAGGCACGGCTTGCTGGCCGCCATCGGCGCCCACTTCGCTTGGAATGTCCTCTGCTGGTACTTGACTGTGGCCATGCACTACCACGGGCTTGGCGGCGATCCCGCTCCCGTCGAAGACCTCTGGTCCACAACGCTCATCCTGTTGATCGCGACGGTTGCAGGGTGCCATGCTGCTCGGAAAGCCCCAACAGACTAGTGCGTTGTTCAGGCTCAATTTTGGGGTGCCTGGGGTCGAGTGCAGCGAGCCTTCAGTGGCAAAAACTGGGGGCTCGCCACTCGTACCTCGTGGCTCGACCCCAGCCACCCAACTCCCATTCTTAGCTTGGACAACGCACGAGTTCGCCATTCGTTCGGTTCACAAGGGCGCGACGGAACCGTTCGTTCTGTCGGGCGTTCACTTGCTGCCGGCTTCGCCTCGTGATAGCATCCGGGCAGGCCCATTTCTCCCAGGTGACCGCCGATGCCAGAGCCAGATTCGATCCCGTCCGACCACCGCGGCCAAGTCCCTGACCCGCACGCGCCGCGGCAGGGCTCCGGCTGGACGGTCCCGGCGTTTCGTTGGTGGATTGCGGGGCTGTTGTTCCTGGGGACGGCGTTGAGCTTTTTCGACCGGCAGGTGCTGTCGGTGTTGGCCCCGACAGTGACGGACGAGTTGGGGATGGATAGCGAGCAGTACTCGAACGTCGTGGCGGCGTTCGTGCTGAGCTATTCAATCATGTTTGCTGTCGGCGGGCGGTTCCTGGACTGGGCGGGGACCCGCCGCGGCATGCTGATCTGCGTGTCCGTGTGGACGGTGGCCAGCGCGGCGCACGCTTGGGTTCGCAGCGCCTGGCACCTGGGGATGCTGCGGTTCCTGTTGGGCGCGGGCGAAGGCGGCTGTTTTCCGGGGGTGACCAAAGCCGCCTTGGAGTGGTTTCCGCTGCGGCAGCGTTCGCGAGCCATTGGCTTTGCCATTGGCGGCGCTGCGATCGGCGCGGTGCTGGCCCCGCCGCTGGCGACCTGGATGGTCGGGCATGTCGGCTGGCGAGGCGCGTTCTTGGTCACCGGCCTGTTCGGTGCCGTGTGGGTTCTGCTGTGGGCGGTCTTCTACCGCCCGCCGCGCCGGTCGCCGTTCGTTTCGGCTGCGGAATTGGCGGTTATCGAAGAGGACGCGCGCGGAGGAGCGCCGGTCGAGGACGAGTCGGACGGCTTTCTGAGTTGGCCGGAACTGCTCCGTCTGCGGCCCGTCTGGGGACTGATCCTCACCCGGTTTCTGCTCGACCCTGTGATGTACTTGTACCTGTTCTGGATCCCGCAGTACCTGAGCGAAGCGCGTTCGGCGACGTTGGCGGATATCGGCCGATTGGCGTGGATTCCCTTTCTGACGCTGGATGTGGCCAACCTGCTGGGCGGCTGGGTCTCGGATCGCCTGGTCCGCTCGGGCTGGTCGATCGGCGCGGCGCGCAAGACCGTGATGGGCGTGGCGGCCTTGCTGACGCCGATTTCCATTTTTTCGATGTACGTCCAGCGGATGGATGTGGCGGTCCTGCTGATGAGCGTGCTGATGTTCGCGCACGGCTTCTGGATCACGAACTACATCACGCTGACGGGCGACCTGCTGCCGCCGCGTTCGGTCGGCACGGTCGTCGGGCTGTGCGGCTGCGCGGGCGGGCTGAGCGGTTTCCTGACGACCAAGCTGGTGGGCCTGGTCGTGAAACGGTTTTCCTATGTTCCCGTGTTCGTCGCCGCGGGCGTGCTGTACCCGATCGGGTTTTTGGTCATCCTGCTGACCATCGGCCGCGTCGAGCGGATCGGGGCCGGCCGAGCCAGATCGGCCAGCGAGTAGCGGCCGCCGGTCAACCGCCGGGGCGGACGGACGTCCAGCCGATGCGGAAGCCGGCCTGCAGTAACGCTGCCTTGGCGGGGCCGGTGTTGACGGACGAACCGCGCAGCCCCACCGTCAATGTCCCCGTCCCCTGATCGATCTCGATGCGTCCCGGATCCACCCAGGCAAAGCCCGCCAGCGCTTGCCGTGCGGCGGACAGCGTGTCGGCCGTGCCCTGGTAGCCCAGCACCTGGAACATGACGACCGGCCCCGAGGCGGCTGCGCCGGGCGCGGGGCTGCCGGGGGGACCGAACGGCGGCATCGTCGGAGGCGGAACGCTCGGGAAATCGGGCGGCGGGGCGAACGGCGGCGCTGGGAACGAGGGAGCCGACGGCTCCGAGGCGGCTGCGTGCGGAGCGAACGGGTTGTCCGCGGGGGCGGCCGAGGGAGTGACCGCGGGCCCGCCTCCGCCGTGCTGGCGGAAGAAGTCGAGACACTGCCGGATGGCCGGATCGACGGCCGTGAAGTGATCGCCGGGCACGCTGAGGGCTTCGACGTCCAGTCCCTTGGCCTTCGCTGCGGTTGCCGTATTGCGAGTCGACGTGAGCGCCCAGTCCTCCTGGCTGCCGAAGTACAGACGCGTCGGGCACTGGAAGCTGGCGGCGAAATCCAGCGGCGAACGGATCCGGAATTCGCCGTCGTCCGCCGTGTCGAAGGGGGCGATGTCCGCGTTCAATCGCTGGTCCATGCAGCCGCACAAGGCCGCTGCGGCTTGAAACCGGTTCGAGGCCATCGCCGCCAGCGCGGCCAGTGTGCCTCCGGCGCTGTGGCCCGCCACGAACATTCGCTGCGGGTCCACGTAGGGCAACTGGGCCAGGGCGTCGGCGGCTGCCAGCACGTCGTCGACCTCGTTGAAGTACAGGGAAAAGTCGCCCGCTTGGCCGTTCTCGCCGCGCAGGGACGGTATCAGGACCACATAGCCCGCGTCGCGGTACGGCTGGGCCATTTCCCAGTCGCCGTCGCCGAGGGCGAACCCGCCGTGCAGGAACAGCAGTCCGGGCCGTTTCTGTCCGTCGGCCGGAGCCGCATCGGCCAGCGCCGCCAGGGTCAAACCGCCGGACGAGTAACTGATCCGCTGAGCGCCCGGCGGCGTCTGCAGCGGGTCCCATTCTTGCGGCGGTCCACCGCGGCGCGTGAGCTTGGTTTGGAACGAGCGGCGGGCGGCGGCATAGTCGTCGCGGGCCGACTGGGCCGGCGTGTTCGGCGCTCCCGCGGTCGCCCCGGGCGTGCCCGCGACGGCGCTCCCGGCGTTCGCACTCAACAGGCGGAACGACTCGAAAAACTTCTGATAGTCCTCGGGCTTCAGTTTGCCGCGCCGGGCGGCCCAGGTAACCTCGTAGAATCGGCCGTCCGCCAGAAAGAACCGGGACACCACATCCCCCGCCGGGATCTCGTACTCGAGTTCCTTTCCCGGATGCCCCTGGACTTGCACGTCCTGTTGACGCCGCACTTGATGCTGCCGGGACAACTCTTGCGACGTGAGGCTCAGAAACGTCGCCTCGTCCATCGGCACGCTCAACGGCGCATGCGCAATCCCCGCCTCGCGGCCATCCATGAACCGGACGCCCTCGACGCGCATCGTCAGTCCGGCACCCGGACGTTGTTCGTTGATCTTGCGGCTGAACATGCCCGTCGGCAGCTGTACCGAGAACTTGCCTTCCGACGACGTGTATTCTTCCCAGCCGGAACTGCCGCTGGAACCACCGACCGAGCGGACCAGTCCTCGAATCCCGTAAAACGCCCCGATGCCCAAGGCGATCACCAAGACGGCTGCGCCGGCGATCAGTCCGCCCACGATGAACGGCTGGGGATTGAACGGCTTCTTCTTTCTCCGCGTCGGTGCGGCTCGCCCCAGCGACGGCGCACCGATTCGGGGCGCGGCCGGAGCTCGCGATTGCATGGCCACGGCAGCGGCCAGGGGATCAGCGGACAAGTCGACAGCCGCGCTGCGGCTGGCCGCCGCCGACGCGGGGATCGAGATCGCCTGACCGCATTTCGGACAGCCGACGCGTTGCCCGGCCAGCTGCGGTTCGGCCAGGAACTGGCTGCCGCATTGGCAGGCAACGGGGATCTTTTTGGCGGTCGGCGCAGCGGGACGCGCCGCGGCCGCCGGCGCCGCCGCCGGTTGACGAGGAACCTGCAGGGCCTGGCCGCAGACGGGACAGGCAACTTGTTTGCCCGCCAAGTGCGGCTGGGCCGCGAAACGCTGCCCACAGCGGCAACTCACGACGATGGACATGGAACGGGATCCGAGACAAGGCGAACGAGAAAATGCTTGTCCAGTGCGTACGGCGCGATGCCCGATCACCTGAACGTCAGGGCGCCGACATGCACTGGCAGCGGTGCTGAACCTGCCTCAGGATAGCACGCGGGATGAGCCGGGAGAATCCCCTCTGCGGAGGCTGGAGCGGCGACTACACTCATGGCCTTCGGCGGACTCGCCACGCTGCTGCATCCCACGCCTTCCCGCCGGTTGGACCTCGGCTGCGGCACGGGCTGGACGAGTTGCTTCTTTGCGTTCAAGTGAGAACCGACAGCAATCGGGAAATGCGAGCCGGGCTCAGTTCCCGCAGGCTGTTCACAATGGCTTCCGCTGCCGCCAGGGATTCCCTCACGCGGCCCGTGCTCGCGATCGCGATGCACTTCATGCCGGCGGCATGGGCTGCGGCCACGCCCGCCGGCGCGTCCTCGATGACGACGCACCGGGCCGGAGCGACGCCGATCCGCTCGGCTGCTAGCAAGAAGACTTGCGGGTCCGGTTTTCCCCGTTTCACGTCCGTGGCGGTGACAACCCCGCCAAAGCACGCCCGCGACTTCAGGTGCTCCAGGACCAGATTGACGTTGTCGGGCGGCCCGGACGAGCCGACGGCCAAGCGGAATCCGGCTTGATGCAGAGCCTGGATCAGTTCGGCGGCTCCGTCCATCGCGGGAAAACTGCGGCGCAGCAAATCGCGAAAAAACGCCTCCTTGCTATCATCCAAAGCGGCGACCGCCTGCGGCGTGCCGAATCGGTCGCCCCACAGTTCGACGATGATCTCCCGACTGGTCCGCCCAAATGTCGCCACGAACTGATCTTGAGTCATTTCCAGGCCGTGTTCGCGACACGCCAGTTGCCAACTGTCGTAATGGGCCTGATAGGAATCCACCAGCACTCCGTCGACATCAAAAATGACCGCTTGCTGCGTCGTCATGCCCTGAGCATCCTCACACGTGTTGTTGACTCGAACCGGAAATCGCGGATATTACCATATCATGAACGTGTTGTTATTCGACATCGACGGAACTTTGATCAATACCGGCGGTTCCGGCTTGGAATCGTTGCGGCTCGCGTTCTTGGACGTCTTTGGCAGTCCACCGCCAGCCCATATCCCCACTTGCGGACGTACCGATCGCGGAATTGCGCGAGACCTGTTTCGCGCCCGGCAGGTCGAGGACTCGCAGGAGAACTGGGACCGCTTCCGCGACGCCTACTTGTGGCATTTACGTCAGCAGTTGCCCCAACGCCAGGGGCAGGTGCTTCCCGGTGTTACGGACTTACTGGGCCGGTTGGCTGGTCGGCCAGATGTGGCATTGGGTTTGCTGACGGGAAACGTCGCCGAAGGCGCACGGCTCAAGCTGCAACACTACGGCCTGGACCATCACTTTGCCTTTGGCGGGTACGGGGAACGGGCTCCGGAGCGAAATGCCGTGGCGGAGGAGGCCCTCTCGGCGGCCCGTCGGGCGTTGAACGGTGCGGTTTGCCTGAACCGGACGTGGGTGATCGGGGACACGACACTGGATATTCAGTGTGCCCGGCACATCGGGGCCAAGGCGGTCGCGGTGGCGACAGGCTTGCCGGAGAAGGCCGAATTGGCCAGGGCCCAGCCGGACGTCCTGCTGGATGATTTCCGCCAGGCTACGGACTTCTGGCGACAACTGGACGAGGCCACGGCAGCATGATTCGATTACGGTATGGAGATGGCCTCGAATTGCGGATCGACTTGCCGGAGGAAGCGGTGGTGGCCGATTTCAGCGGCCCGCGTGGCCGGCCGCTCGCCGACCCCGCGGCGGCGGTGGCGGCGGCACTGTCCGATCCCTGGGACTATCCCGCGTTGCAACGGGCTGTCACTCCTGGGGACCGCGTAACGCTGGCCATTGATCGCGGCGTGCCCCGCTTAGACGCCGTCGTGGCCGGGACCGTCCACACGCTGTTGGGCGGCAATGTCTCGCCGGAGGACATCACGCTGCTACTGGCGCCTCAAGGCGACGGCGGGGGCGAGCGGCACGCAACCGCTGCCCTGCTGCCCGAGGTCGCCGCGGCGGTCCGCGTGATCGAACATGATCCGCAAGACTCGCGCGAGCTAAGCTACCTGGCGGCCTCGAAGGAGAACCGGCCAATCTACGTGCACCGGCAGTTGTTCGACGCCGACCTGGTCATTCCGATCGGGTGTCTTCGACCGCGGCACACGCTGGCGCGACTGGGAGTTCACGGCGGGCTGTTTCCCACGTTTTCGGACACCAAGACGCGCGAGCGGTTCCAAACGGCCGATTCGGCCCGGGTGTCTGTGCAGCGAAAGCGGCGCCGCGAGGAAGCCGAAGAGGCGGCTTGGCTGCTGGGGATTCAGATTGTCCTGCAGCTGGTGCCGGGCCACGGCGATTCGCTGTTGCACGCACTGGCCGGCAATCCCGCCGCGGTCGCCAAGCGCGGCCGCCGACTGTGCGAAGCCGCCTGGCTGTGCCGGATGCCGCGGCGGGCCGGACTGGTCGTCGCCACCATTGGCGGAGGCCGCGAGGCGCAGACTTGGGAGAACTTTGCCCGCGCGTTGTCCGCCGCCCTGGCCGCGGTGGCCGACGACGGCGTCATTCTGCTGTGCACGGATCTGCGTGGCCCCACCGGCCCGGCCCTGCAGCTGCTGGCCGGCTCGAACGACGCTCCGGAAACGCTCCGCGAGATCCGCCGCGCCCGTTCGCCGGATGCCGTCTCGGCGTCGTTGTTGGTCGAGGCGCGGGACCGGACGCAGGTGTACCTGATCAGCGGCCTGGACGGCGAAACGGTCGAGGAATTGGGCGTGGGCTACGTCGAGGACGAGCACGAAGTCGAGCATCTGTGCCAGCAGTTCGATTCGTTCTTGCTGTTGGCCGATGCCCACCGGGCCGGTGTGGCCGTCGAGGAAGAATCGAGGTTATGATGCAATCGCCGCTGAGTCCCGAAGCGTTGGAACAGTACTCGGCCTTGTCCTACGGGGCGGGTTGCGTCGACGTCAGCGACCGCACCCAAGTCCGCATCACGGGTGCGGATCGCGTCAAGTTCCTGCATGGGTTCTGCACCAACGACATCAAGCGGCTGAAATCCGGGGGCGGCTGCGAAGCCTTCCTGACCAGCGTCCAGGGCAAGGTGCTGGGCCACGTCTTCGTGTTCTGCGGCGACCAGGATCTGACCCTGGAGACGTCCCCCGGCCAGGCCGAGGCCATCCTGGGGCATCTGGAGCGGTACGTCATCCGGGAAGATGTCCAATTCGACATCTTGCAGGCCCGCGTCGCCGAATGGTTCGTCGCCGGCCCGCGGTCGGAGTCGGTCCTGGCCGGACTGACCGGCGCTGCCTTGCCTGCGGACATGCTGGCACACCAGACAGGCGACCTGGCGGGCGTTCCCGTCTCGGTGCGCCGCGTACCGCTGGCCAACGTGCCGGCGTTCCTGGTGAGTTGCCCGTCCGAGCGGCAGGCGGAAGTCCAGCGGCAGTTGGACGGGGCCAGCGTTCGGCTCGTCAGCGCAGAGATCTTCGACATCGTCCGCGTCGAAGCCGGCTTTCCGCTGTACGGGCGAGACATCCAGGCCGACTGTCTGCCGCAAGAGGTGAATCGCGACGCCCGGGCGATCAGTTTTCGGAAGGGCTGCTACCTGGGCCAAGAGACGGTCGCGCGGATCGACTCGCTGGGGCACGTCAATCGGAAGTTGGCCGGCCTTCGCTGGCACGGGTCCGAAATGCTGCAGCCGGGCCAGGAATTGACGGTCGCCGGGCAAGCGGTGTTCCGCGTCACGTCCGCCGTGTGGTCGCCCCGCGCCGGGGCGGTCCTGGCCTTGGGCTATCTGCGCCGCGGCTTTGACGCGCCCGGCACTCGCCTGGAAACGGCGCAGGGCGTCGCGGAAATCGTGGATTGGGCGGCGCCCCCAAGCGGACGCGGCGATTAGGGCGGGCTCATCAAGGACGGCGCCTGTTCGTCACACCTGGACGTGTTCCACATAGCCCTCGAACATGGCCGACGTCGTGCGGTCGAACGCGCCTCGCCACTGTCGCTCCAATTCCGGATTCCAGCGGTCGCCGTGGAACCGCTGGAGTGTGTGAAACATGGCGGCAAAGAACTTGGGATATTCCCCCGTGCCCACGTTCATCCCGTGATGCTTGGTGCCCAGGTACCGCATGTACAGTTCGATCGCGGGCGTCGGCTGGACGTAGAACCGCTCGATGATCATCAGGGCCGTGGTCAGGATGATCGCCTGCCGCTTCATGTCGACATGCAGGAAATGGTGCCTCAATTCCGGATACGACTCGAGGAACTGTTCATAAAACATCCGGCCGAACTCGTCCCTGGAATGGAGGATTTCGTTCAAGCTTTCCTGGATTTCCATCCTGGCCTCGCGTGACGCAGAAGTATCGAAGAGCGGCGCACCAACGGATGAGCTGGCTGTGCGTCTATATCATTCTTGTGCCCAGCCGCCGGCTGTCCAGTCCCGGCCCGGGCCATCCCGGGCGGAAAGTAGCGGCCAAGTGGGTTAGACGCGCGGCGGGTACCAAAGTTCCAGGTGCCGAGTCTCACGCTTCCCCCGGCTGCATCGGCGTGGGCGCAGCCGCGGGTTCGCCCGGCTGCCGCAACGTCAGCACGGGGCAGGGGGCGCGGCGCACGACCGCTTCGGCCACGCTGCCCATCAGCAGCCGCAGCAAGCCCGTGCGGCCATGCGTCCCCATGACAATCAGCTCGACGCCCTCCTCCTGGGCCAGCCGCGAAATGGCCGTCGCGGGATCGCCGGTAATCAGCCGCCGTTCGCAGGGAATCGTGGGATCCGCAGGAGCCACCTGTTCCAGCATCTTGCGCAGGTCTTCCGTCACGGGATCCGGCATGCCGTAGTACATCTCGCCAGCCCCGTAGGCCGCCGGCGGCTCTTCGACGTGGACGATCAGCAGCTTGCCCCCGCGTTCCCGGGCAAGCGAAGTCGCCAACTCCAGGGCCGCGTCGCCGGTGTGCGAGAAATCCGTGGGAAAGAGAATCTTGTGTTCGCTCATGACCAGGTCTCCTTCACGGGAAGCGGTTGAGATCAGCCACCTTTTGGGGTTGACCAGCGATGGGACGGGCGGTCGAGCCTTCCGCGGCGCCTGGCCGCCAAACATTACCTGCATTTTCGCACACCCGCCGCAAGGAAGCAACTATGTTCGGTCTCCTGATTCTACCCACCGTGATTTTCTTATTCCGCGCTGCCTCCGGTTGGCAGGCGGCCGATCTGGCATAAAATCAACGGTTCGCAAACCGTCAGGATCCCCACCTTTCGCGCGACGGATCGTAGCCATGACCAAGCCATTTGCGCATCTGCATTGCCATAGCCATTACAGCCTGCTGGACGGAGCTGGTTCGATCGACCGCTTGGTCGAGCGGGCTCGGGACCAGGGCATGAACGCCCTGGCGTTGACCGACCACGGTAACCTGCACGGCGCTCTGGAATTCTACAAGAAGGCCAAGGACGCTGGCGTCAAGCCCATCATCGGGTACGAGGCTTACATCGCGCCCGGCAGCCGCACCGAGAAGGCGGCCAGCAATATGAAGGAGGCCAGCTACCACCTGACGCTGCTGTGCCAGAACCGGACGGGCTTCAAGAACCTGCTCAAGATGGCTTCGTCGGCCTACCTCGAAGGCTTCTACTTCAAGCCGCGGATCGACAAGGAGTTGTTGCGGCGGCATCACGAGGGCATCATCTGCTTGAGCGGCTGCGTGTCCAGCGAATTGAACCGGGCGCTGCTCCGCGGCCACGGGGCCGAGGACGCGCTGAAAGAGGCCCGCGAAGTCGCCGAATGGTTTCACGACCTGTTCGGCGACCGCTACTTCATCGAGATCATGAACAACGGCGTCGACGTCCAGCGGCTGGCCTTGGATTCGGCCGTGGATCTGGCCCGGGAACTCGAGATCCCGCTGGTCGCGACCAGCGACTGCCACTACGTCGCGGCGGACGACGCGGAAGCCCAGGACGTGATGTTGTGCATCAACACCGGCAAGTTCCGCACCGACGCGAACCGCATGCGGATGGACGGCAACCAGTACTATCTCCGCAGCCCCGACGAGATGTACGACTGCTTTCCCGGCTTGGAAGACGCCGTGTCCCGCAGCCAGCAGATCGCCGATTCGGTGGACATCGACCTGGAACTGGGCAAACGCCACTTTCCGGTCTATGCCCCGCTGCCGGAAGGCAAAACGCCTGAACAGTTCCTCCGCGATTTGTGCCTGAAGGGCCTGCACGAGCGCTACGCCGACGACCAGGAGATGCGGCCCAATGGCCAGCTGTCCCAAGTCGTGATGGACCGCTTGGACCGCGAATTGGGCGTGATCGGCAAACTCGGTTTTCCCAACTACTTTCTGATCGTCTGGGATTTTGTCCACAAGGCGCGGGAAATGGGCGTGCCGGCCACGGCCCGCGGCAGCGGCGTGGGCGCGTTGGTCTCGTACGCGTTGTATTTGAGCCACGTCTGCCCGATCCGGTATGACTTGCTGTTCGAGCGGTTCCTGGACGAAAGCCGCAAGGAAGCGCCCGATATCGATATCGACTTTTGCAAGGAGCGCCGCGGCGAGGTCATTCGCTATGTCAAGGACAAGTACGGCGAGGACAACGTCGCCCAGATCGGCACGTTCGGGACCTTGGCGGCCCGGGCGGCGATCAAGGACGTGGGCCGGGCCCTGAACATTCCGCTGGCCCGCGTCAACGAGATCACGGCGATGGTGCCGGAAGATTTGCACATCACGCTGGACAAGGCGTTGGAGAAGAGCGAGGACCTGCGCAAGGTCTACGAGGCGGACGGCGAAATCCGGGAAGTCATCGACCTGGCCCGCAAGATCGAGGGCTTGGCGCGGAACGTCGGCACGCACGCCGCCGCCGTGGTGATCGCCGACCAGGCGCTGACCGAATACGTCCCGCTGTGCCGCGTGTCCGGCAAGGAAGACGTGATCACCCAGTGGTCGATGGGCGACGTCGAGCGGGCCGGCCTGCTGAAAATGGACTTCCTGGGCCTCCGCAACTTGACGATCCTCCGCACCACGGTGGACTTGATCGAGCAGACGACGGGCCAGCGGATCGACCCGCAGAAGTTCCCGCTGGACGACCGCGAGACCTACGCCTTGCTGCAGCGCGGCGAGACCAAGGGCGTGTTCCAGCTGGAAAGCGGCGGGATCCGCGACTTGCTGCAGAAGATGAAGCCGGACCGCTTTGCCGACATCATCGCCACCAACGCCCTGTACCGGCCGGGGCCGCTGGAAGGCGGCATGGTCGAAGACTACGTGGCGGTCAAGCACGGCCGCAAGCAGCCGGAGTACAAGCATCCCGTGCTGCAGGACGTCCTGGGCGAGACCAACGGTGTGATGGTCTACCAGGAGCAGGTGATGCGGATCATCAACCGCCTGGGCGGCATCGAACTGGCCAAAGCCTATTCGTGCATCAAAGCGATCAGCAAGAAGAAAGAAAAGGACATCGCCGCCAACCACGAGAAGTTCATCGAGGGCGCGATGGCCAAGGGCCTGGGCCGCAACGACGCCCAGGAAGTCTGGAGCCTGATCGAGAAATTTGCGGGCTACGGGTTTAACAAGTGTGTCGTGGGCAGCACGGTGATCGTCGACGCCGAAACCGGCGAGCGCACGACGGTCGAAGACTTGTTTCATCAGCGCCGACCGTTCACGATCCATGCGCTGGGCAAGGACGGCAAACTGTGCGCACAGCCGGTGACCGACGTCGTCTGGAACGGCCGCAAGCGAGTCTATGAATTGACGACACGATTGGGCCACCGCATCACCGCCACCGCGAACCATCCGTTGCGGACGTTCTCCGGGTGGACCAACCTGGCAGATCTCCAGCCCGGCGACCGAATCGCCGTGCCGCGGCAGCTGCAGGTCAGCGGTGGGATTCGCTGGCCACGGCATGAGGTCATCGTCCTGGCGCACTTGCTGGCCGAAGGCAATACCTGTCATCCCACCTGTCTGTATTTCTTCAACAACAGTCCCGCCGCGATCGACGATTTCCGCGTAGCGGTCGAGTGTTTTCCGGACTCGGTCGGCCGCGTCGACCGGCGCGGAGACGAATACCGGTGGGAGGTGTGCGTAAGCACGGGACGCGATACGCGTTTCCGGAAAGGGCAGACGCCCTGGAACGCCACGGCCGGAGACAATACGGCCACCGCCGTCGCGGCCCCCAAGACGCGCAGCGGCGCCTATCGCTGGGCCGAGCAACTCGGCATCCTCGGCCGCAAGGCCGCCGAAAAACACGTACCGACCGAAGTCTTTGCCTTGGTCGACGCGGACCTGGAACTGTTCTTGGGACGGCTGTGGTCCGGTGATGGACATGTGGGTGGCCCCCAGGTGCCGTTCTACGCGACCAGTTCGGAGCAGTTGGCCCGCGACGTCCAGGCGTTGCTCGTCCGGCTGGGCATCGTCAGTCGCCTGCACACCAAGAGCTTCAAGTATCGCTACCGGGAAGAAACGGAACTGCGGACCGGCTTCACGGTCCACCTGATCGGCGAAGACTCCGTGCAACATTTTGCTGATCGCATCCTGCCCCACGTGATCGGCCGCGATGACGACGTCCGCCGCCTGCGGGAACACCTGACGGCCATGCCTGCCGGACGTGAAGCCATCGCCGACTCCGATATCTACTGGGACACCGTCGTCTCGATCGAGCCGCGCGGCATCCAGGACACCTACGACTTGACGGTTGCCGACGATCACAACTTTGTGGCCGACGGTCTGATCGTCCACAACTCGCACTCGACCGCCTACGCCCTGATCGCGTATCAAACGGCGTACCTCAAGACCCATTATCCCGTCGAGTTCATGGCGGCCCTGTTGTCCGGCGACATCCCCGGGCGGAATTTCAAGAAGAAGGACCAGTTGGTCGAGCACATGGAGGACTGCGACCGGATGGGCATCGAGGTCGTGCGGCCGGATGTGAACAGCTCCGAGGTCGACTTTTCGGTCCGCGACGGCAAGATCTACTTCGCCCTGTCCGCGATCAAGAGCTGCGGCGGTTCGGCGGGCGAGGCGGTCGCCTCGGCCCGCAAGAAAGGCGGGCCGTTCAAGGACCTGTTCGATTTCTGCGAACGCGTGGACGTGACGCACTGTAACAAGGCGGCGATCGAGACCCTGATCAAAGCCGGCGCGATGGACTCGTTCGGCGCCCGGCGCGCCCAACTGCTGGCCGCGATCGATCGCGCTCTCCAGGCGGGGGCGTCCGCCCTGAAGGATCGCCGCCGCGGTCAGAAGAGCCTGTTCGGGGACGTCGCCGAGGAGCAGGAATCGCCCGTCGTCAGCCTGCCGGATATCCCCGAGCTCCCGGAAAAGGAGCGGCTGTTGATGGAGAAGGAGGTCTTGGGGTTCTATCGTTCGAGCCATCCGTTAGCCGAATACGCCGCCAAGCTGACCCAGTTCTGCACGCACACGACGGCGGATATCCCCAAAGTCCCCGAGCGCGGCGAGGTGCTGCTGGGCGGGATGCTGTCGGCGATCAAGTTCGCGCACACCAAGAAGCCGCGTCCCGGTTCCACCGCCACGAAGTACGCGAACTTCGACCTGGAAGATACGGCGGGCACGATCCGCTGCATCATCTGGCCGGAGGATTTCGCCAAGCACGAACAGCTGGTCCAGGCGGACGCGGTCCTGGTCGTGCGCGGCGCCATCGACCGCCGCGGCGGGGACGAAGCGAACTTGATCGTTAACGACTTGATTCCGTTCGACGAGTTGGACAAACGGTACACCAGCGGGCTGATCATCTGCCTGGACGACGCCCACGGCGACGCGGACACCTTGAAGAAGGTCCACGAGATCGTCCGCGGTTATCCGGGGCAGGGAGAATTGCAGGTCCATCTGTCGCTGGGCGAGGCCGGCGCCGTCCGCTTGAAGTCGCGGCGGCTGCGGGTGGACATCACGCCTGAACTGTGGCGGCGCGTCGACGAGTTGCTGGGCCCCAACCGCCTCCGGCTGATCACTTCGCGTCCCACCCTCAACGCCCCCAAGCCGCGAACTGGTGGCCGCCGCCACGGCGGCCGCGGCGACTGAGCGGGCCCCGCGGCAGCGCAGCAACGGGGGCGAACGAGCCACGAACTGCTGTTGGAATCGAACTCCCCGTGGTAAATCAGGTGGGGGCAAAATCATGCCGGAAGTGCCTGGGGGGCCCATTCCTTCGCCATGATTTTGCACCCCATGATCCTGGCAATCGTCCTGTTACCGGTCCACTGCCACGACGGTGGCGATCTTGTCGGGCATTTCGGCCGGCAGAGTGATCGCCAGCTGCCCGTCCACGATCGCGGCGTCTAACCCGCGGCTGTCGGCCAGCAGCGACACCTTGTGCGGCTTGCTCGTTACGCCGGGGACCATCAACCGCCCGTCGGCGGGCCAGTCGAAGACGTGCAGGTACAGTCGGGTCTTGGCGTCCGGCAGGACCTTCTGCGTACAGCGGCCCCAAGCCGGTTTGTCAAACGGGCTGGCGGTAGTCCCAATGATCGACTCGCCGTTGACCTTCATCCAGGCCCCGATCGCGCGCAGGGATTGGACGCTCTCCTCCGGCACGCTGCCATCGCCCTTGGGGCCGATGTTCAGCAGGTAATTCCCGCCCTTGCTGGCGATGTCGATCAAGTTGCGGATCAGCGTTTCGTCCGATTTCCACGCGTGGTCGTGCTCGCTGTAGCCCCACGTCGTGTTCATCGTCATGCACGTTTCCCAATCCACGCCCGGCATTCCGGTCGCTGGGATGTGCTGTTCCGGCGTGATGAAATCACCGTATTTCGGGTCCATTTGCGGGGCGATGGCGGCCGTGCCCATGCCGGTAAAGCCCGCTTCGGGGATGCGGAACAAACGGTTGTTCATGATGATGGCCGGCTGCTTGGTCCGGACCAGCTTCATCAGCTCGAACGCCCGCCACGCCTGCTCGCCCTGAAAATCCTGCGAGCTGTAATCCCACCACAAAATGTCTACGGGACCGTAATTGGAGACCAACTCGTTGACTTGGGCGTGCAGATAGGCGACGTACTTGGCATGGTCGCGCTCGCCGTTCGGGTACGGCTGGCCGCGCAGCGGATGCGGCAGCTGTTTCGACGAGGCGTAGGCGTATTGGTCGTGGTGCCAGTCGATGACGGAATGGTAGAAGCCGACTTTCAGCCCTTCGGCCCGCACCGCGTCGACGATCTCCTTGACCAGATCCCGGTGCAGCACCGCGCCGGCGTTGTAGTCACCCACCTGTGAGTCATGCAGGGCAAAGCCCTCGTGGTGCTTTGACGTGAACACGACGTATCGGCAGCCGGCTTCCTTGGCCAAGCGGGCCCATTGGCGAGCGAAATCCGGCGTGGGCTGGAACCGCGGGATGGCGTGCTTGGCGTAGGTGTCGGTGTCCACTTTCACACGCTGCTGGATCCACTCCATGCCGCCTTGGGTGCCCACCGGCTTGCCATCCCAGGTGCCGGCCAATCCCGAATACAGCCCCCAGTGGACAAACATGCCGAACCGGGCTTCCCGCCACCACTGCAACCGTGCGTCCCGCTGTTGTGGGGATTCCGGCGCTGAGTCCGCTGACTCTGCGGCTTTCGAAAACTGTGGGCCGGCCAGAACGGCCGCGGCGAGGCAGACGCTCCACACACGCTTGGGCACCATCGAAGGCTGAGACATTGTCACGATCTCCTGTTGAGCATGGTCTCAAGCAATTGCCGGACGGTCGCCGACCATTGGCGGTCCGAACCCGGCAGCTGCAGATCGTGATTCTAACCGTCCGTGGCCCCAGGGGTGGAGAGGCCCTGTGGCAAGACAGGATTACCAGTCGTGAGAGACACGGCGACAACGGCCTGGAGCGGGCTGCAGGTCTGCGCTGTCGCCTTCGCCGCGCGGCCAGATCGCCAGCTCGCTGCCTTCCAGTCCCGCCTCGAAGTCGTACGGCCCGTCCGCTTCGTAGGAGTCGAATCCGTAGTCCAGCGTTTCTTCTAGAGCACAGTCCACCGTTCGGTCGATACTCTTCACCACCATCGCTCGCCCTCCCCTTCAGCAAAAGACTTCGGTCAGCGCATAACCAGACACCGTCCGGGGTGCAAAGTTCGTGCCACAACCGGCGAGCCCTGTCGCCCCACGCCCGGGCCAATTGTCGCAAGCTCCATTTGTGACACAGCTTACGACACCCAGGCCACTCGTCTCGTGCCCGCATTGGGCCGCCGGGAAACCTCGTCATCGCCCGCCGCCCAGGCAGCCGTGCCCGAAAAGCGGGAGCCGCGGCAGGCGACGTCCGGTGCATGGCATCGCCGGCCGGTTTGCTCTATATTGACGATTGTGGATCTGATCTGCGTCGCAACAGGAGGGCAGGCCATGCCACGACTGCGCTTGGTCAAAGGCCCCGGGGCGCCCCGGGAGTATGACTTGGAGGGGCTGGGGGCATCGCCCGACAAGTCCAGCATCTTGGTGGGGCGGGACGAGCGGACGTGCGCGATCCACCTGAGCCATCCCTGCGTCAGCCGGACGCACGCGAGCCTGGCCAGCGGGGAGCAGGGGCTGACGCTGACGGACCAGCAGAGCAAAGCGGGGACGTTCGTGAACGGGGTGCGGCTCAAGCCGCATGCCCCGGCCGCGCTGCACCATCGGGACCGGATCGAGGTCTGCGGCTATACGTTTCTGTACCAGGACGAGTCCGCGGTGACTTGCGCCTGTGCGCTGGAGGAGGAGCCCAGTTCGTTGACGCCGGAGAGTTCGGCCGTCACGTCCGTTCTGGACGGCTCGTCGACCTCGTGGCTGACGCGGACCGACGCTCGTCCGCGGGACAAGCTGATGGCCCTCATGAAGCTCGCCCAGGACCTGCGGAAGACGGTCACCCTGGGGGAGCTGTTGCCCGGCATCCTGGAACGTCTGCTGGCCCTGTACAGTCAGGCTGATCGGGCGTTGGTCATGCTCTGCGACACGGGCCCCGGCCGGCCCACGATGGTGCGGATGCGGCAGCGCGGCAGCCCACGCACCAGCGAGGGCGGTCCGCCCGGCAAGATAATCAAAGACGTCCTGGCCTCCGGAAAAGCCGTCGTCTCGGATCAGGGGCTGGTCATGTCGGCTCCCCTAATGGACATGGAAAGCCGGATGCTGGGCGCCATTCAGTTGGACGCGTTGGGCAGCGAGTTCCATTTCCGCAGCGAGGATTTGGACCTGTTGACGACGGTCGCGTTTCAGATCTCGGTCGTGCTGGAGAACGCCATTTTGCACGAGGCAGCGCTCCGCGAGCGTTCGCTGGAGATCGAACTGAAGCTGGCCCAGCAGATCCAGGTCGAACTGTTGCCCAGCGAGCCTCCGCACATCGCGGGCTACAAGTTCTTCGACTATTATGCGCCCGCCAAGTTTGTCGGTGGGGACTATTACGACTACTTGCCGTTGGACGGCAATCGGCTGGCCCTGGTCGTGGGCGACGTGTCGGGCAAAGGCGTGCCGGCCGCCTTGCTGATGGTCAAGGTGGCCAGCGCCTTGGAAGCCTCGCTGGGGACCGAGCCGGATCCGGTTCAAGTCCTGAACCAAGTGAATCAGCGGTTCTCGCGGCGCAACCCCGATGGGACCTTTGTGACGATGGTCCTGGCGATGCTCGACCTGTCCGACCACCACATGTCCATCGTCAATGCGGGACATCTCCGGCCGCTGCTCCGCCGCCGGGACGGCAGCGTCGTCGAGATTGGCGACGCCGAGGCGGGGTTGCCCCTGGGGCTGGCTCCCCACCAGTCGTACGCCCAGACCCGGTTGGAGATCGAGCCCGGAGCGGCGCTCGTGCTGGTCAGCGACGGGATCACCGAGGCGCAGTGCGGCGGCTGGGGGCAGTACGGATTGGAGCGGTTGATCACCCAATTGCGGTTGCCCAGCGATTCGGCCGCCGAGATCGGCCGGCGGATCATTGACGACGTGGACCGCTTCGTCGGGCATCATCCCCAGTCGGACGACCGCTGCCTGCTGTGCATCCACCGCAGTGCCTAGTCCCGTGGCGAGACCAGCTCGACGACCATGTCGACCAGCCACCACTCGACAAAGACCAAGACCACCGGGCCGCTGAACAGCGTAGCCTGGACGACACCAGGACGCGCCAGCCAAGCGGGGCCTGCATCCAGCAGCGGCGGAACAAATCGGCTGACCAAGGCGCTGTTCAGAACCAGGAAGAGGCAGGAAAACAGAAAGGTCAGCAGGACGAACCCGCAGCCGTCGCGGCGTGGTCCGCTGGTGCGACGCCGGAGAAACCTCAACACGAGTCCCCCTTCGAGATGCTCTTGGGGCACGCAGGAAACACGATTCGATCTACTCCGTGCCGTCGTACGTCCGGCGATCCGCCGGGTGCCACAGCGGCATCCCCTGCCGCACCCGGTCCGCCATCACGACCAACTTCTCGTCCGTTCCCGGCATCGCCCGGGTGGCCTCGAAAGCGGTCGCTTCCTGGTCGTCCGGTTCAAAATCCCATTGGCCCATTTTCACCGCTTCGATCACCGATCTAGGCACGGCAAGCCTCCTGTCACTTTCGTCAGTATCGGCTTGCCGAGCGGACAAGTCAAGCAACCTGCCGCACTAAACCTGCCGCACTACGGCCCGCAGTTGGCGAACCAACGCGGCGTCCAGTTCGCCCGTCCGGGCGCGGCGGCACACGGCGCCACGGACCGCGACATAGTCCGGTTGCAGGGGCAACACACGGGGAATGGTCGCCGGGTTCAAGCCGCCGCCGAACACGACTTGCAGCTCGTCGCGGCGGGCGATGTTGGCCAGCTGGTCAAGTTGCATGACGCTCAGGTGATCGAGCAACCCGCCGTGCTGCTTGCCAAACGTGTCGAATAGCACCGCGCCGCACCCCAGTCCGGCTGCCGCCTCGATAATCCGCTCCGGCAGCGGAGATTCGGCGTGGGACCAATCCGCATAGACGACCGCCACCGGGGTCACCCCCGGAGGCAATCCGCTCAATCGTTCGGCCCACCGCGCCAGCCAGTCGGCGCGACGTTGGCAATGGGCCAGCCCCCACTTGGCATACTGGAATCGAGCGAGCGGTTCAGCGGGGGCCGAATCCCGGGACGCGCTGACCTCGCCCAACGCGACGCTGGCCGGGACGGCTCCGGCCACGGCGTCCAGGACCTCCTCCCAGGCTGCCGGAGCGGCCGCCCCCAACGCTCCCCGGCTCGGCTCCTTGACGTCGATCAGGTTCGCGCCGCCCGCCAGCGCCAGCCGTGCTTCCTGTCCGTTTCGTACACTGACCAGCAATCCGGTCATACCTGAGGATCCGAGGTGGGTGGTGTCCTGCGCGGCCCTATTCTACGCTTTGCCGCCCGGACCGGGAAAGAGGCCCGGTTTGCTCCAGGCGACTGGAAAACGCCCGCCGCATCCGATATCATCGTGCGCGTGAAATACGACTATCTTGACGATCACCGAAAGTTAGTACATTTCTGCAGCGAGATTGCCGCGGCGGGCTGCATTGCCTTCGATACGGAATTCGTCTCGGAGGACAGCTATCGGCCGGAACTATGCCTGATCCAGGTCGCGGCCGGCGGGCGGTTGGCCGTGATCGATCCGCTGGAGATCGACGATCTGGAGCCGTTCTGGCAACTGCTGACGGAACCGGGCCGGGAGGTGATCGTCCATGCGGGGCGCCACGAGCTGTGCTTCTGCCTGCAAGCGATCGGCCGGCGGCCGGCCGCGCTGTTCGACCTGCAGATCGCGGCCGGGTTGATCGGGCTCGAGTATCCGGCCGCGTACGGCACGCTGGTCACAAAGCTGCTGGGCAGGAACTTGAGGAAGGGAGAAACCCGCACCGATTGGCGGCGGCGGCCCTTGTCGCACCGCCAGCTCGAATACGCGCTGCAGGACGTCCTCCATCTGGAACCCCTGCGGGATCTCCTCAGCCAACGGCTGGAGGCTCTGGGGCGGCTCGAGTGGCTGGCCACGGAATTGGAGGACTGGCAGACCGCGGTCGAGACGGCCGAGTTCCAGGATCGCTGGCGGCGGTTGGCTGGGACTTCCAATCTGGGCCCCCGCGCTCTGGCCATCGCCCGGGAACTGTGGCTGTGGCGGGACAGCGAGGCCCGGCGGCGCAACTGCCCGGCCCGCCGCATCCTGCGGGACGATCTGATTGCCGAACTGGCCCGCGGCGAGACGGACGACATCCATCGCATCCAGGCGATCCGCGGCCTGAACCATCGTGGCCTGGAACGGCAACTGGCCGCCATCGCGGCGGCGATTCGCCGCGGTTTGGAAGTTCCGGACGAAGCGTGTCCGCCGCCGCTGAGCCGCACGGTGAACCGGTTGCAATTCAATCTGCTGGGCCAATTCCTGGCGACCGCCTTGGCCAGTGTGTGCCGCGCCCAGCAGGTCGCGCCCAGCTTGGTCGGAACCGTCGAAGACGTCCGCGACCTGATCGCCTTTCATCTGGCGGCCCCGGGATCCGTCCAGCCCCCCGCCTTGGCCATCGGCTGGCGGGCCGATGTCGTCGGCCGCGTGATTGAGGACCTGATCGAAGGCAAAGTCACCGCTCGTGTCGGTGACCCGGCGAGTGACCAACCCCTGATTTTCGAGCCCCGACCGGAGGTTCCGACATGAAGCGCACGAGGTCGCGACGACCGCGCATCCAACCGTCTTGGACCGCCTTGATCCTGTTGCTTGGCAGTCTGGCCCCGGTCCCTGCCGTCCCGGCTGGCGAAGATCTGCCGGCATCGAATTCCGTGGCGCCCCAGTTGTACGCCACAGGCTTTGCGTTCGCCGAAGGTCCAGCACTCGATGCCCAAGGCAACCTGTTCGTCGTCAATTATCGCGAACTGGGCACGATTGGCCGGATTTCGCCGGACGGCACCGCCTCGATCTGGTGCGACCTGAAGCAGGCCGCACCCCTCGAGGGCGGTAAGGTCCAAGCCAACGGACTGAAGATCGACAGCGAAGGCCGGCTGATCGCCGCCGATGCCGGCGGCGGACGCCTGCTGCGGATCTCGGCGGACGGGCGGCAGGTCGAGGTCCTGGCGGACCGCTTCGAGGGCACCCGGTTCAGCTCTTTGAATGACGTGGCGCTGGATCAGTTGGGCAACATCTATTTCACGGATCCCGGGACTTCTTCGGCCCAGAATCCCGTCGGCGCGGTGTACCGGTATGACATCGGCACCAAGAAAACGACCAAGCTCGCCGAGGGTTTGGCCTATCCCAACGGCATTGGCGTCGCCCCCAATCAACGCTACCTGTGTGTCGGGGAAAGCGATCGGTTTCGCCTGTTGCTCTTCGACCTGGACTTGGCGACGGGCGAGGTCAGCAACCAGCGGGTGCTGATCGATTTTCCGCCGGACACGCAGGGCGACGTGTTGGGCGGCAAATTCGCGCCGGACGGGTTCGTCTTCGACACATTGGGCCGGCTGTACATCGCCATGTGGGTCGGTGGTGTGGTGAACGTCGTCGAGGTGCCCTCCGGCAAGCTCTTGAGGCAGTACAGTGCGGGAGGCGCCCAGGCCACCAATTGCCATTTCCACGGCCCTTACTTATACACAACCGTCGCCGCCAAGGAGGCCGTGTTTCGCCTCCGGTTGGACGTTCCGGGGTACGAATACTGGAACGAGCCACCAGGGCCGACGCAGGCAGGGAGCCCGCAGGAGAGCGGGACCAAGCCTTGAGCGCTGCGTTGATCGGCGTGCTGCGAAAGTACGCTAGCAGTGGCGACAGGAACCCGAAGCGCCAGCGAGTGGGGCGGCCCTCTCGCTGGCGCTTCGGGCGACCCTCTCGCTGGCGCTTCGGGTTTCGGTGCGCAGCCGTCTGATCAAGGCCCCCCGATCGCGATCTGATCTTTGCCGACTTTCCCACACTGCCCCAGTTTGCGTGCTTTGCATTGACACCCAAGCCGCAGGCCCCTATGATCCGATGCACCAGGGCTATTTCTTGTTCAGGAAGCGAGCCATCATGTCTTTCCAAAGTGGGTTTGAACACATCCTTCGCGACCGTGAATCGTTGGCGCCGTACACTTGGCTGCGTTTGGGTGGCGAGGCCGAGTATTTTGCCGAGCCTACGAACGTGGACGAACTGGCCCAGTTGGTCAGACGCTGTCGCGAGGAGGACTTGCCCGTCAGGTTGCTGGGCGGTGGCTCGAACATCCTGGTCCGTGACGAAGGCGTCGCCGGGTTGGTGATCCACCTGTCCGCGGCCCAATTCGCCCAGGTCACGGCGGTCGGTGGCGGGCTCCAGGTGGGCGGCGGAGCGAAACTGTCGCACGCGATTTCGGTGGCCGTTCGCGAAGGACTGGGTGGCTTGGAACAGCTGGCGGGCATCCCCGGCACGGTCGGTGGCGCCTTGCACGGCAACGCCGCCTGTCACGGCACGGACATTGGGCATTGCACCCAATCCGCCACGGTCCTGACCCATGCCGGCGAGATCGCGGAGCGTTCGCGGAGCGACCTGTTGTTTGCGTATCGGGAGAGCAGTCTGGACGAGTTGGCGATTCTCGAAGCGCGGTTCGAACTCGAACCGGCCGACCCGCTGGAACTGACCAAGCGAATGCAGAAGCTGTGGATCGTGAACAAGGCCGCACAGCCGATGCGCGACCAACGCACGACGATGTTGTTCAAGGACCCGGGAGGAATCAGTGCGGCCAGCTTGATCGACCAGGCGGGGTTGCACGCCACGCGCGTCGGCGGGGTGGAATTGTGCGATCGGAATGTGAACTACGCGGTGGCGGGCGAAAACGCGACCAGCCGAGACGTGCTGGGCCTGATCGACTATCTGCGGGAGAGTGTCCTGCAACGGTTGGGTGTCGAATTGGAAACGGCCGTCGATATCTGGTAGCGTCCCCCCCGGCCTCGGCAACTCGCGCAAGGAGGCTCGAGTCATGAATGCCGCAAAACGAAAAGCAGAGCCCGCCCCGGGCGGGTTGGTGGAGCGGTTCTTGCCGATCCTGCGGCCCCCGTATCGGTTCGTGTTTCTGACCGTCGTGCTGGTCGCCGGCTTGGCCGGCGCCGCTTACTATGGCTGGCAGCGCGTGGGGACGCGGGTGACCCAAGGGCCTGAGTACCTGCTGGAACCGGAGCAGATCGAGATCACACCGCCGCCCCCGTGGATCCGCACCGATGTTCGCGCCGAGGCCATTCGCGACGGCGGCTTGAGCGACTTGTCGATCCTGGACCGCGAATTGACGGTCAGGATTGCCCGCGCGTTCAGCGTGCACACCTGGGTCGAGGCGGTCCGTCGCGTTCGCAAGGAGCACCCGGCCCGCGTCGTCGTCGACCTGGTCTATCGCCGGCCCGTGGCGATGGTCGAAGTCACGATGAACGGCAGTCCCGGCTTGCTGCCCGTCGATGTGAACGGCGTCCTCCTGCCGCCTGCCGACTTTTCGGCGGAACAGGCCCGCGACTATCTGCGGGTCTCGCTGGCCGACGCGACGCCCGCCGGACCGATCGGCACGCCTTGGGGAGACCCGCGCGTCGACGGCGCAGCGCGGATCGCGGCCGTGCTCCAGGACCATTGGAAACGGTTGGGCCTGTATCGCGTGTCGGTGGACCCGACCGGGCCTTCGACCCTCGCGCCGGCCGAGATCGTCTTTGTCCTCAGCACGCGAGGCGGGGCGCAGATTGTGTGGGGAACGGCCCCGCTGGCCAACAGCGTCCCGGACGTCAAGGCGGCCCTGGCCAAGGTCGAGCGGTTGGGCGCCTATGTCGAACAGCACGGCCCCCTGGACGGACTGACCAGTGGGGCCCAGATCGACCTCACCCAGGCCACGCTGCCCGGCCAACGGACCGCCAGCGCTCCAGGCTTGGGCGACGAATCTTGACCGTGCCGGGAGACGGCGTGTGGTGCGTCGCGAAGTCCCAGAATTGAGATTGGGTGCCTGGGGTCGAGCCGCGAGGTACGAGTGGCGAGCCCCCAGCGTTCGCCTCTGGGGGCTCGCTGCGCTCGACCCCAGCCACCCCAACACTAAGCGTTGACGGCGCACTGGTCCGTCGTGGGCATGCAGTCTGTGGCTCGGACTGGCCGCCGTCGCCGCGGCTAGCGGCCGGCTGACGGACTGGCCTCGGGACGCCGCAAGTGATACGCGGTGATCTTGTTCTCCAGCATCTGCGGGACCAGCAACAGTTGCCGGTCGGGCACGTAGCCGAGATCGGCGGAACCCTTGGGCAGCTGCAGGATCTGGGTGACCGTTCCGCCCGGGCGGATGTAGAAGACCTTGCCGGCCGACCAGTCGCTGACCAGATACCTGTCCGGCGCCACGGTTTCCACGCCGTCCAAGTTGCCCACCGGCTCGGGCGTAATGAGCGACTTCTTTCCGGTTTCCAGATCCAATGCGAACAGGTGGCCGAACGTGGTCTTGCCATCGCTGGTCGAGCCCCAGCCGCCGACGACCAACTGCTGGCCGACAACCAGCAGGCCATTCGGGTTCTCCAGGATTGGCCCTTCGGCAAACACGGCCAGCTGGCCGTCGTGGTAGCGGTGGATTTTGTTGGTGGTCATATCGGAGACGTACGCCGCGCCTTGCGCATCGCAGGCCACATCGTTCAGAAACTCCGCGCCGGGCACCGGAACCCGTTCGGCGATCTTGCCTTCGGCAATGTCCACGCCGATCAATTGGTCGATATCGCTGACCCACAAGCGGCCGCCGGAACTGCGGATGCCTTTGGGCGCGTTCAAGCCGGTAATCCACTTGGCGGCGACGACTTTGCCGTCCGGCGTCAGCTTCGACAGGTACCCGTCGCCATCCTTTCCGGTCGGACCGCCTTGACCGATGTTCGAGACGAACACGAACCCGGACGCGGCGTCAAAGTAGGCGCTTTCCGGGCTCTGCACGCCGTCCGTCACCTCCCAGGCGACGGGAAACGGCGGCTGGCTGGCGGCCCGGCACGACCCGGCCAGGAAACTGAGACAGCTGGCGGCGACAACCGCGATGGCAAAGTTCTTCATCGGATGCTCCCTTCGCACAGTGGTCCATCAAGTCAAAAACGGCGATGGATGGTCTCCGCACCGCCATTATACGGCCCGGGCGGGCGAAGGGGCACTGGCCGTGGCTGCAGAGTGATCCGCCGGGAGCTGAGCAGTTGAAAACTTGGTCTTGGCAAACGGTTATGCTCCTCCAAGTTCTGTTTTCCCCACGGATGGCAAAGCCGTCCCACGGATAGGGAAAACACGCTGTAGGTATCCGTGGGCCGGCCTTGCCATCCGTGGGCTACCCGAACAAAAACTGGAATTCAACCAGCCGTATCACTGACTCGTCAAGATCATGTTTTCAAGTGGCCGCGCTGGGCTTCCCGGGAAAACGCAGGGCAGGATCGCCCCTGGCCAGCGAGCTTTGCTCGTCGGTCGCGTCGTGCTACGGATGCCGCTTCGGCTTGGGGATCTTGCCCTTGCCTTTGCGGTTTCGACCGCTCTTGGGCGAGTAGGACTTGACGGCCACTTCGCTCATGGGCTGGCCGACGGATTCCTGCAGTTGCACGATGCGGTCGCGCAGTGCGGCCGCGCGCTCGAATTCCAGGGCTTCGGCCGCCGCCAGCATCTCCGCCTCCAATTCGTTGATGTACTCCTGCGTGACGTACTCCGTTTCGTTCACCCGTCCCACCGCGGCGTTGGCCTGCCGGTGCGCGGCGACTTCGGCCTCGATCCCCGAGCGGATGCTCTTGCGGATGGTCTCCGGCGTGATGCCGTGCTGGCGATTGTATTCCTCCTGGACTTTTCGCCTCCGGCGCGTCTCGTCGATCGCATTTTTCATCGCGTCGGTCACCTTGTCGGCGTACAGGATGACCTTGGCGTTCACATTCCGCGCGGCGCGGCCGATCGTCTGGATCAGCGAGGTCTCGCTGCGCAGGAAACCTTCCTTGTCAGCGTCCAGAATCGCCACGAGCGAGACTTCCGGCAGGTCGAGTCCTTCGCGCAACAGGTTCACGCCGACCAAGGCGTCAAACCGCCCTTCGCGCAGCTCGCGGAGCAACTCGACCCGTTCGAAGGCGTCCAGTTCGCTGTGCAGCCATTTGCAGGCGACATTCTGTTCGTTCAGGTACGCCGCCAGGTCTTCGGCCAGGCGTTTGGTCAACACCGTGACCAGCACGCGCTCGCCGGCCTGAGCCCGCTGGCGGATCTGTTCGAGCAGGTGGGGCACCTGGCCGCGGGCCGGGGCGACTTCCAAGACCGGATCCAGCAGGCCCGTCGGGCGGATGATCTGCTCGACGACCTCGCCGCCCGTCTGCTTCAGTTCATAGGGCCCCGGCGTGGCGGACACGAAGACGGCCTGGTGGACCATCTGTTCCCATTCGTCGAAACGCATCGGCCGATTGTCCAACGCGCTGGGCAGGCGGAAGCCATGTTCGACCAGCGTCTGCTTGCGGTTTCGGTCGCCGGCGTACATGGCCCCGATCTGCGGGACGGTGACGTGCGATTCGTCGACGACCAGCAGGAAGTCCTTGGGGAAAAAATCGTACAAGGTATCGGGTTTCTCGCCGGCCTTGCGTCCCGACAGGTGGCGGCTGTAGTTCTCGATGCCCGGGCAATGGCCGACTTCGAGCAGCATCTCCAGATCAAAGCGGGTCCGGGCGCTCAGCCGCTGGGCTTCCAGCAGCTTGCCTTCGTCCCGGAACTTCTGCAGTTGCTGTTCGAGTTCTTCCCGGATCGCCTCGGTCGCCTGCGCCATCCGGTCCTGCGGCATCACGAAGTGCTTGGCCGGATAGATGAACATCTCGTCGTGCGTCGAGACCGTCTCGCCGCTGGTCGGATTGATGATCGACAGCTGGTCGACCTCGTCCCCCCAAAACTCGATCCGGAAGGCGAATTCCTCATAAGCCGGCCAGATCTCGACACAGTCGCCGCGGACGCGGAACTTGCTCCGCTCGAAGCTCACGTCGTTGCGATCGTACTGGATGTTCACCAGCTTGGTCAGCACCGCGTCGCGGTCGATGGTCAGGCCGCGCTGCAGGGCGACCATCATCTGGCGATAGTCCTCGGGCGACCCCAACCCGTAGATGCTGGAGACACTGGCGACCAGGATCACGTCGCGGCGGCTGACCAGGGCGCTGGTCGCCGCCAGCCGCAGGCGATCGATTTCCTCGTTGATCGAGGCATCTTTTTCGATGTAGATGTCGCGCTGCGGGATGTACGCCTCGGGCTGGTAGTAGTCGTAGTAGCTGACGAAGTAGTGGACGGCGTTGTGGGGAAAGAACTCTTTGAACTCGGCATACAATTGGGCAGCCAGCGTCTTGTTGTGGGAGATGACCAGCGTCGGACGGCCGAGCCGTTGGATGACATTCGCCATCGTGAACGTCTTGCCCGATCCGGTCACGCCCATCAGGATCTGGTGCCGCTTGCCCCGCTGCAGTCCGGCCAGCAGCGATTCGATCGCCTGCGGCTGGTCGCCGGTCGGTTCGAAGGGGGCTGCGAGTTGAAAGTCCATCGCTTGCGTCTTGCTCATGTGAGCCTGGGGCCAAAAAGCTCGTCGCCGGCGACGCGCTCAGGTGATCTGGAAGCTTCCGTCCGGCGACAAGCAGACCTTCATCCGTTGGATCGCCGTGCTGCGGCCCGACTGCGGGTCGACGTCGACCACCGTGCCGCACATCCGCAGGTCGTCGGTTGCCACATCGTATTCGGTGGGCCGGAAGCTGATCGTGGTCAGCAGCACCCGGTCGATCCGGCGGCCGATGATGCTGTCATGAGGGCCGGTCATACCCACATCGCACTGAAACGCAGTGCCCCCCGGCAGAATCTGCTCGTCGGCCGTCGCCACGTGCGTGTGCGTCCCCAGCACGGCGGACACGCGCCCGTCCAAGTATCGGCCGACCAGTTGTTTGTCGCTGGTCGCCTCGGCATGCAGATCCACGACGCGGACCTTCACGTCCGCGGGCATTTCCGCCAGCACCTGGTCCGCCGCCGTAAACGGACAGTCCACGGGCCGCATGTACACGCGTCCCAGCAGGCTGAAGACGCCGACGCTGACACCGTTGGCGGCGGGCAGCACCGTCCAAGTGCGGCCGGGCGCGGTACGGGGAAAGTTGGCTGGTTTGACAATCTGCGGCTTCGATTCCAGGGTGGGGATCAGTTCCTTGCGGCGGTAGATGTGGTCCCCGGCGGTCACGCAATCGACGCCGCTGGCGAGCAATTCGCGAAAAATCTCGGATGTGATTCCCGATCCGTTGGCGGCATTCTCGGCGTTGGCGATGACGAAATCCAAGTGCGCGCGTTGCCGCACGTCCCGCAGAGTCTTGGCAACCACCTGCCGCCCAGGTTTGCCGACAATATCGCCGATCAGAAGGATTCGCATGCCAAGCCCTCAACCTGCCAAGCGGATTTGCCTCACGGCAAATCGTACATCCTACCGGCATTCCCGGCGGAGAACAGGTGAGGTGCCGCGGGAATCCAGAAAGTCGGTTGGCACGGTCGGTTGCCGTGCGATTCGACCGACGCCATAATCAACAGTACAGGGCCGGGTGCAAGACAACAACAGTCTGGGAAGGGGAGTTCATGAGCATCGACGTGGCAACCTGCGCGTATGAAATCGCGCCCATGATCGCGCGTTCGCAGGCCGCCTTCCGGCGCGACCTGCCGGAATTGCTCAAGACCCACTACCGGCAGTGGGTTGCTTACCACGGCGAAGATCGCGTCCGTTTCGGACGCACGCAATTCGAGTTGTATGAGGAGTGCTACCGCAGGGGCTGGCACGATGACGAGTTCGTCGTCCGCAGCGTCGAACCGGAAATGCCCGACGAGATCGACACGGCAGAACTGATCAACGCCTAGCCCGTGCCGGCAGAGACCTCGCACATGCCCACCATCCTGCGACAGTTGCCTTTCTTCGAGAGGCATACAACAGCCCTTGTGCCCGGCGGTGCGGTCGCCGTGCGACCGTGTCAAATCGTGGTCTGGGTTAGCCTGCACCCGATGGGCCGCGCCGACTTGCCGCCGGACGCGCCCCGGTTTCCCGCCATCCTTGACTCGGGCCACTCGCACAACTTTTCGCTCACCGAGGAGCATCTCCTGCGTTGGGCCGGATTCGCGCCGGGCGTTCTCCGCACACTGGGCTCGATCCGAATTGCCGGCCGCCGTGTTCCGCTGTTGGCACCCCAAGCACTACTCCGGCGAGGCGGCGAGCATCGCGGTCAAGGCGGATTTGCTGGCCGAGCCCGTTCGGTTGGCGGCGATCTGGCCGCCTTTGAAGACCATCAAGCGTGGGATGGATTTGACGCCGTAACGCGCGGCCAAGTCCGGGCTGTGGTCGATGTTGACCTTGACCACTCGCGCCTGCGGGTTCTCGGCCGCCACCTGATCCAGCGTCGGACCAAGGGCCTTGCAGGGCCCGCACCAGTCCGCGTAGAAGTCGACCAGCACCGGCACGTCCGACTGCAGCACCTGCCGGTCAAACGTGGCCGAGTTGACGTGCAGGACCTCGGGCTTGACGGCCGCTGCTAGCTGCGGCAGCCCCGCTTCCTGGAAGACCCGCTGGTCGGGGAGTTCGGGCAGCGCCTCGGGCGCGCGTTGCTCGTCCGCGGCGACCAGGGGACTGGGCGGGCTGGGCTGGGGGATTCGGTCCAAGCCGGACACCCCCTCGTCGGCGGACGAGGCCGGCTGTTCCGGGGATTCACTCGCCCGCCCGGGCCGCAGCCACGCGAGACCGCTTTGTTCCGTCAAGCTGGGAACGGTGCAACCGGACAGCGCTGCGCTCATGGCCAGCAGACCAACCAATGACGTCCATTTCCGCTGGATTTGCAACTGCATGACTGCTCCTGCTCGGGTTACGGCCCGCGGTGATGTTTTACAAGGACTGATACCGGGCGGTCCCCGTTGGTTACACGGGAGCAGCGTTTTTCCGCCTGCCGCGTGCTGTCACCGCCTGCGGTCACCCCGCGCGAAATGGACGACAGGCCGCTAGCAGGTATAATCGGAGTTGGAGTTTGCGCGATCGAAACGCCGGAAGCGATGATTCGCTGCATGACAAAGGAATCGCCTGTGGGTCCGCATGTTTGCCCCTGGTGGGGTGGCTACTTCATCGACAATCCGCTGCGCCGCTGGCTGCACAACCCCGAGCAGATCCTGGCGCCGTATGTCATGCCAGGCATGGCCGTGCTGGATTTTGGCTGTGGGATGGGCCTGTTCACGCTGGCCCTGGCCAAGCTGGTTGGTGAACGAGGCCGCGTCGTCGCCGCCGACCTGCAGCCCCAGATGCTGGCCGTCGTCCAGCGGCGGACGCGGCGGGCCGGGGTGGCGGAGCGGATTCGGACGCATCGCTGCGCGCCCGCCGCAACGGGCCTCGCCGAGCCGTTTGATTTTGCCTTGGCCTTCTGGTCGGTCCACGAAGTCCCGGACAGGCGGCGGTTGTTCGCCGACGTGTTCGGCTGCCTGCGGCCGCAAGGCAGATTCTTGGCTGCCGAGCCCATCGGCCATGTGACGTCGGAGGCGTTTGCGGGACTGATGCAACTGGCTGCCGAAGTGGGATTCCGCGAGCAGGAACGGCCGCGGATCCGCCTGAGCCATGCGGTGGTGCTCGTGAAACCTTAGGGCTTTTCCTGCCAGGACACCTTGCTGTGCGAAGCATTGGAGCCAAATTCACCATCGTGGTCGGCGTCTTTGCCGCCCTCTTCTCCGGGCTGGTGCTCTATCGGGCCTGGTCCTGTGCCCGGGAGCATGCCGAGGCGCTGACCGACAAGCAGGCCCGCATGGCCCTCGAGTTTGACCTCGCGCTACGGGACTATGCGGCGGAGTCGATCCGGCCGGAGGTGGCCAAGTTGATCGACGAGGACGAGTTCATCGTCGAGGCGATGTCGACGTCGCACATCGCCCGCAGCGTGTTTGAGCGGGTCCAGGCGAAGTTCCCCGAGTACGTGATCAAGTTCCCTTCGGACGATCCTCGCAATCCCATCAACAAGGCCGGACCCGAAGAGCTGAAGATGCTGCAGTATTTCCGCGAGCACCCCCACCAGGCCCGCTGGAACGGCAAGCTCGAGCTGAACGGGAGCCCGTACCTGGCGTACGTCAGCGCGATGCGGATCGAGGCCAGTTGCCTGCGCTGTCATGGCCGGCCCGAGGATTGCCCCCAGTCGCTGCTGGACCGTTACGGAAGCACGGGGGGCTTCTATCGCCGGGTGGGCGATGTGGCGGGGATGGACTTGATTGCGATTCCCCTGGACAAAGTCTATGCGACCGTGGGGGACGAAGCGAAAACCAACTTGTACTGGACGGCGTTCGGCGTGGTTGCCACGTTCGCCTTGGTGCTGGCGGCGTTCCGGTTTCTCGTCACGCGCCGGCTGACGGCGTTGACCAGCCATTTCCAGGACGCCGCCCAGCGGACGGGCGAGTCCCCGGTGGCTTCGGTTTCCATCCCGGGCAACGACGAGATTTCGGTTCTGGCGGACAGCTACAACGCCTTGGCGGCTCGTCTGCGAGCCTTGCACGAGTCCCTGGAGGAGCGGGTCCAGCAGCGGACGGCCCAGTTGCAGGAGGCCAACCGTGAATTGGAACGCGCCAAAGTGGCGGCCGAAGCGGCCAGCCGCGCCAAGAGCGATTTTCTGGCCAACATGAGCCACGAAATCCGTACGCCCATGAATGCCATCCTGGGCATGACGGACCTGGTGCTGGACACGGAACTGACCCGCTCGCAACGCGAGTACCTGAACGTCGTGCAGGAATCCGGGCACGCGCTGCTGGCTGTCATCAACGACATCCTCGACCTGTCGCGAATCGAGGCCGGAAAGCTGGAGTTGGAGAGCATCGCCTTCCGGCTTCGGGATCGCGTGGGCGACATGATGAAATCCTTGGGGGTTCGGGCGCAAACCAAGGGAGTCGAGTTGGCTTGCCAGATCCACCCGGAGGTGCCCGACGAACTGTGCGGCGACCCGGTGCGTCTGAACCAGGTGATCATCAACCTGGTGGGCAACGCCATCAAGTTCACGGAGCAAGGCGAGGTCGTGCTGGAGGTCCGAGCGGACGCGGTGACGGACGGGGAAGCGATTCTGCACTTTTTCGTCCGGGACACGGGGATTGGGATCCCTGCCAACAAAGTGGGTGCCGTGTTCGACGCCTTTACGCAGGCCGATAGTTCCATGACCCGCAAGTACGGCGGCACGGGGTTGGGGCTCACGATCTCGGCCCGGTTGGTCGCGCTGATGGGTGGGCAGATCGGGGTGACCAGCGAATTGGGCCAGGGCAGCACGTTCGACTTTACGGCCCGTTTTCCCCGCGTTTCAGCCACCCCGGCGCCGCGGGATTTCGCGCCGCCGGTTTCCCTGCAGGGCAAGCCGGTCCTGATTGTCGACGACCATGCCACCAACCGGCTGATCCTCGCCGAGATGACTCGCGCCTGGGGGATGCTGCCGTCCAGCGTGTCCGACGCGACGACCGCGTTGCACGCGTTGCAGGAGGCCCAGCGGGCCGGGAGCCCCTACCCGCTGGTCCTGTCCGATGTCAACATGCCCGAGGTGGACGGCTTTGGTCTGGCGCTGTGGATCCGGCAGGACCCTTCGCTGGCCAAGACGCCGGTGATCCTGTTGACGTCGGGCGCACGCACCGACGATCCGCGGCGCGCGGACGAATTGGGGGCGGTCCATCTGATGAAGCCCGTCAAGCAGTCGGAGCTGTTCAACGTCATCGCTGCGCTCTTTGGAGCCGGGCTGCCCAACGCCTCGGCCGATCTCGCCGCGCGGCCGCAACTGGAAGCACGGCTGCCGCCGCTGCGGATCCTGCTGGCGGAGGACAGCGTGTTCAATCAGAAGCTGGCGGTCAGCCTGCTGCAGAAGTACGGGCACACGGTGGTGGTCGCCAACAACGGCAGCCAGGCCGTGACGAGCCTGGACTCCGGCGAGTTTGATGTGATCCTGATGGACCTCGAGATGCCGGAAATGGATGGCCTGGAGGCCACGGCCATCATCCGGGAAAGAGAACAAGCGACCGGCCGGCACATCCCGATCGTCGCGATGACCGCTCATGCGATGAAAGGCGACCGGGAGCGCTGCCTGGCCGCGGGGATGGATGAGTACGTCTCGAAGCCAATTCAGACGCAGCAACTGTTCCACATCTTGACGTCGCTGCTGGGTACGGCCCAACGGCCCGCCAAGTGACTGTGGCACCCCGACCTTGAGGGAAGGTACGGCTCACCAACGACAGATTCGGTTGGCCGAGTCTCGCCATCACGTCGGTCTCGACCGTCCACATCGTGAAGAGGACGCCGGAAATGCGATGCCTCGCGCTGACGCTGGAGGAAGTGCGGTTGGCGTCACGACGGAGGTGGTCCCCGCCCGACGCCCAGGGGCGAAGCGAGTGCGACAACCACCCCCGCCCCGCGCCCTGCATTCGAATCAAGGGGTCTGCCGTGCCGAGCCGAACCGCCTTCCGCGGGCGGCCAGAAAGGTCTTCGGAAGATGGAATCGGACGCGATCCAAGACGGTCAGCGTTGGGTCTTCGCGTTCCGAGTTCCCGACGTCACCATCAAGCTCGATGCAGCGCGGCGCGCCAGCCACGCCCGCGGCGCGGGCCATCCTGCGGTCGGGCGGTGGTCCGTAGGTAAAGCCGTGGTCCGCCGTCAGCAGGACGACGGGCTGGGACTGGTTGATAGAACGGAAGTCGTCCGCCCACCGAGCCAGCAGGGCCGCCGTTCGGGCGAACAAACCAACACAGTCATCCACCAGCGACGCGTAGGAGGCGGTCTGATGCAGCCGATCGTCCAAGCGATTATCCCGATGAACCAACAGCCGCGTGCACGGGCGCAGCGCCGTCCGTTCCGCATCCTCCCAGTTGGCCGACAGCTGCAGCTCGCTCGCGTCCAGACGATAGGCCCGCAGCAGGGCCTGGAAGAGCTTCCCGCACGCTCGATCGGGAGTGACGCCCGTCAACACGGCTTCCTTGCAGACCGCCGTGATCGTCGGAACCGGGGCGAACAAGTACGAGGCCCAGGAAGGTCCGGCACCCAGCCGATCGGTCACGTAGTCCGCCAAACCCGAGACGACATGGATGGCCAAAGCGTCCATCAGCACCAGGATTACCGCACGCCCCTTGGCCAACGACGACTGCACGCGCCGGGCGACGACGCTGTAGCTCCGTTCCGGGTGCGCGAAGCTCTCCCACTCGCTGGCGCTTCGGGCTGCCGAGTTCAGTAGGAGCTGGAATTGTCGGGGTTCACGAGCGGTGCCGAAAGTCCGGAAGCCGGTCGGAACGTGCGCGGGCGTTCGCACGGGCCAGCGCGGCGTGAGCCAAACGCCGGCCGAGGGGCAAATCCCACGCGTTGGGCCGATCGGGGGTGAGCATGGCCATCGGCCAAAGCAGGGAACGGCAGGGCGACGCGATCATTCCGCACACGGTCAGCGGTTTGAACGCTCTAAGGCGGCCAGCCTTGTCTTCCAGTAGCCCGGCTTGCGGTGATAATACATCAGCGCGACGATGACGATCTCGTCCGCTTGGACGTGGTAGAGCACGTCATAAGGGAACCGTCGCGTGGGACAGCGGCGAATGTTGGCGGAGATTCTCGCCCAGGTCGTCGGGCAATCGGTAATCCTCTGCAGCGTGATCTGCACCGCGGCGGAAAACTCCGCCCCGAGGCCCACCCGCTGCGCATCGTAGTAGCGCACGGCGTCTTCCAACTCGGTCCGGGCAGGTTCAAGAAACCAAATCTTCATGGCTGGGTGGGACGACTGATCGAACGGAAAACCTCGTCGGCCGGAATAGCGGCGATCTTGCCAGCACGGTAGTCCGTCAGCCGTTCTTCGGCTTGCTCAGCCCAAGCGGTAGCGACTGCGGCTCGGTCGGGCTGATCCAGGCTCTCCAGCAACCGATCGGCGACGACAGCGCGGGACTGGGCTGGCAACGCGAGTGCAACGTGGAGAACGGATTCGACTTCTGCGTTCATTTCTTTTTCCTTACCGGAACGATGTTCGCATTGGATTATAGTCCAGGAAACAGAGATCCTCAACTCGCGGCTAGTGCGTTGTCCAACCTAAGAATTGGGGTTGGGTGGCTGGGGTCGAGCCACGAGGA
>CAIYOB010000047.1 GCA_903927685.1 uncultured Planctomycetaceae bacterium
AGACCCATTACCAACGCCACCGCCAGGAACGGACCCGCAGGTTTCTCAAGGATGCGGTCAACGTGCTCGACCAGCTCATGTCCGCCGGCGGGTACACGCACTTGATCCTCGCGGGCCAGTCCTCCCTGACTTCGCAGGTTCTAAAGGCCCTGCCCAGCCACCTACAAAAGCAGCTGATCGACGTCGTCCCTGCATCCGGCGGAACGCGACTGTCCGACGTGGTGCAGGCGACCCTGAGTGCGTTTGTCGAAGCGGAGGAACAGGAATCTCGCACAGCGGTTGCCGATCTCGCGCATCAACTGCGGACCGGTGGCCTGGCTGTCGTGGGAACGGGCCCGAGTTACCGTGCCCTGTGTCAGGGCCGCGTGGACATGCTGGTACTCGCCAAGGAGTACGAGCCCGGTCCGGGTTGGTCGTGCAACAACTGCGGGCACATCGACGTCGAGTCCGAACGACTGGACACCTGTCCCGAATGCGGGGCCAGCGCGTTCCGCCGATTCCACATCAAGGAAGCCATGGCCCGGATCGCGGCGACAGGCGACTGTCCGGTGGAAGTCGTCGAACAGAGCGACGAGTTGATGCACCTGGGCGGCGTGGGGTGCCTGCTGAGTTATCGGCTGCCAGATGAGTACTCATAGCCAGGAATGAGGTCCGTACTCTCAAGGAGAAGTGGATGTGGGGAGTGGAATGGGCTGTCGTCCTGGCGATGATCCTGTTCAACAGCGTATTCGCCGCGTACGAGATCGCGCTGGCTTCGGTCTCGCTGGCACGGCTTGAAATCCTGGTTCGTGAGAAACGCCCCGGCGCCAAGGCGGCGTACCAAATGAAGGAGCGAATGGAGGCGAGCCTGGCGGTCGTGCAAGTGGGGATCACCCTGGTGGGAGCCAGTGGGGCGGCGGCCAGTGGAGCCGGCGCCTTGGAGATGATCGCGCCGTGGTTGCAGCGCCTGGGTGTCACGCCTGGCCTGGCGGAGTTCTTCGCCATCGCGATCGTAGTCGTGCCGCTAAGCGCCGTGACGATCGTGTGCGGCGAATTGGTACCCAAGGTATTCGCGCTGCGGAACAAGGAGTGGGTCTGCCTCCGGGTGTCGCCTACCATGCGCTGGTTCGCGCTCTGCGTCTGGCCGGCCGTCTGGCTGTTTGAGAGGATCGTGACGGCGTTTATGAACTGGGGAGAACGCCGCTGGCAGTCGCGTCTGGACGCCCAGGGAAAGCCTGAGGCGGACACGCTCCAAGAACTCCGCGCCATCGCGGCCCTGGCACGCACTTCCCGGCTGATCGGAGGGCGCGAAGAAGGCATCATCCTCAACGCGGCCCGGCTATCGAGCCGTTCCGTCCGGGAGATCGTCTTGCCCCCGGAGCACATCGCCATGCTGAGCCTGAGCAACTCGATGGCCGACTGCTTGGTGGCCGCTCACCTGGACATGCACACCCGGTTCCCCGTGACCGAGCGGACTGGCGATCCGCAGGGCATTGTGGGCTACGTCAACTTCAAGGACATCGTCGCCCAGCTTCGGCTCAACCCCCACGAACCATCGCTGCGCGGCATCCTGCGGCCGCTCACGAGCCTGGCCGACAGTCTGCCGATCGCCAGTTGCCTGGAACGGATGATTCGCGAGCACGCGCACATCGCATTGGTTCGGGAGCCGGCGGGCAAGGTGCTGGGCATGATCACCTTGGAGGATATCATCGAGGTGCTCGTGGGCGAAATCCATGATGAGTACGATCGACTGCCAGCGCACATTTTGGCGTCCGGGTCCACCTGGGTCATCGGCGGCGGAACGACGATCCCAGCTCTCCAGGCATCTACGGGCATCAATCTGGCGGAGGAGTTGCCCCGATCGGACGTGCGCAATTTGAGCGAATGGATTGCAGGTCATCTCGGCCGCCCAGTTCGAGGCGGCGACGTGCTCCAGCGAAACCGGCTGCGCGTGCTGGTACGAAAAGTTCGCCGACAGCAGGTCATGGAGGCCCAGATTAGCGTCCCGGCAGCAAACGACGATGCCTAGCGATCTGGGGGCAACCGTCGAACGGCAAGCCCACCACGAACCCGCCGACGATGCCCGTAGCATCGTTCACGAATATGGGGTCCTCGTTTCAGAGGCGAAAACCGGGAGTTCGCCACTCGTACCTCGCCCCCAGGCACCCCCACCACAAGGCATGGGGCCCATTCTAGGGATTGCTATGCACTAACCTCCAGGTTGCGGAATCCCCGTGACTGGGGCCGCATCTTCGTGCCAGACCCAGCCGCGAATCACTTGCCCATCGCCCTCGGCGACCGTGCCCAGCCAGCCGTGCAAGACCTTCAGGACCTTGAACTGGTGGCCTCTGTCCAACGTTCCCAACCGCTCGGAACCGCGCATGACCGGGCGTAATCCTTCACAATGGTGACGGCATCTCCGGTAACGGCGCGCGTTGGCTCGTAGGACGAGACGCGATACTCACGCTCCTGAACTGTCTGATCGGCCGAATTGCCGCCGATTCCTGGGCGATCCCTGGGTCGTTGACGCCGAGACAGCGAGAAAAACTTACAATCCGCTCAGCGTTAAGGTCTGGCTCCGGGGGGCGGGCTCCGGGGGGAGCCTTGTGGCACGCGTTTCCAGCCCGTATCCTGAAATCGTATCCCAAAGTCGTTTGGTCCGAACGTCGGGATCGCCTATAATCGCTGATAGATCCCCTTGCTTGCGGACTCCTATGAAGCCAACGATGGTTCGACATCTTCGATTTGTTCCGGCGCTCGCGCGGTTGGCGATTCTGGCCTGTGGCGTGTGCCTGCTGGCCGCCGCTGCAGACGACCAGGGCGCGGATGTGGAGCGTCCGGAGGCGACTTCGGCGAAACCGCCGGTCCCCGCCGCCTCGTACCTGGTCCGCGTGCCGATCCCGATCGCGGGCGAGGTGGACACGCGGCTGAAAGCCATGCTCGGCGAACTGCTCGAACGCTGGCAGGACGCCGACCAGCGGCCGACACTGGTCCTGGAGTTCAGCGGCGGCGACGACGGCGTGCAGCGGGCCAGCGAATTCGAGCGGGCCCTGTCGCTGGCTCGATTCCTGGCGGGCGAGAAACTGAATCGCGTCCGCACGGTCGCCTATTTGAGCGGTCCCGTGCACGGTCACGCCGTGCTGCCGGTGTTGGCGTGCGAACAGATCATCGCGCATCCCGACGCCGAATTCGGCAAAGCCGGGTTGGCGGACGACGCGTTGGATCCGACCGTTCGCAGCGGGTACGTCGAGATTGCGGAGCGCCGCCGCACCATTCCCACCCCGGTGGTGCTGGGGATGCTCGATCCGCACCTGGCGGTGTCGCGCGTCCAGACTCAAGACGGTACCCGGTTTGTCTTGGCCGACGAGTTGAGCGAATTGCAGAAGCAGTCGGCGGTGCGGTCCGTCGAACAGGTGATTCCCGCGGGCCAACTGGGCAACTTCACGGGCACCGAGTTACGCGTCAAGTACAACCTGGCGACGCACGTGGTGCGAGACCGGCTGCAACTGGCCGCGGCCCTGCAACTGGCCGCCGGCAGCTTGGAAGAGGATCCGACACTGGGCGTCGGCCGCCGCGCGGTCCGCGTGGATCTGGCCGGCCCGATCAAGCCCGGCACGGTCAACTGGGTCGAACGCGGGATCCGCGAGAAGATCGAGCAGGAACGCGTCAACTTTGTCTGCCTGGTCATCGACAGTCCCGGCGGTTCGCCCATGGACAGTATGCGGCTGGCCATGTACCTGGCCGGGCTGGACTCCAGCGCGGTTCGCACCGTGGCGTTCGTCGGCGCCGAGGCCCGCGCGGATGCCGCGCTGGTGGCGTTGGCTTGCGACCAGCTGCTGATGACGGAAACGGCGGTCCTGGGCGGTCCCGGGGCGCGGCGCATCAACACCCGCCAGGCCGAGGCGTTGGGTACGGCCGTGCGCGAGTTGGCCAAGACCAGGGACATCGGCTGGTCGTTGCCCCTGGCGATGATCGATCCCGAATTGGGCGTGCGGCGCTGCACGCGGCCGGGGACCGGCGAAGTCCGGTACTTCTGCGATCAGGAGTTGGCCGAGCAGGAGCATCCGCAGGACTGGCAGGCGGAGGGAGACGTCGAAACTCGCAACGGGCTGCGCGGCAGCACGGCGGCCGAACTGCGGCTGGCCCGCTTTACGGTCGCCGATTGGGAGGATCTCAAGCGGATGTACCATTTCGAGGGCGAGCTGACGATGGTCGAACGCAATTGGGCGCACGCCGTCGTCGAGTTCCTGGCTTCGCCCCGTGTCTCCGGCACACTGTTGTTCGTGGCTTGGTTCGCCTTGATGATCGAGTTCTCGACACCCGGCGTCGGTCTGCCCGGGTTCGCCTCGGCCGTGTGCTTTGTCCTGTTCTTCTGGGCGAACTTCCTGCACGGCACGGCGGGCTGGCTGGAAATCCTCTTGTTCGCGACCGGGGTTGTCTGCCTGGTGCTCGAATTATTGGTGCTGCCCGGATTCGGCGCCTTCGGCATCGGCGGCGGTTTGCTGATCGTCGCCTCGATCATCCTGGCGAGCCAGACGTTTGTGATCCCCAGCAACGCGTATGAATGGAGCCAGCTGCCCAGTTCGCTGTTCATGCTGGCTGCGGCCGGCGGCGGGGCGCTGGCCGCGCTCGTGGTCGCGCGCCGCCTGATGACCGACGCACCGCTCTTCAATCGCGTGTCCCTGGAGACGCCGGACGAGCAACAGCTGGAACAGATCCGCTATCAGGAAGCGCTCGTGCATTTCGACTATCTGCAGGGCAAACGCGGCGTCACGCTCACCCAGTTGACACCGTCCGGCAAGGCCCGTTTCGGCGACACGCGGGTGGACGTGATCAGCGACGGTGACGTGATCGCCTGCGGCACCGACGTCGTCGTCGCGGAAGTTCGGGGCAACGTGGTGGTGGTTCGAGCTGTGGAGAGCGGGTAGAATCGTGAGGCGGCCGATTCCGCCAGAGAGGAATTGTTGATGGCTGACGCACTGTTGTGGTCGATCGTGCTGTTGCTGCTGGGCGTAGGGCTGATCGCCTTGGAGTTGTTCATTCCCTCCGGCGGCATCCTCGGGATCCTGGCGGCCCTGGCGATCATTGCGTCCTTGGCGGTCGCTTTCAGCGGCGGCTGGGTGCTGGGCGTCAGCATGTTGCTCGCCACGCTGCTGATCTTGCCCCTGGTCCTGGCGGCGGCGATCCACTATTGGCCGCGGACGCCGATCGGACGCTTGATCATGCTCGAGACGCCGCAGAGCGAAGACGAGGTGCTGTCCGACACCCCGCAGCATCGGCAGCTGAAGGACTTGATCGGCAAACGGGGCACCGCCAAGACGAAAATGCTGCCTAGCGGGGCGATTGTGATCGAGGGGCGGGTGTACGACGCCTTCAGCGAAGGCATGGCGATCGACCCCGGCCAACCGGTCCGCGTGACAGCCGTCCGGACCAATCGCCTGGCGGTCGTCCTGGACGACGCCCCCCTGGATCGGGTTACTGACGGAGCGGATGTGCTCGCCCAGCCGGCTCGGGACCTGGGGCTGGAATCCTTGGAACAACCGCTGGGTTGACAATTGCACCCGCTGGCCCCGCAAGGTACAACAGGAATTACAAAGAATAGCCACGGTGTCGATTCCAGCAGAGGATTCTCCCATGATTCTATTCGCACAGCAGAACGAAGCCGACTGGCAGACCATCGCCAGCCTGATTGGCGGCGTGGTGATTTTGATGGTCCTGATGGTGATTTTCGGGGTCTTTGCCCGCTACTTCCGGCTGTGGATTCAGTGCGTGCTGACCAACGCCAAGATCACGATTTGGGACTTGCTGGGCATGACGTTTCGCAAGGTCAATCCGGCGATCATTGTGCGGAGCAAGATCATGGCGGTGCAGGCCGGCTTGACGGAGGAAATGGGCATCACCAGCCGGGCTTTGGAGGCGCACTATCTGGCGGGCGGCAACGTGCCGCTGGTGATCCGGGCACTCATCGCAGCCCAAAAGGCGAAGATCATTCAGCTGTCGTTCCGCGAAGCCACCGCGATCGACCTGGCGGGACGCAATGTGCTCGAAGCCGTCCAGACCAGCGTCTATCCCAAGGTCATCGATTGCCCGCCGAAGGGCTCCGGCAAGCCGTCGCTGGACGCCATGGCCAAGAACGGCATCCAGTTAAAGGTCCGGGCTCGCGTGACCGTGCGTGCCAACCTGCAGGCCCTGATCGGCGGAGCCACCGAAGAGACGATTATCGCCCGCGTCGGCGAAGGCATCGTCAGCGCCATCGGCTCGGCGGAAACGCATGCCTTGGTGCTGGAGAACCCCGACGTGATTTCCAAGACCGTGCTGGCCCGCAAACTGGATTCGCAGACCGCGTTCAAGATCGTCTCGATCGACATCGCCGACATCGACGTCGGCGAAAACATCGGTGCCCGGTTGCAGGCGGACCAGGCGGAGGCTGACACCCGCGTCGCTCGGGCGCAAGCCGAAGGCCGCCGCGCGGCCGCCGTGGCTCGGGAACAGGAGATGATCGCGGCCATCGAGGACAGCCGGGCCAAAGTGGTCGATGCCGAGGCGGAGGTTCCCAAGGCCATGTCTGAGGCGTTTCGCGGCGCCAAGCTGGGCGTGCTGGACTACTTCAAACTGCGGAACGTCCAAGCCGATACGGAAATGCGCAAGTCGATCGCCACCAGCGCCGCCGCCGGAGGTCGCCCGTCGTGAGCATCATGCGCGAACTGGAAAACCTGCTGAAGGAGATCGCCGAGGCGCAGCAGCCGGCCGCTCAGCGGCCCGCGCCGCGACCTCAGCCGCCGCCGCAGCAGCCTCGCCCCCAGTCGGCGCGCGGCCAGCAGTCCCAGCGTCCCCGGCCCCAACGGCCGGCTCAGTCGGCGGGCCAAGTCCTGGACGCCGAAGTCGTGGACGCCGCTCCTGTTCGCCGCCGTGCCGAGGTCCAAAAGCACGTCGAACGGCACCTGGACACCAGCGACATTACGGCCGGCGCGACACGCCTGGGCGCCGAGGTTGGCCAGGCGGACGAAAAGGTCGAGGCCCACCTGCGCGAGAAGTTCGACCACCAGTTGAGCCGGATGGACGACCCGGACGACAAAGCCGGCGCCGAAGCCGGAGCCGCCTTTGCCGCGCGGATCGCCGAGATGTTCCGCAGCCCGCAGTCGATCCAGCAGGCCTTCATTCTGAACGAGATCCTGACGCGCCCGGAACAGCGCTGGTAAGGGTCGGAACGGTGGCTTTCGATGAACATCGAACCCGGCAAGACGCGGATCGGCTGGATCGGGACCGGCGTGATGGGCGCCAGCATGTGCGGGCACCTGCTGGCCCGCGGCTTCTCCGCCACGGTCCATAACCGCACCCGCGGCAAAGCCGAACCGCTGCTGGCTCGCGGTGCTGCGTGGGCGGACAGCCCGCTCGAGGTGGCGCAGCACAGCGACGTGGTCTTTACGATCGTGGGGTTTCCGCGTGACGTCCGCGAGGTCGTCTTGGGCCCCGCGGGGACGCTGGCCGGCGCTCGGCCCGGCAGCATCCTGGTCGATATGACGACCAGCGAGCCGTCCCTGGCAATCGAGATCGCGGCGGCGGCTGGGAAGCAAGGCGTGCTCAGCCTCGATGCGCCGGTGTCCGGCGGTGACGTGGGAGCCCGCGAGGCGCGGCTGTCGATCATGATCGGCGGCGACGCGGACGCGGTCGAAGCCCTGCGGCCCTGCTGGCAGGCGCTGGGCAAGACATTCCTCCGCCAAGGTGGTCCCGGCGCAGGCCAGCACACCAAGCTGGTCAACCAGACGCTGATCGCCAGCAACATGGTCGGCGTGTGCGAAGCCCTGCTGTACGGCTACCGCGCCGGCTTGGACTTGACCCGCGTGCTCGAGTCCGTCGCCTCCGGCGCCGCCGGCAGCTGGTCGCTGTCCAATCTCGGCCCCCGGATCATCCAGAACAATTTCGATCCGGGCTTCTTCGTCGAGCACTTCATCAAGGACATGGGGATCGCGCTGGACGAGGCCCGGCGGATGGGCTTGGTCCTGCCCGGCCTGGCACTGGCCCACCAGTTGTACCTGGCCGTCGCCGCCCAGGGCCACGCCCGCCAAGGCACCCACGCCCTGGAACTGGCCCTGGCCTCCCTGGCCGGTATCGATTGGCCGCACCGGGCGGGGTGAGGCGCGGGCTCAGACGAACGACGATCGGAAGACCTGGTGGCGTTTGCTGGATCGAAACGCAGCCCGGTGTGGATGGCGATGAATGGACGAAACCTGAAGGGCTGAGACGGAAACCGTCGCGTGCGATGCCAGACAAGTGTCGGTCCTGGCCACGACAGCGCTGAGTGTCGCTGGCGGTGGCACGACCGGCCGGCGGCGGTGGCAGCCGCGCGAAGCGGAATCAGGACGCCGGTGTTGGAGTCGCTGTGCAAGCTGGGCGATGTGCCGACCGCCGGGATGTTCTGCGGCTGCTGCTACGGCAACCAGCGCGGGTTCATCAAGTGCATCCGACAAGGAGGTCAAGGCCACGGGCCGCCACCGGTCGCCGCCCAAGGCCGAGGTGGCAGCCGCGGACGGCGAGGCGATGGAGTTCTGCCGGCCGGACGAGTCGATCGACCAGGGAGTCGGCATGACCGCGATCCGGCAGGGCGGGGGCGGCGACAACAACGATTTTTCGTTCGTGGACGACACAGACGCCTCGGACCTCAGCTTCGTCACCGTGCGAACCCGGCAGATGACCGACGCCGGCTAGGACGTTGCGCAACTGGTCGAAGCTCCCGTGGTGGTGTCCGCCGGTGCTGGTCACGATCGTCGTGGCCGGCGGCTTCCCGGTTTGCATCCAGCATGTGGTCCGCGCGGGAGATTTCCACAGCCCGCAGCTATTGCCGCACGTCCTGCCACTGCCCAGGGCTGCCGGCTTCCAGGCATGCGGTCAGCTTTTGCAGGTAAAACAGGTCGGCGCGGCACCAGGGCAGGTCGACGTGAGCGGCCAAGCGATCCTGCGGCTCGTGCAAGATCCGGGCTCGGGCGGCGAAGATCTCGGCGGACATCGTGGGCAGCGAGAAGGGGCTTTCGTTGCGGAGCAGGAGTTCCACGTTCCAGGCCAGCCACCACGTGGGACGATGATAGTCGACGTAGACCTCCATCAGCTGCCGCTGTGCGGGCTCGGCGTACGCCTGTAACAGCCGGCCGACTTCGGGCGTCAGGTGCCGCCAGCGGCCGAAGATCGAGCGGCCGACCGGAACCCGCGTGATCAAACCGCCCTGCGGATAGGCGAACTCGTACCGCAATCGTTCCCGGATGGCTTGGCGAGCTGCCTGCTGGCCGCGCTGGACGGCGTCCTGGTCCTGGACACGCTGCGCGAGGCGGCAATATGCAATCAAGCCGGCGACGTGGCCGTTGTGGCAATCCTCGTCCAGGGAATTCGGCGGGCTGTCGACCAGCGAACGCAGTTGCGGCCAGTCCCGTTCGAGCTTGCACCAATCACCGCTGACATGGGCCCACAGCCACAGCGGGTACAGGCGGGCGACCGGGCTGCGTCCGAAATCGTCCGCCAGACGCAGCAATTGTTCCGGCACGTCGTACGCCGATCGGACCGCGCCGACGTCGGCCGGCAGCGTCCGCCGGCCGGTGGGACTGGCCAGCGGACCGTCTGCCGACGACCAATCGGCGACGAATCGCCGGATGGCGGCCTGCAGATCAGCGTCGAGATATGGATAGGCGCGGGCCAGCGTGTACAGGGTCTCAGTGGGATCGCCGAAGATCCGGTACGCCTCTTCCGGATGTTTGCCCGCCGGAAAGACCAGCGGTCGCCACGGCTGCTGGATCAATTCCCGGATTCCGCAGCCGAGCCGTTGGCCGAGCTCGCCGGCCTGGTCCGGGCTTGCCGCACTCGACGCAGATGTCCCTGCCCCATTTGGCGGAAGTGCGGGGTCAGGAGCCCCGCGCACAACGCTCGCTTCCCAGATAAACCGATCTAACTGGGCGTCGGCAATCTCGGCGACGGCTTGAGCTGCTTTCTCGGTCAGCGGCTGCGCGCGGGTTCCCGGAACGCTTTCGGGCAAGGCCTTCAGCACGTGGTCCAGCCGCGGTAGGCCGAGTGTGTCCCAGTCCCAGCGCCGCCGTTGCACTTCCTGCCACTGGTCGTTCGGCAGTTGCTCCGCGGGCGCCCGGACCGATTCTTGAATCCGGCCGTCGGCCTGCCTGCGGCAGGCGATCACGGCCACCCCGGCGTTGATCTCATGGGTGGGAATGAAATAAAAACTGTCGCCGGCAATCGAGACCGGCACGTCGATGACCGAGCCGCCGCCGTAGACCGCCGTGCCGCGGGCCAGCCACTCCTTGCCCGGCGGCAGCGGCGAACCGCGCAGCAGCTGCGCCCAGATACCGACCGCTTCGTCCGGCTGCGGCTCATGGATGTTCCGGCAGAACGGCTCGCTGTAACCGCGTAAGGTGTCCAGGTCCAGTCCGTTGACGTTGTCCTGGTGCGTATTGATCAGCACGCGGCCGGCCACGCTCAACTGGCACTGTTCGTCGTGCACCAGCAGCAAGCTGTCGTGCCAGCCGTACGTCCTCGACTGGTCCATCAGCGGCGTAATCTTGCCCGTCGCCGTATCCAAATCGCCGACGTTCAGGAAGGGCGAATAGTGTTCGTAACGGCTGCGGAGCAGCACCTGGTACTTGACGATCACCCGGCCGTCCGGGGCGACCACGGCCGGCGCACCGGTGCCGTTCATGCTCTCGGAGTACACGATCGGCGTCACGAACCGCTGCCGGCCGGTGGCCGGATCGAGGACGAAGAACGTCTGCAGTGCGGGCTCGTCCTGCAGCCGGCGACGGAGGTAGTCCAGTTGCCGCGGGTACGTCTCCGGCTGGTTCAGCAACGCGAAATTGGCTTCCCGCAGGCGGGCGTTTTCCTCTTTCGAGTGCCGCCAACTGGCAAAGTCGCCAAACACCTCCTTGACCATCTCCAGCAGCACCGCTGCCATCCGGTCCAGCGAAGCGGCCGGCGTGACCGTGACGAGCACCGACCCGTCGGGAGCGACCACCGGATGGTAGCCGCGCAGGCTGACGCCGGGCAGCTTTTCACTGCGCCAAATCCGGCGGCCGTCAGCCAATCCGAAGGCATAGACGTGCATGTCTTCGCTGCCGACATAGACCCGTCCAGCCCGAGCGTCCACGGCCGGACTGCACAGCAGCGGGCCACCGGTCGCGGCGGTCCAGAGCACCTTGCCGTCGTCGGCCCGGATCGCATACAACGAGCCGTCGCGGCTGCCGCTGAAGACCGTTCCCGCCTGGATCGCCGGCGCGTTCCACACCGCAGCGCCGGTCGGCACCGTCCAGGCGAGGGCGCCATCCGCCGCGCGGAGTCCGTAGATCCGGCCGTCGGCGCAGCCGAAGAAGACTCTCCCGCCGTCCGCGGCGCAGGTATGCAGCACGGCGCCCGGGGCACGAAACGTCCAGCGATCCTCGCCGGTCTGTGCGTCCATCGCGTGGACGACGCCGGCCAGCGTGCCGACGTACACGCAACCATCGGCGACCACCGGCTGGACTCCCGACATCAAGCCTTCCTCCGGGAACAGGCGATACCATTGGCGGGCAAACGGCGGACGGATTTCTGTCGGCGTGGCGCCGCTGCGGGCTGCGTCGTGCCCCAGCATGGGCCAATTCGCGTCCGAATTGTCGGCGGCTCGGGCCAGCAGGGGAACCACCACCAGTAGGAGCAGGGCCGCGAGCGGCCGGGCCGCGCGCTGGAGTCCGCGCGGGCGAAAGCAGGAAGAAGATCCTGGGCTGTGGTTCATCGATGTTCTCCCCTTTCGATCGAGTGCGTCCACGCGGGGGCCTGGGGTCGAGCCACGAGGTATGAATGGCGAGCCTCCAGAGTCAAGACCTGGGGGCTCGCGGCACTCGACACCAGGCACCCGGCGGAAAGAATGCCCCGCCGCGCGCGGAGCATCAGTCCGCTGCTCTCCGCTGGTTCAAATCCCTCAGTGCATAATCCCAGTAGGTCCCGGCCCCCGTGGCACGAACGATCTCGGTCAGCGCGGTTTGGACTTGACGATCGCCCGGCTCGCAGGTGCGGACCAGGAGGATGACGGCGCCTTCGAGGTTCGTGCTGTCCTGGGCGGTCATCAGGTATCCCGACCAGTCGGCGCGGCGAAAGCTGGCTGCACGCTGTTTCGCCGCCGTCACGCGTGCGCCGATGCAGGCCAACAGCCGGTCGCGCAAGGCGGGTCCCAGCCGCCGGCCGGCTTGGCCGAGTGCGGCCAGTTGCTCGGTCGGGAATTCCCCCGGCCGCGGCTTGGCCTGCAGATAGTACGACAACCTGGCCTCCCCCCAACTCGCCACCGCCGCGTCCGAGGACGCCAGGGCTTCGGCGATCCCTACCGTCTGGGCCAAGCTGTCCAGTGGATAAAAGGCTTCGGGTCCTTGGAGCGTCTGGCGGTGAATGCGGTCGTCCAGGCGGCGCATGACGTGGGACGTCAGCGTGTCGGAGATCCGCGATAGCTGCAGTTTATGCCACGGCAGATCCGGCACCTCGCCGGCCAGCGTGGGGCACAGCTTTCGGAAGTCATCCCGCAGGGCGTACGCGCCCAGATCCTCATAGCCCGCAGGCAGTTCGGCCCGCGCACCCAGATAGTACACGAGGACGTCGACCAGGCCGGGGTTGATTGCGCTGATCCGCAACGGATAGATCGGCATGTCCGTCGGGAACTGCAGCAGGATCGGCGGAAGCGTTTGCAGTCGACCGGCGACCGCTCGGACCTTGATCGCCGCAAAGTACCAGCGCTGGTCGATGTACTCCTGCAGGATCGGCGCGGCATTGGCGGGCGCGGCGTAGCCGTTCCTGGTCAGCCAGGCCGCCAGGGATTCGCCCTCGTTGGCCGACACGATGGCGATCTCGTACGGCCCCGCCAGTTTGACTTCGTGAATGCGGACCTCTTGCGATTCGGGCTGCGGACCGCCGCCTCCCTGTTGCCCTTCATTGCCGCCCCGCTGGCGCAGTTCCTCCTGCCACCGGAGCACTTCGAGATGATGGTAGTACTTGGCGACTTCCAGCAGCACCTTGGAGCCAGCCGTCCGCACGTCAGGTTTGGCGGGACACGGCACGATCCAGGCGAAGCGGTCGGAGGCTCCCTGGTAGTCCACGAACAGGAACAGCGATTCGCGGCCGTCGCAGTGGACGACCACGGCCCGTTGGCTGGGCTCGGTCAGATCCTGCCCCGAATAATCCAGCGGTGGCAGGAAACAGCCATCCCCGCGGGCTGCCGTGGCTGCCGCCACGCACACGAGCCAACCGCAGAGCATCGCGAGCAGTCCGTGATCAGCACCGAGCCTTGCCATGATCCTGGTCCTCCAACTGGGAGAGAGCGATGGCCCGCCGGTCAAACCCGGCGGGCCGCTACGACCGCGTGCATGCCGTCGTCTGGGCGAACGAGTCGCACGTCCGCAAAGCCGGCGGACTGCAGGTCTGCGCCGATTTCGGCCAAGGTGTACGTTCCGCCGCCGGGGGTGGCCACCAGCATGTTGACCGCGAACAAGGTGCCGGCGACCGGCGTCGTGTGGGAATCGTCCATCACGAGATCGCGGATCAGGACCTGACCGCCCGGCTCGAGGGCTTCCGCGACGCGGCGGTACAGGGCGACATTTTCGTCCGGCGAGTTCTGGTGGATGATGGCGCTCAACATTACGAGGTCGGCCCCGCGCGGCAACGGATCGCGATAGAAATCGCCTGCGACCAGGTCCACCCGGTCGGCCACGCCGCAAGCGGTCAGGCGCTGGCGAGCCAACGGGATCACGGCCGGCAGGTCGAACAGGATCGCTCGCGTCCCGGGCTCGGCGTGCAGCCAGGCCAGCGTCCATGTCCCCGAACCTCCGCCGACGTCCAGCACGCAACGGAAGCCGCCGGGATTGATCTCGCGAATCAGCGGCTCGGCGACCGCGTTGGCAACGTCGTGCATCGCGCCGATGAACGAGGCCTGGTCCGCCTCCGGGCCGCGGACGCTGGCCGCCGGTTCGGCCGGCCGGCCCGACCGGACCACCCACGGCAACCGCGACCAGCGGCGCAGGCAATTGGCCTGGTGCCGCAGCATCGCGGCCACGCTGTGCGGGGAATCGTCGACGACCAGCGGCGCCACGGCGGGGACCAGTTCGTACCGGTCGCCGGACTTGAGCAGGAGGCCGATTCCGGTCAGCGCGTCCAGCAGGATCGTGGTCGCCCGCAAGTCGCAAGCCAAACGCGTCGCCACCTCCGACGCCGTCCGCGGCGTCGCCGCCAGGTGGTTGAATACATCCAGGTCGGCCGCAGCCGCCAGGACCGAGGACACTTGAAACCCGCGCATCATCGCGAGCAGTTGTTCGCCGTTTTGGATGGTCATAGTTGACTCCGTGAATGCTTCCTCCGTTTGATCATAGCAACGCGTTTGGCCAGCGGAAAGCAACCGTCGCCCTGGCGTCGGGCTGGCGAACCCGGCAGGCGGCTGTTACGATCTTTGCTGCCGACACCAGGCCTTGTACCGCACCCCCATGTCCCCAGAACCACCGACATCGAGTCCCCTCGCCACCGCCGCGGCCACGCGGTCGGACGCACTCCGCTTGAGCCTGCTGTTTGGCGCGGTCTATTTCATTCAAGGGATCGGCGAGCCGACGGAGGGGCTGATCGCCCAGCCAGTGCGGTCCTTGCTGAACGACTGGGGGCAATCGACAGCCCAGATCGGCGCGTTCATGGCCCTGGTGTCGTTGCCTTGGGCGCTCAAGCCGTTGTACGGGCTGATCTCCGATTTCCTGCCGCTGGCCGGCTCGCGGCGGCGGAGTTACTTGATCCTGACCACCGCGGCCACCGCCTTGAGCCTGGGCTACTTGTACTTCTTCCCCGTCGAGCCCGGCGCGACCCGTCTGCTGTTGTGGCTGCTGGTCATTCCCACCGTGGGCGTGGCGTTTTCGGACGTTGTCGTGGACGCGTTGATGGTCGAGCGTGGCCAGCCGCTGGGCCTGACCGGTCGCCTGCAATCGGTGCAATGGGCCGCCATGTATGCCGCCACGGTCCTCACGGGCTTTGTGGGCGGCTGGCTCAGCGAGAACAATCGCCAGGCCTGGGGCTTCCTGATTTGCAGTGTCGCCACGGCCGTGTCCTTCGTGTTGGCCGTGGTCTGGGTCCGCGAGGGGCCGCGCGAGTCCTCGGCGGAAACGGCTGGCGAGGCTGCCGCGGCGTTGGGGCGGGCCGTCCGCACGCCGGCCGTGCTGGTGGCGGCGGCCTTCCTGTTCCTGTGGAACTTCAATCCGTTCTCGTCGTCGATTCAGTATGTCTACATGGTGCGCGACCTGGGCTTGTCCGAACAGTTCTACGGCAACACCCTGTCGTTGTTTGCCGTGGCGGCGATCGTCGCCAGTCTGGCTTACGGTTTCTACTGTCGCCGCGTGCCCTTGGGCCGGCTCGTCCACTGGTCGATCCTGTCCGGTGTGCTCAGCACCTTGGCCTATGGGTGCTTGGCGGGCAAGCTGTCCGCCGTGCTGGTCACGGTCGTGTCGGGCCTGACGTACATGACCGGCAGCCTGATCCAGTTGGACATGGCCGCCCGCGTCTGCCCGCCGAAAGCGGCGGGGACAGTGTTCGCCGTCCTGATGGCCGTCTCGAATCTGGGCATCGTGCTGTCGACCTGGGTCGGCGGCACTTGGTACGATCAATTGCGTGCCGAGTGGGGCGACCGCGTGGCGTTCAATTCGCTGGTGGCGATCGGCGCCGCCTTGACTGCCGGTTGCTGGCTGCTGGTCCCGTGGCTGAAGAGCGGGGAAGGCTCATGCTGACGCTGATTAATACCAACCGCATGCAGCCGCCGATTGCGCCCCTCGGCTTGGACTACGTGGCCGCCGCGGTGCGTGCGGCCGGGCACGATGTGGAACTGGTCGACCTGAACCTGAGCCCGGACACCGACGCCCTCCTCGCGGACCATTTCCGTCGCCGTCAGCCGGACCTGGTCGGGCTGAGCTTTCGCAACGCCGACGACTGCTTCTGGCCCAGTGGCGAGAGCTTCGTGCCGGTCCTGGAGCGAGACATCCGCGCCGTGCGGCGTCACACCGACGCGCCGCTGGTGCTGGGCGGCGTGGGGTATTCGATTTTCGCCACATCGCTGCTGGCGCGCGCCACTGTAGATTTCGGTATTCGCGGCGACGGGGAAGCAGCCACGGTGGCCCTGTTGGCGGAGGCCCGCGGCGCACGGCGCTGGGAGCGTGTGCCCGGTTTGCTGTTTCGCCAAGACGGCGTCGTGCGCGGCAATCCGCCCGCGTGGCCAACGGCACTCGAGGTGCCCAGCGACCGGGACCTGGTGGACAATCGGACGTACTTTGCGCGGGGCGGGCAAATCGGCGTCGAGACCAAGCGCGGCTGTCCGCGGCAGTGCAGCTACTGTGCGGACCCGCTGGCCAAAGGCCGCACGCACCGCCTGCGTGCGCCGGCGGAGGTTGCCCGGGAGGTCGCCGGCTTGGCCGACCGCGGCTTGGATGTACTGCATCTGTGCGACGCCGAATTCAACCTGCCGCTCGAGCACGCGTTGGCCATGTGCGACGCCCTGATTGCGCGGCGACTGGGCGAACGGGTGCGCTGGTACGCATACCTGGCCGTCGTCCCGTTTCCCGACGAATTGGCCGCGCGGATGCGCCGCGCCGGCTGTGTCGGGATCAATTTCACCAGCGATTCGTTGCACCCCGCGATGCTGTCCGTTTATCGTCAGCCGCACAGCGCCGACGACGTGGCCGCCGCGGTCGCCCGCTGCCGAGGCCAGGGAATCACGGTCATGCTGGACCTGCTGCTGGGCGGGCCCGAGGAAACGCCGGAAACCGTGGCCGAGACGGTGCGCCGCATTCAAGCCCTGAATCCGGATTGTGTGGGCGCGGCGCTGGGATTGCGGATCTACCCCGGGACGCGGATCGAGACGCTGCTGCAAGCAGAGGGGCCGCTGGAGGCGAATCGCGGCCTGCGCCGGCACTACACGGGGCCGATTGACCTGCTGCAGCCGACGTTCTACATTTCTCCGGCCTTGGGCGACCGGCCGGCGGGATTGGTCCGCGAGTTGATCGGCGACGATCCGCGGTTCTTCCCGCCTGAGGAGGAGCTTCTCGGCGAGGGGGGCGTATCGGCCGCGGGAGATCACAACTACAACGCCAATCGCGTTTTGATCGAGGCCATTGCCGGCGGGGCACGCGGAGCGTACTGGGATATCCTGCGGAGACTGCGAGAGAACGGACAGGGGGCTTGAGATGACCTATCTGATCACCGGCGCCACGGGCCTGGTCGGCAACAATGTGGTGCGACGGCTGCTGGAGCGGGGACAGTCCGTCCGCGTGCTGGTTCGCCGCGATTCGGATCCACGGCCGCTCGAAGGCTTGGACGTGGAACGTTGCTACGGTGACGTCCGGGACGCGGAAGCGGTCCACCAAGCTTGCCGCGGCGTATCCACCGTCGTGCACTCGGCCGCCATCGTGCACTTTGGCTGGACCGGTCTGGAACTGCAGCGGGCGGTCAATGTCCAGGGGACCGAGCACGTCGCCGCTGCGGCTCTGGAGGCCGGAGCCCGGATGCTGCACGTGTCCAGCGTCAACGCGTTGGGCCTGGGCAGCCGCTCCGCTCCGGCCGACGAGGACACGCCGCGCCGCGGCAACGTCCCCTGTACTTATGTGGTCACCAAGCAAGAGGCCGAGGCGGTCGTCCGCAGCTATCTCGAGCGCGGGCTGGACGCCGTGACCGTCAATCCGGGGTTCATGCTCGGTCCCTGGGATTGGAAGCCCTCGTCCGGACGCATGCTGTTGGAAGTCGCCACGCGATTCACGCCGCTGGCGCCGACAGGAGGCTTGACGTCATGCGATGTCCGCGACGTCGTGGACGGGCTGCTGGCGGCCTGTGCCAAGGGACCGACCGGCCGCCAGTACATTCTGGCCGGCGAGAACCTGACCTACCAGCAGATCTGGAACCTGTTCGCCGAAGTCAGCGGCGGCGGCAAGCCCTGGTTTCGAGCCGGCCCGCTGATGCGGTACATCGGGGCCTACGGCGGCGATGTCTGGGGCTGGGTGACGGGCCGCGAGCCGGACCTGAATTCCGCCGGCGTGCGGGTGAGCAGCCAGTTCCACTACTACAGCAGTGCCCGCGCGACCGCGGAACTCGGTTACCAGCCGCGCCCGTTCCGCCAATCCGTCGTCGACGCCTGGGCCTGGCTCGTCGAGCATGGCTATGTACGCGGGCGGAGCGGGGCGTAGGCCTCGAGCCACTCGTAGATCCGCCGCTCCGCTTCCGGCGGGACCTCGTGGCCTTGGCGGTGGTTGAACAGGCCCACGCGGGGTGTGCCTCCAAACAACTGGTACACGGGCAGGGCGGCGGAAATGAAGGGCCAGCTGCGGTCGCCGTCGGCCGAATCACCGCCCAACAGCAGGAACGCCCGTGGCGCGATCAGGCCCAGCAACTCGTGATGCTCGTGCCCGAATCCGTCGCCGCGGATCGCGTCGCCCAGGTACCACGAAGCGTCCCAGTTGGAGAATCGGGTCCCGGTCCCGCCTTCGCTGCTGACCGTGGCGCCAATCCGCGGGTCGAACGCAGCCAGGTAGAGCACTTCCTTGGCACCCAGCGAGTGTCCGACGGCGGCCAGGCGTTGCGGATCGACCTCGGGCAGACTGCACAAGATGTCGACCGCGACGACGGCGTCGTACAGCATCTTTGCCATGCCAAGCGAGCCGGGATGCCGAGCCTGGAAGCGGGACACGTGCTGTTGGTAAGGAATCTTCAAGTCGTCCGACCACAGGAAGCAGCGCGGGCACAGCGTGACGAAGCCGCGCCGGGCCAGTTGGAGGCCGAACGCCTTTTCCGGCTCGCCTTCGACCCCGGCCGGCTGGCGAATGGTCAGCGTGCTGGTGGAGTGCAGAGCCACGGCCCCCGGGCAGGATCGTGGCAAGGGATCGGGACGCAGCAGGTAGGCTTCCGTCCGCAATCCCGGTTCCACCTCGTAGCCGATGCGCTGCCGCAAAACGCCGGCGGGACGATTTTCCTCCAGGACCTCGATTCGCGGCGCGGCGGGCCGATTGGGGTGGTAGGCGCCCAGGAAGTTCAGCCACCACGCGCGCAGTTGTTCGCGCCGCCGCAGCCAGGCGTCCAGCGACGCCGCGGGATGTCCGGCCTCGTCGACCAGCAGCGGCTGCAGCGTCGGGGCCTCGGCCGGGAGATTCGCAGGCGGTTGTTGGACCTCGGCCAGCCACTTCACGTCGCCGTCGTCGCGGGCGGCGAGCGCGGTCAAGTCGCGGGCACACGAGACAGCGGCCACGGAAGCCGCTAGAAAGCGACGGCGCGTTGTCAACAGCACGGGTGACTCCTGTTTGGATGCTTGCAGGATAACGTGCCGGCGGCACCTTGGCAAGCTGCGACTCCAGCTGCTCAGCCTTACCCTTGACATGTTCGCAATTTGCGTACACAATACATCACGTCACCGAAAACGGAAGGAGAGTTCACGGCGTGAATGTCATTTCGCGGCGAGCGATTCTGGAGGCCGGGATGCGCCATCCTGACGCCGAGTCCACACTGACTGCCTGGTACAAGGCTGCCACGCAGGCCCGGTGGGAAAGCCTGCACGACGTGCAATCGGTACTTCCGTTCACGGATCAGGTCGAGTGCTGCTTGGTGTTCAACGTTTGCGGCAACAAGTATCGGCTCATTTGCCGGGTGAGTTACGCCAACCCATGGACCAGCGGCACCTTGTGGGTGAAGCACTTCCTCACCCACGCCGAGTACGACAAGCAGAAATGGAAGAAAGACTGCCTGAAGGGACGTGCTCAGCCCTGAGTGCCGGGTGACAGAAGTGTGCTGACGATTGATCCGAGGGAGGTCCCATGACTACCGTATTCAGGACCGCATACGAATCGTTGCTCCTGGACTACTTGCCGCGCCCGGTTCGCACGCAGCGCGAGTACGATCAGGTGTGCCGTCAGATTGCCAAGTTGATGAGTGGGGGTTCGAAACTGCCCCAGGCCGAGAGTGAATTGCTCGAAATCCTCTCGCTCCTGGTGGCGCAATACGAATCCACGGGGCACGCGATTCGCGATGCCTCGCCAGCCGAGATGCTGGCCTTCCTCCTTGATGCGCGGGGCGTCAGCAACGCCGCGGTGGCCCGCGAAACGGGAATTCCCCGCTCGGTGATTACCGATATCCTGGCGGGTCGGCGCAGCGTCAGCACGGCCAACGTCGCCAAGTTCGCCAAGTACTTCCATGTTTCTCCTGCCGTGTTTATCGCCGAGCCGGCTTCGCAACCACCCGCCTCGGCCCGGCCGCGAACGCGTACCGGACGCCCGTCAAGCCAAGCCGTGACAGGGAATTCGTGAACCCATGGGGAGCCGCGTTGCTGGGGCGAGGGAATCAAGAACGATCGAGGGAGCCAACCGACTTTCTCGAAACAACTTCCCCGTTTCGGCTTAGTTCGTTTAACGCCGAGCCGGCAGGCGACGGCGGATCAGCGGGATGCGGTCACCCAAGCCGTCGCCTGCCGGCTTGGCGTTCAACGAGGACCCTATTTCGGGAACGATGCCAGCGTCGCTACGCCGGCGGCCACTGACGCCAGCTGTTCAAGAACGAGCTTTGGGATCAACTCCTTGGCTCTCCGCAGTCTTCTCTGCGGGCGGAAACACGGCGCGGACGGGACAGCGAAAACCGGGTGAGACGTCGTCGCCTGACAACTCGTCGTCCTCGTGCAAGAACCGGACGGTATCGTGGTCTTTGCGGTACACGCGCACCGTCCGGGTGTTGGAATTGACGATCCAGACGAGCGAGACGCCCGCCGACAAGTACTCCTCGATCTTGTCCGCCACTTCGTGGTGCGTGTCTCGCGGCGACGTCACTTCGATCGCCAGATCCGGGGCAATCGGGCAGGTGCCCGTCCGGCAATTCTTCGTTTTCCAGGCGGCCGAAGCGAATCCTGGCCGCCTCGGACTTCCGCAGTGGACGTGATTTCGTGCTCCATTCCGCGATTCAGATGCTCGCCGAGCCCATTTTACCGTCCAAATCGTTGGCCGGAAACACCGGCCCCTTGATATGCAAGCCGGGGTAATGTTAACTTTGAAAAATTTTACTCGCCGCGTACAGACTGCGCGCGTACAGGACTGAAAGACCACTTGACCAACAGGACGGTAACGTGCCCCGCCGCAACGACATTCACAAGATTCTGCTGATTGGTTCCGGCCCGATCATCATCGGCCAGGCCTGCGAATTCGACTATTCCGGGACGCAGGCCTGCAAGGCCTTGCGCGAGGAAGGCTACGAGGTCGTTCTGGTCAACTCCAATCCGGCCACCATCATGACGGATCCGGCGATGGCCGACCGGACGTACATCGAGCCGCTGACGTGGGAGACGGTGGCCAAGGTGATTGAACTCGAGCGGCCCGACGCCCTGTTGCCCACCCTGGGCGGCCAGACAGGCCTGAATCTGGCCATGGACCTGCAGCGGCACGGCGTGCTGGAAAAGTACGGCGTGAAGATGATCGGGGCCAATGCGGCGGTGATTGCCAAGGCCGAGGAACGCGACCAGTTCAAGGCGGCGATGGAGCGGATCGGGCTGGAAGTCTGCCGCGGCCATGTCGTGCACACGATCGAGGAGGCGCGCGAGGCGATCAAGGACATCGGCATGCCCTGCGTCGTGCGGCCCAGCTTTACCTTGGGCGGCACCGGCTCGGCGATCGCCTACAACACGGGCGAATTCGACGCCTTGGTCCGCGCGGGACTGGACCAGTCGCCCGTCACGCAGGTGCTGATCGAGGAGTCGGTCCTGGGCTGGAAAGAATACGAGATGGAGGTGATGCGCGACTTGGATGACAACGTCGTGATCATCTGCAGCATCGAAAACTTTGATCCGATGGGCGTGCACACGGGCGATTCGATCACCGTCGCCCCGGCCCAGACGCTGACCGACAAAGAGTACCAGCGGATGCGCGACGCCAGCATCGCCGTGATCCGCGAGATCGGCGTCGAGACGGGCGGCTCGAATATCCAGTTCGCCATCCAGCCGCAGACCGGCCGGATGGTGGTCATCGAGATGAATCCGCGGGTCAGCCGTTCGAGCGCCCTGGCGTCGAAGGCGACCGGGTTTCCGATCGCCAAGATCGCCGCCAAGCTGGCGGTGGGCTACCGGCTGCACGAGTTGGCCAACGACATCACGCGAAAGACTAAGGCCTGCTTCGAGCCCACGATCGACTATGTGGTAACCAAGGTCCCCCGCTTCGCCTTCGAGAAATTCCCCGAAGCTAACGCCACCCTGATGACGCAGATGAAGAGCGTCGGCGAGACGATGGCCATCGGGCGGACGTTCAAGGAGTCCCTGCAAAAGGCGCTCCGCGGCCTGGAAGTCGGCTGCTTCGGCTTGGGCTGCGACAGCAAGGACCTGTGGGGGACCGCCAAGCAGCCCGGCGAGGACGAGATCCGCGCCAAGCTGTCCACGCCCAACGCCGACCGCATCTGGTACGTGCGGTACGCGATGAAAGCGGGCCTGAGCTGCGAGCAGATTCACGAGTTGTCGGCCATTGATCCCTGGTTCCTGGACCAGATCGCCGAGATCATCGAGCTAGAAGACCAGTTACGGCAATTCCAGGACGTGAGCCAGGTGGACGATGTCACGCTCCGCCGGGCCAAGCAGTTCGGGTTTTCCGATCGACAGTTGGCGACACTCTGGAACACGTACGACATGATCGTCCGCGAGTACCGCAAGTCGCGGGGCATTGTGGCGACCTTCAAGTCGGTCGATACCTGCGCCGCGGAATTCGAGGCCTATACGCCATACTACTACTCGACCTACGAAGACGAGGACGAGACCCCGCCCAAGCAGCCGGGCAAGAAGCGGGTGATGATCCTGGGCGGCGGACCGAACCGCATTGGGCAGGGGATCGAGTTCGACTATTGCTGCTGCCACGCCAGTTTCGCGCTCCGCGAGATGGGCATCGAGTCGATCATGGTCAACTCGAACCCCGAGACGGTCAGCACGGATTACGACACCAGCGACCTTCTGTTCTTCGAACCGCTGACGACCGAGGACGTGTTGAACATCTTCGACCGCGTCCAGCCCGACGGTGTGATCGTCCAGTTCGGCGGTCAGACGCCGCTGAATCTGGCCCGGGCGTTGGACTCGGCCGGCGTCCCGATCATCGGCACCAGCGTGGACACGATCGACGCGGCCGAGGACCGCGAGAAGTTCCAGAAACTGCTGAACGAACTGGGACTCCGCCAGCCGGCCAACGGGATCGCGATGAACGTCAACCAGGCCTGCGATGCGGTGGTTCAAGTCGGCTTCCCGGCGCTGGTCCGCCCCAGTTTTGTGCTCGGCGGCCGGGCGATGGAAATCTGCTACGACCACGAACAGTTCAAGAAATACGTCGCCGAGGCCCTGCTGGCTTCCCAGGGCCAGCCGGTGCTGATCGACCGCTTTCTGGAGGACGCCACCGAAGTCGACGTGGACGCGATCAGCGACGGCCAGCAAGTGGTAGTGATGGGCATCATGGAGCACATCGAAGAGGCGGGCGTGCACTCCGGCGACTCGGCCTGCTGCATTCCGCCGTACAGCTTGCCGGGCCCCGTCGTCCAGGAGATCCGCGAGGCCACGCACGCGATGGCCAGGCGGTTGGGCGTGATCGGGCTGATGAACGTCCAATTCGCCGTCAAACGCGAGGACGGACGCCCAACGGTCTATGTCCTGGAAGTGAATCCCCGGGCCAGCCGGACGGTCCCGTTCGTGGCCAAAGCGACGGGCGTTCCGGTGGCCAAGCTGGCCGCCAAGGTCATGGCCGGCATGACGCTGGCCGAACTGGGCATCGACCGCGAGCCGATTCCCTCGCATGTGTCGATCAAGGAAAGCGTGTTCCCGTTCCAGAAATTTGCGGGCGTCGATATCGTGCTCGGCCCGGAGATGCGGAGCACGGGAGAAGTGATGGGCGTCAGCGACCGCTTCTCGCTGGCGTTTGCCAAGAGCCAACTGGCCGCGGGCGTCGTTCTGCCGCCCAAGCGGGGCAAGATCTTCGTCAGCCTGGCCACGCGGCACAAGGAACGCTTCGTCGAATTGGCCGCGCGGCTGGTCAAACTGGGCTTCGAGTTGATCGCGACCGGTGGGACCGCGCGCCACTTGGAACAGGCGGGCATTCCGGTCGAGCGAGTCAAGAAGATCGGCGAGGGGCATCCCAACCTGATCGATCTGATGATCGACGGCAAGATCGGCCTGGTGATGAACACGCCTAGCGGCAAGGGGGCTCGCACGGACGAGGGCCGGATCCGTGCCTCGGCAGTCCAGCACGGCGTGTCCTGCATCACCACCGTCCAGGCCGCCGAAGCCGCCGTCGTCGCCATGGAGGCGCTGCGGGACGAGGAGCTGACCGTCCAGGCCCTGCAAGACCGATTCGCGTAAGGGCCAGTGCGTTGTCCAAGCTAAGAATTGGGGTTGGGTGGCTGGGGTCGAGCCACGAGGTACGAGTGGCGAGCCCCCAGTTTTTGCCACTGGGGGCTCGCTGCACTCGACCCCAGGCACCCCAAATGCT
>CAIYOB010000048.1 GCA_903927685.1 uncultured Planctomycetaceae bacterium
CCCCAGCCACCCACCCCCCCAATTCATAGCTTGGACAACGCACCAGCCCCCGTCCCGTCGCTCCGGCCGCTCGCAGCCAAACCCCCTCTTTCTTGCGTAAACCACCCTAGTGGCGTTGTCCTCGTGCAGGCCTGCGTTACAATCTGGGACTATTGGCGTCGGCGTTCGTTTTTTGGGAAAGGAAAGGTACTGTGACGAACATTTACGTCGGCAATTTGTCCTACAATGCCACGGAAGACGACTTGCGGCAGGTCTTTGGCCGGTTCGGCGAAGTTTCCGCGGTCAGTGTGATCAAAGACCGCGATACGGGACGGCCCCGGGGGTTTGCGTTTGTCGAGATGCCCGACGCCGGTCAAGCGGCGGCGGCGATTGAGGGAATCAACAACACGGAGATCGCCGGCCGCAGTGTGACGGTCAATGAAGCTCGCCCGCGACAAGACCGGGGCGGCGGTGGCCGCCGCGGGGGCCGCTATTGATCCGGGGCGGCAAGCGTGAGCGGCTGGCCGGCTGACCGGGGTTTCTTCCAGACGAGCGACAAGCCGACGATCACGCCGAGCGCGGCGACGGCCAGCCAGGCGGCCGGCATGTGAGCCTGTTCCTGCACGCCCCAGCCGCGCGCACTCAACTGGTCGCGGTAATATCCCAGCGTCAGCAACAGGCCGTTGTGGCAGGCGTGCAGCAGCATGCCCGGCACGGCGCTCGCCGTGCGCCACGCCACCCAGCCCAGGATCAGGCCCAGGAACGTGCTGGGCAGCATGCGGCCCGCGGCCAGCGCGTCGGTCGTCAACACGTGGAACACGCCGAACAGGACCGCCGAGATGACGATCGAATTTCGCTCGGAGGTCGCTGCCAGCAGAGCCCGCAGTACGTAACCGCGGAACAGTAATTCCTCGCATACGGCCGGGATCACAGCCAGCGCGGCGAGGACCAACCACAGCGGCGTATCGGGCAAGGCGGCCAGCAGCTTGCGGGCGTAACTGACTTGTTCGGGGCTCAGGGCCTGGAGCCCGATGACCTCGTTCAGCAGATAGATCTCGTGAGCCAGCGGCCAGAGACTCAACCCCAGCAGGAACGCCCCGCCCCAAGCCAGCGGCCGCGCCCCGCGCAGGCGAAAGGTGTCCCGGAGCGGCAGCCGCTGGGCGATTGCCGCGACCAGCGGAAAACCGGCGAACAGGACGACGGTCGACGCCCCGTTGAAGACCAGTCGGCTGGCTAGCGACTCGTACGGCAGTTGGGCCAGCAGTCCGCGGAGCAGGAAGCAGCCGGGAAACAGCAGTGCCAGACAGAACATGGCGCCCGACACGCTGGGCACCGGCTGCGCCCGCGGCGGCCGGCGGAACAGATCCGACCAGCTGGCTTCGCTGCCGTACAGGATCGCGTCGGTGCCGAAGATCCGCGCGGCCAGACCGATCGCGGCCAGCGCGTACAGCGCTGTCGTCAAGACGGCCGCCGTGGCCAGGGTCGGATCCACGCTGCCCTCGAACAGATCGCGGGCCAGCAGCACGATGTTCAGCAGCGGCGTCACCGCCAACAA
>CAIYOB010000049.1 GCA_903927685.1 uncultured Planctomycetaceae bacterium
CACGAGGCCCGCCCCCAGAAGAATCACCGCACCCGCACACAAGACCCGCTTCAGTCCGGTTCTCATATTTCCCCCCGCATTTTAACCGCTTCAGACTTCCCAACCATCGCGGAATCAAAAACCTTGAGTAACTGCTCAGGTAGCCGCCCCAAAGCGGGCGGCTACCTGAGAGTGGTTGGCGGGTTGGTCGAGTCGGGCGCGTGGGCGAGGATCACGCAGTGTTGATCGTTGGCACGAACGGGGTGCCGCGGAAGACGCGCTGGAGGGCATCGAGGGCATTGACGCCGTTCTTGCGTGCCGTGGAGACGTAGCCGCGGATACGGCAGAAGTTCACGAGCGCCTGGAAGCTGCGGAAGGTGCCGGAGATCTTCTGGCGCAGCTTCATCATCCGCAGATCCCTTTCCGACTGGTTGTTGTCGAAGGGCACAGCGAAGTCGCGCATGAAGGCGAGGATCTCATCGGGGTGGTCGCGGAAGCGGTCGAGCAGGTTGCGGGCCTTGCTCTGCTTGCGGCGGCCCCTGCGTTTGGGGCCGTGTAGCGCAACGGCCGGATTCTGCGCGTAGCCGGCTTGGACGATCTGCTCGTAGTCCTTGAGGAACCGCTTCTGGTCGGCTGGCGGCAGGGCGAGCAGGCCAGTCGCGCTTGCCGTGGCGACCGCCTCCTTGATGGCCAGCAGGTGGTCGATCATGGCCTTGGCCCACTTCTGCGACTGCTCCTCCCACAGGAAGGTCAGTTCGCGGAGCAAATGGGCGTTGCACAGGGCATGGTCGCAGTCGTAGTCGAAGTACGACTTCCAGAAGTCGTGGACCGCGCGGCCTCGGTACTCGGCCAGGATTCCGGCGGCGTCCATGGCCTCGGCGCCGCGCCGTTTGTGCGCGTAGTACCAGGTCAGCAACCGCGTCGAGACCGTGTGCAGCCAGTGCAATGAGCCGGTGGCGCGCACGCCGGTTTCATCGAAGCCCGCCACGGGAGCGGCGGCCGCCAGGTCGTGGATGGTCGCCTCGACCGGCTCCAGCCGCCGGGAGCAGTCGGCCTTGAAGTTGGCGAGCGTGCCTTCACTGAAGCTCTCGCAGGCGAAGAGGTCGCGCATAATCTCGGCCAGCCGGTCGAAGGGCAGCAGTTGGTACTCGCCCAGATACACGCCCACGCTCTTGACGCGCGGGCCGTACTGCACGGGCGCGGCGGCCTCGGGCGGGAACGTGGCGCGGTTGACGCAGCCGCACGGGCAGGTCTTGACCTCGGCCTGATGCTCGGTGACTTCCAGTTTCGGTTCGGGCAGGTCGTGGACCTGGCGGCGCTCCACGCGGTCCGGTTCCTGCCCGGCCAGAGATCGACCGCAGCCCGAACAGCGTGCAACACGATGCGGCACGATCCGGTCGGGCTTCTCGGCCATGCGCAACGTGTGACCCGGATGACCCGGTTGCCCGCCCGTGGGCCGCTCGCTCTTCGGGCGCAGGCTCTTCGGCTTGGGCTTGGCCAGGCCGTCGGAGGACGGTGGCTTGTGGCTGTTATGCGAGTTCTTGGCCACCTGCTCTTCCAGCGTCTGCACCCGCTCGCGCAAGGTCTGGCACTCGGCACGCAAGGCGGCGTTTTCGGCTTTCAAGGCGGCGAAGTCAGTCGTGAGTTGATCCACTTTGCGGGACAACTCCAAGAGCACGCGCACGACGGTTTCCTTGCCGGCGTCGTAGACCGCTTCCGCCTCTTGGCGCGTCATCATGCGCACAACTCCCGTCGCCAGTCGGCCACGAGCGGATACAGATACACGTCCTTGGCCGCCGTGCGGATGCGGTGGGCGCGGTCGTTGCGGGTGCGGCCCCGGGTCTCGCCCAGTCGCAGCCAGTTCGCGGCCCGGTAGCACGTGCCCTTGAACCGCGAGCGGTCCACGAACGTCTCCAGCGCATGGATGGGATGCCCATACTTGGCTTGCCAGTCGGCGCGAATGCGCCGGGCGATCAGACCCAGCACATGACTGGCCAGATGCGGCACCTGCACCCAGGCCGGTATAAGGAAGCGGGTATTGTTCGTCAGTCGCTGCAGGTTGCGTTCGCGCGTGACGCGATTCCAGCCGAGGAACGCGTCACGGTCCGCGCACTTCCACGCCGCCGAACCGAACAGGGCGCAGGCCACCGGACGACCGTGCCGGTCGCGCACGAGGTAGCGGAGGTTTTCGCCGACCGTGTTGCGGTGTCCGAGGTAGTGCTCGTGGGCCAGCAGGCCATGGAACAGCCGCGCGTGCTCCGAGCCCGGCGCGACGACACTCAAGTGCAACGGTTGCAGGTCGCGCAGCCGACCGCGAATGGGCTCGCTCGGCGGGGCTACCGGCGTCACCTGCCGGTTGCGTTGTCCATTAGGGGACGGGCCACGCCGCGCGGGCAGGCGGACATATCCGGCACGTTCCAATTTCAGCAGCAGCGTGCGCGCCGCCATGTCCTTGGGACGGCCTTGCGCGTTATGCCAGTTCCAACGCGCGCACAGTTCCCGGCTCAGGCGTGTGCGATTCCAGTCCGGATGCGACCTCAATAGGCCTCGCATCCAATCGATCTCCTGCTCTCCGATCTGCCGCCCCTGCATGACCATGACGCTTGCCATGCAGAAAGACTACGACACCCAGCCCGGTTGAGTCCAGCCAAAAAACGATCTTTTTTCGGTTGCGTTTCGGGGGGGGG
>CAIYOB010000050.1 GCA_903927685.1 uncultured Planctomycetaceae bacterium
GCCAACTCCGTCAACACGCGCACCGCCTCGTCGGTCCGCCCCTCCTGTTCGTACAGCCACGCGAGCGCCGTGCGAGGTTCCGCGTCGGCCGGCCCCAACTCGCAGGCCCTGAGCAGACAGTCTTCGCCCAAGCGGTACTCGCCGTGCGCCAGGTACGCCCGGCCGACCGCGGCGCTCGTCCGAGCGGCCAGATCCCGGACCTGGCCCGAGTCCGAACTGCGCTGCAGCGATTGGCGATGCCGCTGTTCGTCCCGGGCCTTCAGTTCCTTGAACCGGGCCATGTACTCGCGGGATTTGTCCTGGTCCCCCAACCGGGCACAGGCCGTGGCCAGGGAAAAGAAGCCATTGGTGAACTCCGGGCCCAGCGCGACGCCCGTCTCCAGGTGCTGCCGGGCCTTCTGGTAGTCCTTCAGGCCCAGGTAGGCCTGGCCGAGCAGGACGGAGGCCGTCATCAGATTGGGGCGGGTTTTCAGCAGGTTTTCCAGGACGTCGACAGCCTCGGCAAACTTGCCCAAGTCGATCAGCGACTCGGCCATCCGCACGGGATACACCGACGACTGGGCATCGTGTTGCATGGCCAGACGATAGTGCTGCACGGCCAGTTCCCGGTCTCCCTCCTGGTAGGCGACCGCGGCGATGGCGGCGTGGGCCGGGGCGGCGAGGCTCGGATCCAATTCGGCGGCCCGCTGCCAGCAGCGAACGGCGTCCTTGCGGCGGCCCAAACGCTCGTACAGTCCCGCGACCACGTCCAGCGTGGGGCCGCCGTCCGGGAATTGACTTAACAACCCGTCGACGCGCTGGCCAACTTCCTGCAACAGTTGGGCGGACTCGGGAGAAGCCTTGGCAGCCGCTTCGTCGACGGCGGCGGCGAGTTCAACCCGCTCGCGATCGACGGGAGCCCAGTACACCAGGACACCGGCCAGAACAACGGCGATGGCGACCGCGGCGGTGATCAACACCAACCAGCGCCGCGTGGTTCGAGTCGCGTCAGTCACAGGAATGGGAGCGACAACCGCGGGCTCGAGCGAGGGACCTTTCTTTCGCCGGCTATTCATGGCGGACAAGGGCCGTGGTGACGTGTGGTGGAGGAGCGAAGAGTTGGCGGAAGGCAAGAACGATTGTAACCCGAAGTGTCAGCGAGGACGACCAGTCGCATCATCCTCGCTCACGCTTCGGGTTACGAATGGCGCGGGATCCGTACTGCTGTGCCATCCTCGCTAACGCTTCGGGTTACGGTGGCGCGGGGACTTGCCCAATCACCGGTGGATTAGACGTTCCGAAGCGCCTACAGCTTGCCCGCCATTTCCTTGGCCTTGGCTTTGATCTGCTCGGGGTCCGTGAGCTTTTCCAGAGCATCCAGCTCGGTCAGCAACGGGCCGCCCTTGGCCTCGTCCGCTGCCTTGAGCTGTTGGATATTTTCCCGCAGCAGCATCATGCCGCTTCCCATCTGACCCGTCTTTGCAATCTCCTCCAGCGAGACCTTTGCGTTCGTCGCCGCGGGCGTCTGAACCGGGGTCACGTCAATCGGCTTGTCGCCGCCACCGCATCCGACCAACCCCAGAACCGCTGCCGCCACCAATCCTCGAAAAACCTTCATGTTCACGCCTTCCTGTAGAGATGCCGTCTTGACACTTAACCAAAGCACCCCGGTTGCAGCTGGCAAACCGGGGTGCGGGTCATCCGTAGATTCGGCACAATTCGACTAGTAGTTGCCGATCGCCTCGCCGCCATCGCGGCTGCCGAGCCATTGATACGTTTGCAGGTTCACGTCACCGGAAATGAACTTGACCGAGCCATCCGCCAAGGCGTGGTTCACACCGCCGGGATGCTTGCTGCGGGCCGGGAACGCACCGTTGCTGTCCATCCAGCCACACCCCGTACAGTCCTGGCAGGTCGGATAACTCCAGTTGGGCGGCGCGATGGTGTTGAACACCGTCTGCAACGGCATGCACGAGATCCACTCACGGCCGCCGTGGCTGTGATGGTTGGCCAACACGGCGGCACTGGCGGTGCAGGCCTGTCCGTAAGCGGCCAGTTGGGCGTCGGTGGGAAAGTTCCCCATCCCAACGTTCGCGATACCTCGGACGACGTCACCCGTGCTGAACTTGCTGGCATCATTGTCGCCTAGGACCTGCTCGCCGAGCATGATCGTGCTGGACGTTCCGTCAACAATATCCGCGTACGTCCGCTCAAAGTCGCGGCTGAAGATACCAGGTTGGGCAGCGGCGTTCCACAGAACCCATGTCGGACCTGTGCAGACGGGATAGTTGTTGTTCCCGTTGTCGGTACCGAACCGCTGAATACCATCGGACGGGCAACGGAAAGGCGGAACATTCTCGTTGGAGATCGGACCAAACGTGCCGGTTCGCCAGCCTTCCTGCAAGTCCGGGCTGGCGGCGTAGACCCGCAAGAACTCGTCCCACAATGCCTGTTGCTCGATGTAGGGCAACAACATGGTGTGGGCGCTAAAGCCTTCCCATATACTACATGTGTTGGTGTTCGGCGGGTTATTGTAAGCCGTATAGCCGTACCGCGGCAGCTTTTTGTGCGTGTCGTGATAGTTCTGGAACCCAATGGCCAGCTGCTTCAGGTTGTTGACGCACTGGCTGCGTCGCGCGGCCTCGCGGGCCGCCTGGATCGCCGGCAAGAGCAGGGCGACCAAGATGCCGATGATGGCAATCACCACCAGCAACTCGACAAGTGTGAACCCCTTCCGCCTGGAATGCATAAGAACACCTCCGGAAAACGATGAAGGACAAGTCGTGTGACGCCGCAAACCCGCACAACGAACGAATTAGCGCGTCTTTCGACACTTAACACTAAATGATCGGACTCCCCTAAGCAAGCATCCTGCA
>CAIYOB010000051.1 GCA_903927685.1 uncultured Planctomycetaceae bacterium
ACAACTTCGTGTTGCGTGATCTCCTGCCAGTCCCTCGAAGTGAAGTCGCCAGCCGGTGGCAACGCGGCCCGCAAGGTGTTGATTGCGATGTTAAGCCGCAGCCATCCGACAAGGCTTGCCGGGCATGGCGGGGGCGGCTCACCTTCGATCTGGAAATGCTCTCGGAGCCGCAAAACAACTTGGCTGGTCAGGTCTGCAAGATGCGTCATGTTCCGATTCCCCATCGGTCCCAAAAAGTGAACCGGGCAGGCGGTGGGATTGCCGCTTTTCGGATGCCTCCTAGCCCGGTGTCGTGATTCTACCTCCGATCAGCCCGCATTGACAACCCGCAGCCGGGGCCGCTGGTCCTGCTCACCTCGCAGCAAATCGCGCAGCCGTCGCGTGCGCGGCCGGTGCGGACTGGTGACTGATAATCTTTATCAGTGCTCACCTTGCAGCAAATCGCGCAGCCGTCGCGTGGCGTTCACGTCGCCGGCTTCAATCGCAGACAGGCAATCCAAGATGGCCAGCCGCACTGGCGTTGATTCCGTCGCATCCTGGCGTGGTTCCGGGGCGTCCTGGTGGGCCTGCTTGCCGCGGGGCTGGTCGCCGGAGCCGTCGCCGGAGAACAGCCAGTCGTGAACCACTTGGGTTACGGCCACGAGGCGGTCGTCGTCGATGTGCTGGCGATAGGTGGCGCTCATGTCGCCCGACTTCGGGCAATGCCCCATGACGTGCGATACAGCGACGGAATCCCCGCTTCGTTCACCGACCGTCTGGAAACCTCGCCGCAGATCGTACAGCCGGCCGTCCACGCCGACCTGTTGGGCGACTTCGGCAACCGACTCCCCGAGCAGCTCGCCCTTCTTCGTCAGGTAACCCTTGCCACGTTTCCGCAAGAGCAGGTAATCTTCGTGCCCCGGCTTCGGCGTGGGTCGCACGGCCAGCACGGCGCGGATGGCTGCAATCGTCTCAGGCCACAACGGGATTTTGCGTGCGACCGCGGTCTTGTGTCTCGGGTAGTTCAACCATCCGGCATCCAGATCCAAGGCGGTGATCGGCAGCCGGGCCAGATCAGACGGGCCGATACCACCGTTTGCGGCCAGCAGCACCGCGGCCTTGATGTTCACGTCGCCCGCACCGATCAGCTTGTGGATGTCCGCGGGCGTCATCATCCGCGGGCCAGCTGCGTTGCGAGCGGCTCGAACCGACTTCGTTGCCGGCCTGTGGAAACTGGCACCATAGACGGGATCGGGAATCAGTCGCTCCTGCTTGCCCCACGAGAACACGCCGCGAACCATCTGGACCACGTTCCCTACGCGGGTGGCCCCCCAGCGTTGCGTCATCGCCTCTCGGATCTTGGCGAAGTCGGCGGGCGTCAACTCGCTGGCCACGAGGTTACGGTCCACCGTGTTCAGGATGAACTTGCAGACGGCGGTGTAATCCGCGAACGTCCGGGCGGATAACTCGCCGGACTTCCGTTGAACGTCCTTTGCCTCCAAGTAGAGATTACACAGGTCGCTCACCGTCAACTTGCTGCCGACCTTGCGGGGCGTGCGGCCAGCGAGTAGATCGTCTTTCACCCGGAGCCATTCCTCGAGCGCCTTCGCGCCCGTGGGATCGGACTTCACCGAACCGAAGTAGCGGCGAACGCCACGGACCTTCCGGCACCAGCGACCGGATGCGCCATGGACCCAGAGGGGAAAGTCTTTCGGGGTGGGCGAGGACTTGGTAGACTTGGACATTGACAGTTACCTCCGTAAACGCGACAGGTGATTGTCAGACACCCGCTCGGTTCGCGGCCGGGCGGGTGTCACTTCAACAGCCCATAGCCTATCCGGTGTCAATTCCGGTGTCAACCATACGTCCAAGAAACGAAAAACCCGCGGAAACCGCATTTCCGCGGGTGTCATCGAAACGGATTGCCAATCCGTCCCACCTGGAGGTCGTCCCCACGTGGGTGTTGACATGGGCGTCGGCGCCAGTACAACGGGCTACAGCGAATCGTGGAGTGACGAATGGCGGACTCGAACAACATTTCG
>CAIYOB010000052.1 GCA_903927685.1 uncultured Planctomycetaceae bacterium
CGACCATGACCATCAACCGCGGGCCGTCCACGACCGGATTGCTGCCGACGCCGAAGAAGTTCTGCACGACGCCGAACTTGGCGTGCATGTCGACCCGCCACAGCAGTTGGCCGTCCGACGCGCGCAAGCAGTGCATCAGGCCCTCGGCGCCGTACAAGTAGACGCGATCGCCATCGACCAGCGGCGAGCAGCGAGGACCGCCGTTGTAGCCGTACATGTCCGTATAGTCGGTCGGGTATTCGAACCGCCAGAATTCGTCGCCGGACAGCGCATCCATGCAGGTCAGCCGTGCTTGGTCGCCGAACCGATCGAACTGGTACAGCCGCCCGCCACGGACGCTGCAGATTCCGTAGCTGGCGCCCAGCCGTTTGTGCCAGACGACGCGCGGCCCGGCGGCAGGCCAACGCAGGAACAGCCCGCGCTCGGCGGACTTGCCGTCGCCGGACGGACCGAGAAACACCGGCCAGTCGGCGGCCTGAGTCGCGGTCGCCGGCGCAGGGACACTCCGCGGCGGCTCAGCGGCTCCGGCCAGCCAAGCCAGCGACAAGCCCAGAAGCAGCCAGGGCAAACCCGAGCGAACACCGGGTCCCGGCGTACGAAATTCCATTCTGACGGGCATCAGCGCTCCCTTGGTAGTGCCATTCGACCGCGAGAATGGGATTCAGTACGCTGGAACCTAATCCGGGTTCATCTCGCTCACGCAGCCGCGGCCGTGGCTTCCAGCTTGTGGATCAGGTCGCGGACGCAGTGTTCATACGATTTCAACTCGTCGGTGAACACCGGCACTCGCGAATGATGCTCTTCCTGCCGCAACTCGCCCAAGCGTTCGTGCAGGACCTCCAACAGGTACTGTCGCTCGACGTCGGTAACTTCCAGAGTCATGGTTCTACCCTTTCTGTGACAAGTACCGCTCACGCCTTGCCGATCGACTCCCCTCGCTTTAACCTGTACCTTGACGAGCCGGCGTGCGGCCGCAGAACGCAGGCCGCACAGACGCGCCGCTCTCTCTATACTATGACGCTTTTCAAGCCGAAAGACAAGCCGATGTCCGCTGCCTGCGACCTGGAACAAGCCCGCCGCCGGATTCACGCTGCCTACGATCCCGAACTGCTGCGCACCGCGGGCGGCCGCTTGGCCGAACTGCTGTCCCAGCACCTCGAGTCCGTCCAGGCGGGGATCGGCCCGGCGATTCCTTGGCGCCAGCCGCCGGACAATGTCCGGCAGGCCGGCGAACTGCTGGCCGGCGCACCCGGAGCGGCCGCGGCGCCCGAATCGCTGACGCAGCGGTTTGCGGAACTGGTCGCCCAGATGCTCGATCACGGGATCCACCTGCACCACCCCCATTATATCGGCCATCAAGTGCCGGCGTCGGTGCCGATCGCGGGCCTGTTTGACGCGGTCGGAGCCGTGACCAACCAGCCGATGGCGATCTACGAGATGGGGCCCTGGGCGACGGCGGCCGAATGGGCGATGGTCCGCGAACTGGGACAGGCGATCGGCTGGCCTCCGGACGACTTTTCGGGCCTGGTCACACACGGCGGCTCGCTGGCCAATTTCACCGCGTTGCTGACCGCCCGGAACGTGGCCTTGGCCGATGTCTGGGAACGCGGCGTGCCTCGCGACGGTCTGCCGCCGGTGCTGGTCGTCCACGCCGACGCCCATTACAGCGTCGCGCGTTCCGCCGGCATGTTGGGACTGGGGGCCAACCACGTGCTGCGCGTCCCGCTGGATGCCCGCCGCCGCCTGGACCCGAACCGGCTGGACGAGCTGTTGGCGGACTTGCGGGCCCGCCGCCAGCCGATCGTGGCCGCCGTCGCCTGCTCGTGCTCGACGCCGATCGGCGCCTTTGACCCGCTGCCGGACATCGCCGACGTCTGTCGGCGGCACGAGGTCTGGCTGCATGTCGACGCCGCCCACGGCGGCGCCGCTTGCCTCAGTCCCCGGCATCGGCACCTGGTCCACGGACTCGATCGCGCGGACAGCCTGGCCTGGGACGCCCACAAGATGCTGTTCATGCCCGCCCTGTGCGCGTTCGTGTTCTACCGCGACAAGTCGCACCGGTTCGAGACATTCCGGCAGGTGGCCCCGTACCTGTTCGATCCGACGGCGCCGGGCCTGGCGGAATACGACAGCGGCTTGCGGGCGGTCGAATGCACCAAACGGGCTGCGGCCTTTGGCCTGTGGGGCGTCTGGGCGATGTTCGGTCCGCAACTGTTCGCGGACCTGGTCGACGTGACGTTTGAGCTGGGCCAGGTGCTGTACCGCAAGCTGTGCGCGGCTCCCGATTTCGAGCCCGTCCACGACCCGCAGTGCAACATCGTCGTCTTTCGGCACGTGCCCGACGCGTTGCGGGACGCCCCGCCGGAACGGCTCGGACGATTCCAGTTGGACCTCCGTCGGCGGCTGGTCGAATCGGGCCAGTTCTACATCGTGTCAACCAACATCGAACGCGTCGGCGCACTGCGGGTGACAATCATCAATCCGCTGACGACGGGGGAGCATCTGGATCAGCTGTTGGACGCTCTCCGCGACCACGGCCGCCGCCTGTTGGCCGAGCGGTGACGTGCGCGGACGCGGCGACCGAGGCTTGGCACAACACCGCTCCGGCCACGACCAGGCCGCCGGCCAGCCACTGGTGCGGCGGGACGGGCAACTGCAGGCACAGGCCACAATCGGGCGAATCGGCCACAATCTCGGCGATTGTCGCTGGCGGATTGACCAAGCCCGCGGGCGGCCCGTCCTGGTACCCGATGAAGTGCTCGACCGCAACCGAACAGAATCGTCCGCTGGCATGCGCACACAGCCGGTTCAACCGGACCTGCTTGCCCAACTCCATTCGAGAATCCTATTCTGCGGGCCACTTGACCACATGATCTTGGCGAGCCTGCGATACGACTGGTTGCAGTTCGCCGGCCAGCGGTGGCGACATCATATTCGCCCTGCACATGCCAGGCCGCGACCACTCGTACGGCATCGTCGGCCACTACTGCGAAACGGACTTGCCGTACAGCCAATCTTCCACGCGCAGGCCGGGGACTTGGGACGCTGCAGCACGGAAAGATGGTCGGTGTCCAGGATCAGCATGCGTCCGCCTGTCTTCGGTCTGCCTCGCGGATCCGCTGCGCCTCGTCGAGGATTTCCTGCATCACGGCGTCATCCGCGAACATCCCGACAGTGCTTCGCCAGTCGTCGCGCCCGGGGGTATCGACGGCTGCACACCGGTCGCGGAGTTCATCCACAAACCCCTCCAATTTGGCCACACGTTCCTCTAGGGTAACCGTTGACATACCTCGTCTCCCAATCGTCAGTTTCCCAGTTCAGGTTGATGTTACCGCAAGACGCGGGGCCACGCAACGTGATCCGTTGGCCGTGCACCCGAAGCACCGGTGTTTTCTCTATCCGTGGGCCGGCTTTGCCATCCGTGGGAAAGAACCAGATCTTCGAGGAACAGCACCGCTTGCCAACACCAAGTTCCAACGGCCAGGGGCCGGCCCACTCGCTGGCGCTTCGGGCTACTGTCGGCATTGCGAACTTTCGGCGCGACAGTCGGACCAACGCCAAGGGCGAGGGGCGATTACCCATCGTACGTAGCATTAAATACCCCTACCGCAAGGTGAGGTATTGGATTGGGCGCTTGCCAACAACAACTGACTGGGCGAGGAGGTTCGAGCACGACGCAGACGCCTGCCGCTCGCCGTTAATCGCGGGGGGCAGCTAGAATGGGCGGTTGGTCTGCCGCGACGACCGAGGCTTTGCACAACACGGCTCCGGCCACGAGCAGGCCGCCGGCCAGCCACTGGTGCGGCGGCACGGGCAGCTGCAGGTATAGGCTGCTGACCAGGACCGACAGCAGGGGCGTCAGGTAGCTGAACGCCGCGACGAGCGACAAATTGCCGCGCCGCGCGGCCGTGTCCCAGCAGACATAGGCCAACAGCGTGGGACCGCTCGCCAGGTAGGCCGCTTCAGCGACCGCTTGCGGTGTCCAGGCAGAGTGCTCGACGCGACAGGCTCGCAACAGCAGGAGTACCCCGCCGCTAGCCAACAGGAACACGGGCATCGCGTTGCCCGCCCGCGCGCCGCCCCAGCGGCGGCTGAGGTTGGAATACAGGCCCCAGGCCACGGCGGCCAGGAGCGCCGGCAACGTCGAAACGGCGTGCTCACCCCAGGTCGTGCTCGGCGCGCCCTCGACGGCGCCGACGCCCACGGCCAGAGCGACGCCCGTGACGCCGAGCAGCGTTCCGCTCAACAGAACCAGCGGCCGCGTCCGCCAGCCCAGGATCGGTACGGCGAACAGCAGCGTGAGACTGGGCCAGAGGTAGTTGCAGACCGTGACCGTGATGACTTGTCCGCGAGTCTGTGCCAGACCCACGGCCGTGTACAGCAGGACCGTATAGGC
>CAIYOB010000053.1 GCA_903927685.1 uncultured Planctomycetaceae bacterium
CCGCCCACATCGCGCAGGACGAGAGCCATGCCGAGATGCGCCGCCGGCTGCTCCTTGTTGACCGGCTGCTTCAGAATCGCCAGGGCCAGGTCTTCCGACTGTGGACCGAACTCCTGCATGGTGCGGGCGACCAACCCGGTGAAGGCCGGGTCCGTCATCCGCAGCGCGAGCGCCTTTGCCCCCGCCACTTCGCCCGTCGCCAGCACGCCCTGCAACCCCGCCTGCCACTCCTCGGCGACCGGACTGGCAAGCAGGGCCAGGAACGCCGCGTTGTGCTCTACGGTGGCGCAGCGGCCGATGAGTTGGTTGGCGTGGAGCCGGTCGAAGCCCCGCTTCGATTTGACCATCGCCAACGCCGCTCCACAGACCGCGGCGTGCAACTCGGCGGGAATCTCCGCGGCAGTCGCGAGCCATTCGGCCGCGTACTCCTGCGTCTGGGCGTTCGTGCTCGCCAGGTCGGCAGCCGCCTGCCGGGCGAGCAGCGTGGGCGAGGTTTTCCGCTTTTCGAAAACGGACTTCAACCGGCCGTGCGCCTCGTCGTTCGGATGATTCATGTGCCGGGCCAGCAAGGCGTCCGCCTCGGGGCCCCAGGCGGCCAGGATCTCCTCGGCTCGCCGGCCATCGTCGAACGGCTGCTCCAGCACCTCGACCAGCACCTCGATCAGCCGCGGATCGTTCCAGGCTTGGGCCAGGTCGAGCATCGCGCGCCGCTCGACCCCCTCCTCGCGGAGCATGCGCATGAGTAGCGGCACGTTGTCGGCTGTTCCCCAGACGACCAGCGCCGGCAGGGTCAGGGTGCAGAACGACGGGCGGTCGGCCCGGTTCAACGCCTGCGAAACTTCGCGCGTTTTGGCCGCATCGAGTGGAAGCTGGGCAAAGTAGGCCACGGCCTGCTCGACCTCGTCCCGCTTCTCGCTGGCGAGTCGCGCCAGATTCGCCGCGTAGTCGTCCTGCGGCGAGGCCACCGGCGGCGGCGCAGACGCAGGCAGTTCCGACACAGGTACCGGTGTCGGGGTGGGCGGGGCCTGTACGACGAGCGGCGTGGGCGGTGACGGCAAGACGCCTGTCGGCGGCGTCTGGGATCCCGGAGTCGGGCTGGGACTCGGGCTCGCCGCGAGTGGCGTGACCGGCGGCGAAACGACCGGCGGCGAGGGCGAGGGCGGTGGCGAGGCCGGCGCCGGCGCGGCCGGAGAAACAGGCTTGGAACAACCAATCAGGGCAATGAGAAGGGCTGCCCACCAATTCGACCTGCGCCGCCGCTGACTCCAAACGCGTTGCATCACTCGTCTCTCCGGGTATTGGTCTGTCCGCCGACTCAGTCGCCCCCCTTAATGCGATCCGTCAAGTTCTTTCGGCGGCTCCTTCCCGCCGTGACGGCCCGGCACTGTCCGTCGTCCCGCCGCGGCCGGAACTGCCCACGGCTTGCCCCGGGGCGCTTCACGATCGTCGTCGGGACCCCGCCCGACTCCAGCACAGACGGTTAGTGCGGTTCGTCTCCCGCGAAGGCTTTAAATCCTCCGATCAGGGATCGATTATTGCTGTTCTGGGCAGACTTGCAACGGCAACAGCAAGGAAGATCGGAGGAGCCGACGGGCAGTCGGGCCTTCCCCATTCCGCTCACCGCCGGACAGGACCATAAGGTTCATTGTTCGTGACGTTCCGACTTGCTGCCAGAGTCAGAAATGCATGGGGCGCATGGCCGCCGTCCCGTTAACTACGGTCGGTCGCTGGTGGGCTACCGGCGGTCCTAGTGCTGGACACAGCGGTTCGGCTGGCGAAACTAGCGATCCGCTCCCTGCGGAGATCTCAAGCCGTACCATGGAGGGTGCCGGTTTTGCGATGGTCGCCCCGCGCGGCTTTGCCACGCGATTCACCGTGCTTCGGACGACTCAGTAGTCGGCCGGCAGGGATTTGAGCTGTTCGAGCGTGAACACGGGGCCTTCCTTGCAGACGTAGACGGGGCCGCAGTTGCAGCGGCCGCATTTGCCGACACCGCACTTCATCCGGTTTTCCAGG
>CAIYOB010000054.1 GCA_903927685.1 uncultured Planctomycetaceae bacterium
ATTGCTGTCCGGCCTGGTCCAGCGATTGAGCGGCTGGCGGGGCGGCTTCTGTCGCCATCTGCCGAGCTTCCGCGGCCAGTTCGCCGACCCTACCCTGCGCCTCGGCGTTCGGCTGCCCGGCCGGCGATTGGGCGGCTTCGGCAGCCGCTTGTGCGGCGGCTTGTTGGGCTCGCCCCAGCGCCTCGTTGGCGGTCTGGCGTGCCTGGTCCGCCGCCTTGGGATTGCCGCCCAGCAGTTCTTTAGCAGCTTCGGCGGCGGCCTGGGCCGCCTGCCGCAACGCCTCCGCGGTCGAGCCACCGGCCCGCTGGGCCAGTTCTTCGGCTTGTTCGGCCGCCTGCTGTTGTTCGGCCGCGGCCGCCAGCGGCGAACTGGTTTTGCCGCGAGTCAACGCTTCGGCGGCCGCATTGGCCTCGGCTTGCTGCGTCAGTGTCTCGCCCACGTCGTGCGCGAGTTCGGCGGCTGCGGCGGCTGATTCGCGGCCGGCAGCCCGCTGCTGTTCGCTGCGAGCCTGCTGCACCTTATCCAACGCCTGCTGCAATTGTTCCAGCGTCGGCCCCGCATCCGGCGGTGTGGCGGACAGGGCTTGCTCCACCGGTTCCTGGACCTGCGCGACCTGGCCCAGCTGTTGATCCGCCAAGGCGGTCAGATTGGTCGCGGTCTTGCCAACCTCGCTGCGCAGGTCCCGGGCGGCGTGCTCCAGCATGCCCGCGGCCTGCTGGGCCGCCTGGGCAACCTGGGCCGCGGTCTGCTTCGCCGGTTCGCCGGTCTGCTGTTTCGCAGCCTCAAGGCCCTGGGCGGCCAGCTGGATCGGCTGTCCCGCCTGTTGCAGCTGTTGGGCGACCTGGGGCTCGACTGCTTGGAGTCCCTCGGCGATCTTGGCCGCCGTCTGCCGGACTTCGTTCTGTTCAGCGGCGAATTCGCCAGTCTGTTCGGGCGACAAGCCTTGTTGCGCGGCAGCCTCCGTGGACGCCTTGGCGATCTCCCGCTCGCTGGCCGCGGCCCGTTCCAGAGCCTCGGCCGCACGAGCCAATTCGCCGATCTCGACGGCCATCTGGCGGCGCTGGGTGTCGGCCAATTGGGCCTTCGTTTCGGCCAGCGCTTGCTGGATCGCCTGTTCGGCTCCGGCCGCCGCTTCCTGCCGTGCGGGCTGAGCCGCCGGGGAGGCATCGGCCAGGGCCTGCAGGGCCTCGGCGACCTGTTCCTGCGCATCCGCCAGCCTGGACTCGACGACGCCCGGCAGGTCTTCCGTGCCTTCCGTCGCCGCCTTGGTGGCCTCGGCCAACGCGTTGGCGACGGCCTGTTCCTCCTGCCGAGCCTGGGGGGCATTCGGAGCGGCGTCCGCGACGACCTTGTCCTGCTGCTGAGCAATTCCCTCCAACTTCTGTGCCAGCTGTTGCAGCCGTTGGGTTTCTTTGGCCAGTTGTTCCGCGCTCTTGTCCGCCTGTTCCAATTCGATGGCGTGCTTGAGTTGCTCTTCGACTTCCGCCAGGCTGCCGATCACGGTGGCCTGTTCGGCCAAGGTCTCTGGCTTGCGCTCGTCGAACAGCTGCGCCGCGGCCTCATAGGCAGCCGCTTTGGCTTGTTCCAGCAGCGGTTCGGTCGCGGGGAATTCGGTCAGCGCCTCGCTCAGTTCACCGATCGCCTTGTGGATTTCGGTCTGCCGTTCGACCAACTGCTCGACCGTCTGTTCCTCGAACTTCTCCGTCTGGCGAACTTCTTCCCGGACCTGCTCCTGTTTCTCCAGCAGTTCGCGGACCATTTTCAACGCCTCTTCGCGGTCGCTGCTGATCAAGCCCTGCGTCTCTTCGATTTTTTCCAGCAGCGCCCGCAGGCCCTTGATCACGGCCTTCTGGCTCTTCGCCGTATCGTCGAATTGGGCCGCGGCCAGCGAGCTCTCGGCGTGAGCCAGTTCCTGGCGGACCTGCGCCGCCTTGAGAATCCGCAGGCCATCGGACGCGCCGGCCCCGGCCTGCCCGCCCCAAGTGCTGACGTCCGCCAGCGTATCTTCGAGGACAAAGAACAGCGATTTCACGTCCAGCTGGTCTTGGATCGTCGTCTTGTGGGCCGGGTCGCGGTCGTCTTCGGCCATGGTCGGCAGAGCCTGGGTCACGTTCAACGTTCCGGTTTCCATCAGGATCAGCTGCCGCACCTGGGCTGCGATGCGGGCAATCTGCAGGCGGCGAAGCAGCTTCTGACGTTCGGCCATCAGTCGCACGACGACCTGGCGGATCTCCTGGCGCGCCTGGTCGATGATCGCCGCCTGCTCGTCCTTGCCGGCCTCCTGGGCTTTGACCAGCAGCTGGACGATGGCCTGCATCTCCTTGTCGACCAGGCCATCCAGGTTGTGCCGCATGCCGCGAACTTCCTCGAAAATCGGCAACGCTGACAGGCCGTTTTCCTCGAACTGCCGGATCTGGATGTCGAGGATTCCCGAAACCAGCTCGCGGGCCAGCGTCCGCGCCTTTTCCTGGGCCTGCTGTTTGTCGCGAAGCGGGTCCCGTTCCGCCGCGTGGCCGAACACCGGCAGCAACGCCAACAGCAGGGCAACACCGCAGAACGTTCGGGGAGCGAGCGGCTTCGGCCCGCGGAGCGCGCCAGCTACGGCGGGGCCCGGCGCGTGGAGCGTGCCAGGGGCAGTGAACGGACCATTCGGGCCGCGTGGCCTGTCTTGCGTGCGTGGCATGCGTTCCCTCATTTCCCTTCTCCGATCCCCAACTGCTGTCGGATGATGTCGGTCAGCCGCTGTTCCGATTTTTCGTCGGCCTCGGAGATAGCCGCCAGCACGCCGGCCTCGTCGGAGATCTCCAGGATCAGCGGGTCGCTCTGGTACGACTCACCCGGCAGATCGCCCCGATAGTCGACGGCTTCCAGGGTCAGCTTCAGCCGGTCGCCCTTGGCCAGATTGGCTGGCCGACTCTGCCCGCCACGTTCCATCTGGAGTGCGGCCAGGTCGAACACGTAGCGATCGTCCACCGGCAGGCGGTCCGGCAGAATCGGCTGGTCGGAGGGCCAAAGCGACAGGGCCTGCTGCTCCATATTCGCCGCGGTTTGCGAATCATCGCCGCTGACTGGCCGTTCACGTTCGACAGCCACGTGCAGTACGAGTTTCGAGATCCCATAATCGTCGTTCACGCGATACTCGATTCTCGGCTGGGCGGTGGGCAGCACGACCTTGTGCACGATGGCCGCGGCACACACGGGCGGGCGATCCTGCTTGATCCGGACGAAACCGCGAATCGGTGTTTCCAGGTGCAGACCGTCCTCGTCGGTCACCTGGACCTCGAACCGGACCGGCTCGACAACGCGCGCCAGCGGCGAATCGGCGGCGACAAGCGACCAGCGCAGCCCTGCCTCGTCCTGGCCCATCAAGTCATAGCGTCGGGGCGAGTCCTGGCCCGCGACGATCAGCCACGCCGCACTCAGCTTCTTGCCGTTGGTGCATTCGATGGCCAACTGGACCTGCGAGCCCTCCAGCACGGAGATCTGCCGAGCGGTAGGTTCCGGCGCCTTGTTGCCGGCTGTCCGGGCATAACCGGGCGGCACCGCCGTCATGCGGGATTCGACGACGGGCAGCGGGATCATCGCCACGCCCGCCGGATCAGTCCAGCCGTCGCCGACATAGACCTGGTATTCCAGCGGCGCGACCAGTCGCGGCAGTTGGCCCGCATAGACCGCGGCGTTCGCCGCATCGCCGGGCCAAGACGCGAGCCGTTCGTCCAATTGACGGGCGATCTGGGCCAACTGGACGGAATCGCCCGCGGCGGATTCGATCCCGTCGGCAACCTCGGGGGCGTCCACGCGAGCCAGGATCGCCAGATCGCGTGCCCAGACGCCGGCCAGGTCCACATCGGTGGCCGCCAAGCCTTCCCGCAGTCCCACGGCCGCCTGCTGAAGTCGCTGTTGGCGAGCTTCCAGCGTCATCCGCTGCAACTCGACGGGCCGTTTGCGGTCGCCGGCGGACGTCAATTCCGCTCGCCCCCCGTCGGGCAGCACGCCGGAACAGCGAACCCAGAAGTCCAGTGGGTAGCCCTCGGCGAACTTGGCAGCGGCGGGCTGGGCGCCGTGCCGACGATGATCCAGGACCGTGCGATGGTTGATCGCGATCTGCTCGATCACCGTCGCGGACGGGTAGTGCACGGCGGCCAGGCACAGCCGTTGCAGGAACGCCCGGGTGTAATCGGGAAAGCGAATCGCGATCCCCGCGGCGACCGCCATCGTCGCCAGCAGGATTGCCGTCCGGCGCCGTGGCTTGGGTTGAGCCAGCCCCTGGAAGACGTCCAGTCGGCCTGCCAGATCCGAGACGCTCTCGATGACTTTTTCCTCCAACTGCCGCGAGCCCCACGCGGCCGCCTGAGGCTGTTCGAACTGGATGGCCGCGACCAGATCGCTGCTGATCCGGTGCTTACGTTCCACCAACAGCGCCAGCTCGATCTCGTCTTCCCGGACTCCCAGTTCGGGCACCGCGTACCGCCGGAAACTCCACGCCAGACCGGCCGCGGCCAGCGCCAGCACCAGCAACCGCTGGACAGCGTCCATCTGAAACGTCACGTCGACGGCAAACACCGCCAGCAGCAGCCACAGGGCGGCCGAGATGACGGCTGAGTACGCCGTCGCCCAACGTCCCAGCGTGCGGGAACGCCGGAGCGATGCGAGATGGCGGTGCAGGGTGTTGAGTCGGGTCATGTGTATCCCTCCGGCGCCATGCCTACTCAAAGAACCGACCGACAGGAACACGAAAACCAGGCAATAGTTCCGGCAGCGTGAACTCGTCTTCGTCGGCTAACTCTTCGGCGGGCGAATCCGATCGGTACACAAACAGCTTGCCCTGGCTCGGATCAACGACTCCCACGACAGTGACTCCGGCTTCGAGGTACTCGCTGACTTTTCGCAGGATGCGTGCCCAGGTGTCCGTCGGGGAAAGGACTTCCAGAACGAGTTCCGGTGAGACGCCGGGGTAGCCCTTGGGCCGCCGGCCTCGCGGGATCCGCGCGTAACTATAATAGGACACGTCCGCCCCGCGGACCGTATCCGGGTCTCGTTCGGTGAGGATTCCCGAGTCGTTGCCAACCACTCGCCCAAGGCCCCGCTCGGACACGAAGGCACGCAAGATCGAGGCAATCGTGACGCAGATCTCGCCATGCTCGAATCCGGGCATGTTCATTTCGACAACCCTTCCTCGCACCAGCTCCTTGTGCCGGCCATCATCCGGCAGGCGGAAGTATTCGTCTGCGGTCAAGATGCGTTCGGCTGCGGCTACAGGCATGTTCTCTCCGTTTTTCGCGGCATCAGGCTCCGACCTACTGCAAATGGACCATCTTCCTGGCCAACCACTCTCCCAGCATCAACCCCACCAAGGCCAGGAACCACAACGGGGTGCTCCACAGCGGATGGTTCCGCGTATAGTGTTCGGTAATCGCCTGCAGTTGCAGGTCATCAACCAGACGCTCGACCGTGGTCAGATCATACGCCCGGCCGCGCGTCTCGGCGGCTAATTCCTCCTGCAGGCGGGCGTTTCGCACGCCGCTGCGCCGCTCGGCCGACAAACCGGTGACGTCAAATCGCACTTCGCTGAAATTGCTCGTGATCGGATCCTTGACCCGGATACTGTACTCACCGTCGCTGTAGACGGGAACCTGGACCTCGAAAACGCCCTGGCGCAACAGCGGCACGGGCAACTCGCGCACCTGGTCGGCCGCACCGGCGCCGGCCGGAATCGTCAGCTGAGCGGTGAGCGCCGACTGCGGGATGTCTTCGGGCGCCAGCGGCTCGAAATTCTCGTCGTAGGCTTCCACCGTCAGGGTGACTTTTTCCTCCACCCGGTACCGCTGCCGGTCGGTGCGCACCACGAACCGTTTCTCCGCGCCCAACGCGTGGCTCATGCCCAACCGGTAGATCAACTGGGACCAGAATCGCCGGTAGTACTGTTCGCCATACAGACGCCGCAGTCGCCAGGTTTCGTTGAAGCCCAGGTACACGACCTCGCCGGCGCCGAACTGGCGGATCGCGATCAGCGGCTGCGGCGTCTTGCCGTCGCGGCAGGTGTCTGTGGGATGCTCGGCCAACGCGTAACTCTGGTCCTGCAACTGAGCCACCGGCTGGTACCAAGGCAACAGTCGCAGGTTGTTCCAGGCCTTGGTATTCTCCACGTCGCTGTCGCCCAACTGCATGAACGGGTACCGCGCGGCGTGCGAGGTCAACTGCAGGCGAAACGGGCGGGCGTCGCGGAGGCGGGCGTCTGGGTCGAGGATCACGGGCAGCATCTCGGCCAGCGGGGTTCCGGCCAGCTCCGTGGCCCCGAACCGCGGGCCGCCGATGACCACCAGGCCGCCGCCGAACTGGCTGACGAACTCGCGGACCATCTCGCAGAATCGGTCGTTCAACGCCGTCCGCGGCATGTCGTCCAGGAAGATCACGTCGTTGGCGAAAAACTCGCTGCGTTTGGGCGTCAGCGTGGGCAGGAACAGGACGTTGGACTCGCGGACCTGCGGATCGGACGACGCCAGGTACGTGCGGAACCCGTCCATGCCGATCAGCTTGTCGCGGTGAAACACCTCCTTGACGAACCGCCATTCCCACGACGGCTCGTAGGCGACATACATCAGCCGCAGGAAGTCGTCGATGATGTTCACCTCGCGGATCGCGCGGTTGTTCTCGGCGACAATCTCGCCGTCCAGCGGCTCGACGGCCGCGATGAACTCGAAGCGGCCGGCGGCGTCGGGCGTGAACGGAAACTCGACGGCTTCCAGGTTCGTCGTCAAGTTCACGGTCTTCTGGCCGATCAACTGTTCCGCCGCCTCCGCCTCGCCGTAATCGCCGCTCAGCTTGCGCGCGGTCACCGTGACGGTCACCGAACGGTCCTGCAAGCCGCTTTGCCGCAACTTGACCAGCACGGTGGTCCGCTCGGCTCGCTTCAGTTTGGGATCGGTTTGGATATCGACCGCCAGATCCAGCGCCTCGGTTGCCCCTAGGCCCACCGTGTAGACCGGCACGCCCAGTCGCGCGGCCGGTGAATCCGCCGCGTCCCCTTGGCCACCGACCGGGGCCAGGCCCGAATTTTGAGCAAAGTCGCTGAACACGACCACCGCGCCAAGCTGGCCGGCGCCAAACTGCTGGGAAAGGTCATTCAGGACCGCGCCGAGGGCCGTAACTTGCCCCTTGGTCGTCAGTTGACTCGCTACGTGTTTCGGGTCCAGCGTATCGCCCCCGCCGCTGCGCGGCTCCAGCTTCCTCAACTGGCTGGTCGTATTCCCGTCGAACAGGAAGCTCTCCACGCGATACCGCGCGTCGTCCGTCAGCCGCAACAGCAGATTGTTGCGTTCCCTGGTCAGCAGCGCTCGCAGATAGTCGACGCGCGAGGGAGGCTTCTTCGCCGTCCCCTCCGGCGGTTGCCAACCCGTGGCCCCGACCAGCGCCGTCTGCTGAGCCGCCGAATACTCGTCTTCGATCGCCATGCTGTCGGTGCCGTCGAAGACCAGGTATACCAGCGGCGGCTTGACGTCGGTCAGCGAGACCCGCAGCACGGGGTCGGCCAGCGTCACCAGCAGCAAGGCGAGCAGCAGCCCGCGGGACAAGCCCAAGGCCAGCCGCGCGGCCCGCGAGCCGCGATGCTGGAACTTGCCGTAAAACACCAAGGCGGCGAGCACCAGGGCGGCCAGGCCAAAGAACATCCAGAACGCGCCGCCCGCCACCCACGGCGCAGCCAGCGACGGAGCGACCTCGTCGATCGACTTGACGTTCTTCAATCCGAGTAACCAACCCAAGGCTTCATTCATCGGCGGTATTCGTTACTTGTCAGTGGTCATTGGTCCGTTGTCAGTTGTCATGAGTTCCGGCGTTTGGGGCGGAGTGGCTGAAACTAGGCGCCGGTTGCCGCCACTACCCCGGCTGCCGGCTTGGGCGTCCACTTGGCCACCAGCAGCAGTTCGGCCAGCAGCAGTCCCAGCACGGCGAGAATCAGCCACCACCAACTGTCCTGGCCGCTGACCTGGGTGCCCGCGAGGCTGATCTCGTCGTCCGGGCCGACCCAGCGCACGGCCGCGTCGCCAACTCGGGCCTCGAATTGGTCGCGGCCCAGCGGCTGTAGTTCCGATTCCTCCGAGTCGCCGTTGACCGCGACGGGCAACTCCCACGCCGTCTCGCGGGTCCCCGGGTTCTCGCTGCCGCCGGCCCGCAGCGCCGTCACGCGATAGACGCCGCGCGCCAGCGGTTGCTCGATCTGGAACCCCAGTTGCTCCTGGCCCACAAAGCCCCGGTCCAGCGGTTCGGGCTGCGCGCCTCCGTCGGGCCGCCGCAACTGGAGCGTCACCTCCCGCTCGGCGGTCGGCAACGGCAGGGCGATCCGCTCGGTCGGACCGAAATTCCGCGGCGGCAGCGTGGACTGGATCATGGCCCGCAGCACGCGATCGAAGATCACCACGGCATTGCTGGTGGGCAGGGTGTTCCAGTTGGACAGCAGCCCGCTGGTCGCCAACAGCACATCGCCGCGCTGGATCTTCCGGATCAGCAGATACGGTGTGCCGGCCGGATCGTCAAAACGAGCCAGGACGCGTGGCAAGGTACGTTCCGCCAGCATTTGCAGGCGGCTCGCCCGCTGCCCGGGATCATCCGGCAACGATTCGTCTTCCCCGGCCGTCAATTGCTGAGCCCAGAGCAGCCAGGCGGGCCGCAACTGTCCCTCGCGCTGTTCGTCGCTGCGCAACCGCTGCTTGCCGGCCTCGTCCAAGGCCCCTTCGCCACCCGATTCGACCGCCTGGCGCCGCCGCGTCTGAGCCGCAGCCAGGAACTGCTGATCGTCTTCCAGTCGCCGCAGTTCCGCTTGCCGCAACGCCTGCAGGGTCTCGTCACTGACATCGGCACGCACCGCCTTGAAGAAAAACGGCTCGGAGTACAAGTCCCGCAGTTCATCCTCCGAAACGCCAGCCAGTTGGAAGTACTGATGAGCCTGCAGGCTGTCGAACGCCAGGAA
>CAIYOB010000055.1 GCA_903927685.1 uncultured Planctomycetaceae bacterium
CCGTGCTCGTACAGCACCGTCGCCGGTTCGGCTCGGGCTCCATCCGCCAACGCGGCTCGCAACAGGCCAGCCGGGTTGCGCGGCAAGGTCTTCTCGCTGGCCGACGACGGCGGAATGATGGCATAGCAGGCGTGAACGGCCCGGGTCACCGCCACGTACAGCACGCACAGCGACTCGGTCACCGCGCGATCGGTCGCGTCCTCGAACATCTTCTGAAAAGCCGGCGGCAGCAGCTGCTGGATGTCGGCGCTGGCATAGCGGCAGACACAGTCGACACCCTGTGTGACCTCCGGCCGATGAGTGACCACGCGCTCACTCTGTCCGATCAAGTCGGCATCCAGTTCCGGCAGGAACACGATGTCGAACTGCAAGCCCTTGGATTGGTGGATCGTCATCACGCGGACGTCCGCGGGCACGGGATCCGCGACCCGCGTGTTTTCGATGTAGGCCACGAATTCGCCGGCCCGAAGAGTTGCCGTCGAGTCGTACTCGTACGCCATGTCGACCAGTTGTTCCAGGCGGCTGAGGTCGCGGCGGTTGCACAGCGGGGCAAGCGTCCGGGCCCAGGCTTGGATGGTCGCCCCGTATCCGTCTTGCAGCAGGTCTTGGCGAATCCGCCAGGCCGCCGCCCGCGCCGCTGCGTCGTCGCGGTAATCGGGACAGCCGAGAACGTCCGCCAAGGGCGAGTGGGACAGGTGAAAGCGGGCTACCGTGTGGGCTGGGTGATCGGCTAGCTGGAGCGCCGACAGGACCACATTGACCGCGGCCGAGTCCGTCAACTGCCGGCCGCCTTCTTCGCTGGCCGGCACCTCCAAGCGGCGGAGTTCGTAGATCAGCCGCGCCACGCTGTCGTTCCGCCGCGTCAGGACACCGACACTGCGGCCGGGCGCTTGCGCGACCAGTTCGGCGATCCGCTGGGCCGCGTAGCGCAGCGTCTGGTGCCCCTGGTTCTGCCCTTCGTCGGCAGCCGGGGCGGCGGCCAGTTCGACATAGCCGGGCAACGTGCGGCGTTGCGTACTGTGCGGCTCGAACCGCTCCGACCACTGGCGGACCGCAGCCTCCGCACGGCCTAGATTGGTATGCTTCGGGATGCCGGAGAACAGCTGATTGACGGCGTCGATCACCGGTTGGGACGAGCGAAAGCTGACGTTCAGACTGTGCGGCGTCAGCCCCGGCAGCTGGCGGTCGATGGCATCGAAAATCTCGGCCACGCCGCCCCGCCAACCGTAGATCGCCTGCTTGACGTCGCCGACACAGAAGAACGAGGTCCCCGTCTTGGCACGCGTCACGCGTTCGGCCCACGGCTGGATCACCCGCCACTGGAACGGCGAAGTATCCTGGAACTCGTCCAACAGCAAGTGATCGATCCGCGAATCCAGGCGAAAGCTCAAACTGCGCAAGTCGACGGCGTGCCCGACGCGCGCCAACCGGCGCGTAACATCCTCGAACCGCAAGGCCCGATAGCGGGTCTTCAGCCGCTGGTACTCGCCATGAAACATCTCGAGCAGCTCGTAGGTGGCCTCGGTCTGCAAGGCCACGCGGCCGACCAGTTCCGCCCGGACATGGTCGAGCAGTTGCCGGTAGATCGCGACGACCGCGTCGGGCATCGGCTTCTTGTAGAACTCCAATTCGTCCTGGGCGACCTTTTTTGCCAGCCCCTTGGCCACGAAGTCGTCCCAAGCGCCCTGTGCGGCCCGCGCGACGTCCTCGTCTCGCGCCTTGGCCATGCGTTTCTCCGGCAGATCCGCAGCGCGCAGGTCATCCAGCGTGGCAGACAACTGGACGTCGTCCAGCGATTTGAACCGAGGCACCTTGAACCAAGCTTCGCGCGCCGTGTCCTGGAACAAGTCGTACATCTCGTCGACCGTATCGCGGATCAACTGGCTGATGCTGCGGCTGGCCTCGCCTTTGGTCAGCAGATGCACGAGCGTCCGCAACTTCTGCTCGTCGCCCGCCGTCAGCACCGCATCGATCGCCTGGCCGCGCAGGCGGGCGTCGAACAGGTCCTCGACGATCTGCCAGCCGAAGGGAAAGCCCAGTTCGAGCCCGAAGCTGCGGGCGATCTGGGCGAACAAGCTATCCAGCGTGCTGACGCGCAGCCGATGCAGCGACTGCATCATCGCCTGTAACGTGTCCAGACAGGCGTCGCGACTCCAGTCGGCGTCGCCGGTGAAGCGGGCCAAGTCCGCCAGTTGCTTGTCGTCGCAGGCCGCCTCGGCCAACCGCCCGATGACCCGATCCAGAATCTCACCCGCCGCCTTGCGCGTGAAGGTGGTTGCCAAAATGGTCTCGCTGGGCACGCCCTGGCGCAGCAGTGTCAGGAACCGGTTGGACAACTGAAACGTCTTGCCGGTCCCCGCCGAGGCGCGGATGATCAAATTGTCGAGTGCGGACGTTACTTTAGCGCGAGTCACGTTCCGTGTGCCTCCGGAGACAAGTCTTCGACGAGGATTCCGGCCGGAAAAAGCGGAGTCTGCTCTCGTCGTGGCATGACCCTCATGGTTCCTCCGCTGTACGGTAACGCGTGGCGCCAACACGGTCAAGTTGCAGCGGGACATTGCCGCGCAGAAAAGGCGGTTCGGTGGCAAGTTGTTTCCGGCCCAACTATCCGAATGCCTTACGGGTCGCACATTCTTGGCCTTGCTACGTCGCCCATGTCGCGACGCCAGGCCTACCATCATCCGCGTCCACAGGACACCTCTGGGCCGCAGAGAAACTTGCCCATTCCATACCGAAATGACTAGAATGTGGCGCGGCGTGCGGCGAATGTGCAACGCCACAGGTCTTATCCCACCTCGGTCGTGAGGCCAACCGGATGTCCCTTCAAACAGCAATGGACTGGGCTCGCTATGCCTTGCGGTTGCCGGCGGCCCAGCAGGATGTCGTGCTACTTTTTGAACGAGCGGCGACGGATGGCGTTGAGGCGACCGTGATTGCTGGACCTGAGCTGACCGTTCGGACGAAAGGCTACTTGGCCCGCTGGACAGGCAGGGAGTTGATCGTTTTGGAACTTTCTGCCGGCCAACAACACAGCCTGGGTGTCCGACCATCGGCTTTATTTCAGCAACTGGAACCGAGAATCTCGATTCCCGAAATCCCAGCCAAGCCTTGGGTGACAGTCTCGGACATAACGTTGAAATCAGGCGCTGTGCAGGACTGCTACCAGGCATTGACCGGCAACTGTAAATACGCCGTGGACGACGGGGAAGATCGGCTTCTCTGCAAATGTGCTTTTCGTGCGGCCTACTTCCGCCCGGATCTGCCACGAACGATCACCGCGTTTTCCTTTGTGGACGCCACGCCGCTTTCGCGACAGGCCGAACTGGGCTTTCGATTCATCCCGATCACGTCGTCCGCGCAGCCGGTCAGGATTCGGGGTACAGTCGTCGTGTTCATCCAGTTGTGTACGGCGAGCGACTGGGCGCGGCCGCGAGACTGTCAACGCATCAGCAACGTAACAGCCACCGCCGTCGAATTTCACTAAACAGAGAAGATCAGGTGAAAGATCAGGGCGCTTCTGGTCTCCGTCGTCCGAGAGTCGCCATGCTCGGCTCGAACAGTGGATCACCCTCCCGCTTGCGGGAGGGCCGGGCGCGCTGAACTCGATCCGTCGCGCGCCGAAATCGTCCACGCAGACGCCCCCACCCGACCGCTACCGCGTCCGACCTCCCCCCGCTGCGATGGGGAGGTGAAGAGAGGCCGCTGCGGAGGCCGAATGTCTTCTCGTGACAGGTCCGTGCATCCGTCACGGGCCGTTCGCGCTGGGGCCGCTGATTCCGGTCAAGCCGGGCAAGTTTAGCGGCGTGGCGACCGCGGCTTGGTCGGTATTCGCGGGCGCCGAGTCGGTGCGAACCACGGATTCCGGGGACGGGGCCGACTGAGCCACGATCGTCCGATCTGGCGCTACGGGCTCAATGTTCACCCATTTGTCGACCAGTTCCTGATCGACCGACTGGCGCCACAGCGACAGGACTTCGCTGACGTCCAGGTGCGGGTTGCCTTGCTTGTTGCCATCCTGGCCGCCGGGGGCCGGGTAGCGGGCGACCCACAGCAAGTCGATCTGGGAACTGTCCCGGAAGTACGAGCCGCCAGTGACGTTGCCCGCGGGGTCCAGATCCAGCAGGTAGTGAAAATACTTGGTCTTCGAGTTCTGGGGCGCCTGGTCGTGCTCGCGGTTGATGTTCGAGGCGTACTTGATGTTCAACTTGACCTCAACCTGACGGCCGCCCGAGCGTTTGGCCGACGACGCAGCGTACGCATAGATCGGGTAGTTCCACTTCTCCTTGCCCGGCGTCGCCTCCATGGCGATCGGGTGCGCGTGCCGGCCGAGCCAGTTGGCCAGCACCGCGTGCAGGGTGCCCGGATGCACGTTCCCGTAGTTCTCGCCGCCCAGGTCGACGATCTCGGAATAGGTATACAGTTCGGCGAGCAGGCCTTTGATGTCGGATGGCGTAAAGGTGACGCCGTTCTTCGTCACGCTCTGCTTGGGCTCCGCGTGCCGGATGGCCGCCGCCGTCCAGCCGTTGCAATGACCGTGCCAGTACGGGGTTCCGTAGCCCTGGACCGTGACCGAACGCGAGCCGAACAGGCCGCCGCGCCGCACCTGCTGCGGAATGACCTGCTTGTGAGCAGCAATATCCGACATCTCAAACGCCGCGGACCGGTTGCGGCCGGGATGGTACACCTGGTCGTATTTCTGCAGGGATTTGTAGGTCCCGCCAATCGAATCCGGATAGATGTAGCCGGCATAGGGCTGGCGGAATTCGGGGACAGTGCCCTGCGTGGGCAGGTCGTCGAACTTCCAAACGAACGCCTCGCCCCACAGTTCCTGGAAGACGCGGTCCTGGGTCTCCCGGTCGATTTGCGGCACGGGGCCGGAGGATCCCCAGCCGGGAGCGGATAAGGCCAGTGCCACGAGTAATGTGCAAACACTCATGATCAATCAATCTCCCTAAGATTGGAAAAGATGCACACGATCCTCACGGAATCCTGCGGGGCCCAGACGAGCGAGGGGCACACCCGCGCGAGATCGTTTTGACAGCCAAGAAACGAAAGTCCAACAGCTCACAACAGACCATAGCCGCGCGGTTGCTGCGGGACAAGTTCTTGTCGAGACGATCCGCTGGCCCGGGGGGCCGAACGGCAGCGACGGCTGCTAAAGGCCGAATATCCTGTGCGTCCATCACCATTCCCGCCGCGCGGCCGCTCGCGTATATTGACGCGTCGGTCGCAGCGCGGCGCTGCCTCGCTGACGCGTCGGGTTACGATTGTCCACGCCGCTGGTTGTCACCGTCCATGTCTGAACTTGAACAGTACGATTACGACTTGCCCCACGAGTTGATCGCCCAGCAGCCGCTGCCCGAACGCAGCGCGGCGCGGCTGCTGGTTGTGCATCGCCGAACCCAAACGCTGGAGCATCGGTTCGTGAGGGAGTTGCCTGCCTTTTTGGCGGCCGGCGACGCCCTGGTCCTGAATGATACCCGCGTCATCCCAGCCCGGCTGGTCGGTTACCGCACGCTGACTCGGGGGTATTGGGAGGGGTTGTACCTGGAATCCGGCGAGCATGGGGTCTGGAAGATCCTGTCCAAGACGCGCGGCAAGATCCAGCCGGGCGAGACGGTGACGCTGCAGGACCGCCAGCAGCGGGACGTCTGCCGCTTGACGCTGCTGGAACGCCTCGGGCAGGGCGTCTGGGCGGTTCGTCCGGACAGCGGCGAGGAAACGTTCGCGTTGCTGGACCGGGTCGGCCGCGTCCCGCTGCCGCCGTACATCCGCGACGGGGAGATGGCGGAGGCCGATCGCCAGACCTACCAGACGGTGTACGCCGACAAGCCGGGCGCGGTGGCCGCACCGACCGCCGGATTGCACTTCACGCCTCCCCTCCTGGAGGAGTTGAGCTCTGCCGGGATCGAGCTGGCTCGAGTCACGCTGCATGTCGGCCTGGGGACGTTTCGCCCGATTTCCGTGGAGCGGTTGGACGAGCATCCGATGCATGCTGAATGGGCCTGCCTGGACTCGGCGACTGCCGGCCGCTTGACCGCGATCCGCGCCGCGGGCGGCCGGATCGCCGCCGTGGGGACCACGGTCGTCCGCACGCTCGAGACGGCGGCTGCCAACGGCCAATTGCAGGGCTGGCAAGGCGAGACCGATTTGTTCATTCGGCCGCCGTATCGGTTTCGCGCGGTGGACGCCTTGTTGACCAATTTCCACTTGCCGAAGAGTACCCTATTGATCCTCGTTCGCACGTTTGGCGGCGATGAATTGATCCGCCGGGCGTACGACGAGGCGGTCCGCGAGGGCTATCGGTTCTACAGCTACGGGGACGCGATGCTGATCCTGTGACGTTCCGCGCTGCCGCCCGGGAATAAAACGCTGGCCATGTGGATCATTACTGTTGAGGGAATGATCCCTGGGGAGGATGCGACGATGATGCGGCACTGGGTGGCGGCGATGTGTGCTTGTCTTGTGGCCGTGCTGGGGTGCGGCGCGGACGAGGCCGCCACCTTGTCGTCCACCTCGTCCCAGACGGTCCACCCGGGCCCGTGTCGGGGGGCACGTCTGAGTCCGAGCTCCGCAGCAGCACCCGCTGCCCTGCTTGTCCCCGCCCCGGCCGGCACCACGGCGGCAGCCGCTGGTCCCGCCTCGGACGGAACGGGTGCCCGTCTGTGACCAGCTCCCGCCGACGTGCTGCCCGTGCTGCGCGCCGACGACCGAGGTCGTCCCGGC
>CAIYOB010000056.1 GCA_903927685.1 uncultured Planctomycetaceae bacterium
GCACGAGACGTTCGCCAACAAGCTGCGGCTGACGTGGACCCCCGCGGCGGGCGACTTGGCGGCGGCCCCGCACACGATTACCCTCCAGGCCGACGACGGCGACCCGGTCAGCGGCTACGCGACGCAATCGTTCCGACTGGGTGTCGTGGATGTCAATCAGCCGCCGACGATCACGTCCTTGCCCACGGGCCCGGCCTACAAGGATGTCGCTTGGACCTATACGGTCACGGCCAGCGACGTGGATGATCCTCCGGAAAACCGGACCTACTCGCTGGACCCCGCCTCCCAGATTCCCACCAACGCGATCGACGGCAGCACCGGGCTGATCGCTTGGACCGGCACCGTGCCCGGCAGCTACGCCGTGATCGTCAGGGTCTCCGATGGCCGGGGCGGCGAAGCGACCCAGCGGTTCACCCTGAACGTGGTCGACCAGGCCGTGCCGTCCAACCTGCCGCCCGTGATCCGCTCGCTGCCGCCCAACTCCGTGCGCCAGGGAGACGTCTACTCCTACGCCCTGGACGCCTACGATCCCAACGGCGACGCCCTCCAGTACCAGTTGACGACTGCGCCGTCCGGGATGACGGTCGATCCGTCGGGCGTCCTCCGCTGGCGCGCCGGGATGATCGGCGACTACGCCGTAACCGTCTCGGTCAGCGACGGGGTGAATACGCCCGTAGAACAGCAATTCCCCCTGGAAGTCCTGGCGCCGGTCGCCGCCAACGAGCCGCCCGTGATCGTCAGCAACCCCACGGGTCCGGCCGTGCGCGATCGGCCGTGGACCTACGAAGTGATCGGGGAAGATCCCAACGGGGACGCCATCACGTTCAGTGTGACGGCGACCGATTCGGGCGGCGATCCGGTCGCGATGAACATCACCCCTTCCGCCACGCACCCGGCAACGCAGGCCGTGATCACCTGGACGCCCACGGCGGGCGGCAACGTCGATGTGGTGGTGACGGCCACGGACGGCCATCGCTCCAGCAGCCAATCGTTCACCCTCCGAGCGCTGGACAACGCCCCGCCGGTCATCGATTCGACGCCCACGCAAACCGTCAGCTTGCGCGCGCTGCACCAGTATACGGTTCACGCCGCCGATCCCAATACCAGCGATGTGATCCGCTACGCCCTGCAAGACTTCCGCCAGCTTGTGGCGATCGGCGGCTTGCAGCCGGCGACCATGCCCGGGGTGGTGGCCGGTACGGGACAACTCACCTGGACGCCCGATGCGCCGGGCCTGTACGAAGTCACCGTTTCGGCCAATGATCAGCGCGGCGGCACGGACACCCAGACGTACCAACTGCAAGTCATCGACCCGAATCACAACAATCCGCCCCTGGTGGACTTCGCGCCGCGGCGCGAAGTGCCCTTCGGCGTGGCGATGATCTACCAGGTGCCGGCCAGCGATCCGGAAGGCGATCCGCTGACGTTCACGCCCGTGCTCAGCTCGCTGCCGCCCGGCATGACGCTGAGCCCCACGGGCCTGCTGACCTGGACGCCCACGGCCGAGCAACTCTCGCCCCCGGACTACACCGTCTCCCTGAGCGTGTCCGATGGGGAAAATATCGTCCCGGTCCAAGCGCAGTTGACGGTCGTGCAGCAGCTTCAGAACCAGCCGCCCGAGTTCACCTCGACCGCTCCCACCTCGGCCATCGCCAACTACCGCTACAGCTACGATGCGGCCGCCGTCGATCCGGACGGCGACAGCGTCGTCTTCTCACTAGCTGGGCCAGGGTCTCCCGCCCCGGCCCCTGCCGGCATGACGATCGATTCTCAGACGGGGCTGATCCAGTGGCGGCCGACCGTCAGCCAGGTGGGCTCCCATGCGTTCACCGTCGTCGCCAGCGACACCTTGGGGCTCCGCGACGAGCAAGTCGTCACGGTCACGGTGGCCGGGGCCAATCGCCCGCCGGTAATCGAGTCGGATCCGCCGGTCCTCGCCGTGCGCAACTCGCTGTACGACTACACGATCCGGGCTTCCGATCCGGACGGGCACCGGTTGACGTACTCGCTGGCGCCGAACTCAGAGCTTTCGGCCAGCGATCCGAACGTGGACTTCGATCCGACCACCGGCCGCTTGCGGTGGACGCCGGACGCGCTGGGCGTGTTCTACGTGCAGATCAACGTCGTCGATGAATTCGGCATGGGCGTGGGGCAGGGCTACCGGGTGCAGATCCTGGCCACGGCTCCCAACACCGCGCCGCGCATCACCTCGCCGATTCCCGAGGTGCTGATGGCTGAAGTAGACCAGGCGTTCGCGCTCACGGTCACGGCGGACGATCCCAACGCGGGCGACACGGTCTCGATTACCATGCTTGAGCCCGGCACGCTGCCCGGCAGCGGGACCTTCACGCGGCATGACGGCAACCCGGCCTCCGGCTCGCTTGCGTGGACCCCCGCCGATACGGGCCTGGTCTGGTTCCAGTTCCAAGCGTCCGACGGCCAGGCGACCGCCAGTCAGCGGTTCGCCATTCTGGTGACACCGGCCAACAACCCGCCCACGGTCGAGACCATCGGCGAGCAAACGGTCCCACAGGGCGCGGAACTGCAAGTCGACGTCGACGCCGCGGATGCCGATGGGGACAGCTTGGAATACGCCTTGGATGCCGCCTCGCTGGACCGCGGCCTGACGATCGACGAATTCGGCCGCATCCGCTGGCAGACCGGGCAAGGGGATTTGGGAGCGTTCGAGGTGACCGTGTCGGTCACGGACAACCGCATCGCCGCACCCTTGGAGACAACCTTCCGCGTGTCCGTTGTCGCGGACAATACGGGCCCGAAGGTCACGATTCTTCCCGACCGGACGGCGGCCGAGATCGGCGAAACGGTCGCCATTCTGGTGCATGCGATTGACGACGTGGCGGTCGCCGCCGGCTCGAAGACGCTGACGCTGGTCAGTGTGACTCAAGGGGGCGTTACCACGCCGCTGAACCAGGCGTTGGCGTTGGATGCTGCGGGCCGAGCCCAATTGACACTGACCGCGGCGCATCTGGGCGAGCTGCGCTTCGAAGCCACGGCCCGGGACATCAACGACAACCTGAGTCCCACCGCGACGGTGTCGGTGTATGTGGCCGATCCGACCAATGTCGCGGCCCCCACGGCCGCAATCGCCCTGCCGACCGACGGCCAGGCCGTCACCGCACCGGTCGACGTGGTCGGCACGGTGACCGACGACGTGGCGATCCGCGACTGGCAGTTGACCTACACGCCGCTGGACGGCGGACAGAGCGGCCTGATCGCCGAGGGCACCGGCGCGATCGACAACGGCGTGCTGGGGCGTTTCGACCCCACGATCCTGCGCAACGGAATGTACCGCCTCGACCTCGTGGTCACCGACACCGGCAACAACACCTCCAGCGACAGCGTGACGGTCGAAGTCGAGGGCAGCCTGAAGCTGGGGAATTTCACGCTCAGCTTCGTGGACCTGGAGGTGCCGGTCGCCGGCCTGCCGATCACGATCACGCGCTCTTACGACACGCTGGATGCGGACGTAGAGGGAGATTTCGGCTACGGCTGGCGCATGGACGTGGCCAACACGAAAGTCAACATCGACTACGGCAATGCGCCCGAGCTTGGACTGGACCGGTATCGGCCGTTCGTGAACGGCTCGCGCGTGGTGGTCACGTTACCCGATGGGACGAAGGAAGGTTTTACGTTCTATGCGAAGCCGAATCAGGCGTTCTTCGGGCTGGTATTCGACTATCTGCCGACGTTCATCCCGGACTACGGCGTCAAGAGCACGCTGACAGTGGCGCCGGCAGTCCTGACGGACACGCGTTTCGGCGACGGCACCTACCTGGGCGACGGGCAGACGACCTACAGCCCGCTGAACCCGATGTTCGGGGCCAGCTTCACGCTGACGCTTCGCAACGGCAACGAGTTGGTGATCGATGCGGAGAGCGGCCAGTTGTCGCAGATCGTGGACCGCACCGGCAACACGCTGACCTTCACCGGCATGGGCATCGAACACAGCGCCGGCCGCAGCATTCAGTTCGAGCGCGACTTCCATGGTCGGATCACGGCCGTGATCGCCCCCGATGGCACGCCCAACGACCTGAGCGACAATCCGCGGGTCACCTATGCCTACGATGCGCGAGGTGATTTGCGATCGGTGACGGACCGCAGCGGCTCGACCATGCAGTTCGTCTACCGGACGGATCAAGAGCACTATTTGGAACAGATCATCGACCCGCTCGGCCGCCCGGCGGCCCGGACTGAGTTCTACGAGGATGGCAGGGTCAAGACGCTCACGGACGTAGCGGGCAAGACCATTCAATACACCTATGACGCCAACGGGAAGACCCAGTCCATTACGGACCAATTGGGCCACACGACCGTGCAAAAGCTGGACGGGCGCGGGAACCTAATTCGCGAAGTCGATCCTACGGGCGTGATCACCAAACGCACCTTCGACGCCAAAGACCGAATGCTCACCGAGACGCAGGTGATCGGCTTGGACGATGCCACGTCCGGCGAAAACAACGACCTGACCGTCGTTCATCGCTTCAACGAAGCCGGCGACGAGATCGAAACGATCGATGCGTACGGCAATGTGCAGGTTACGACCTTCGGCGAGTTTGGAGAGACGTTGGCCGAGACCGACATCTTCCGTAACACGACGACGTACCAGTACGACCCGCAAACCGGCAATGTCACGGGCATCACCGATGCCTACGGACGGACGAAGGGCATGGTTTCGGACGACAAGGGCAACCTGACGTTGATCCGCGATGCGAATGGCAACACGGTGCTCGACGCGACCTACAACGCCTACGGGGAGGTCTTGACCTCCAAGGTCCATACCGGCCGCACAACGTATAACTCCTACACGAGTGACGGAGAAGATGAGGCCAGTTGGTATTTCGAGGGGTCCGGGGCCGCAGAACTCCAGTACCTGGAGATCACACAGTATGACGAGTCAGGCCGAGTCATCGGCACCACGTCAGCCGTGTTGCCGTCCGGACAGTTCATCACCAGCAACTTCGCCACGGCCGTGATCCCGCCCGACTGTGTCGTGGCGACGACCTCATCGAGCTTCAATCTCTTGGGGCAGGCGACTTCCGAGACGGGGCCGGATGGACTTCGGATCGAATATGTCTACGACGTCACGGGTCGGGAGATCCAATCGCGCACACAACAGGTCGACAGCAGCGGCGATGTGGTCTGGCAGATTGTGCGCACGGTCTACGATGCAGCCGGACGTGCGGTCGCGCGAACCGATCCTTACCCGGCGGGCAGCACCGCCCCAATCCTGGGCGTCCGGATGAGCTACGACGCGGCGGGGCGCATGCAGGCGACCGAGCGGCTGTCCGGCATGGCAATCGACATCATCGGTTCCGGGGCGACTGGGCAATCGGTGCTCACCTCTCCCGGTACGGTCGTTTCCTCGTCCAGCACGGAATACGACAGCTCGGGTCGAATGATCGGGGCCGTCGACGAGTTTGGGCGTGAGTCTCGCACGACCTACAACGCCAAAGGTGCCATCGTCGAAACGCGGCGGCAGTCGTTTGACGAAGACGATGAGCCGGTCTGGCTGGTGAATCGCACCGTGTTCGACAGCTTCGGCCGAGCCACTCTGGCGACGGACACTTACGTGGAAGGCTCGCCCGCGCCCATCTTCGCCACGCGCACGATTTACGATGACCGCGGCCGAGTTGTGGAAACGATCCGCTTACGCGGCGTCTCGGTCAGCCTATTGAACGGCGAGACGGACGTTGCAGCCGGTGGCACACCCGTGACATCCTCGCGAGTTCTCTACGATGCGGCGGGCCGCGTCGAGCGGACCATCGCATCGGACGGGCAGGTCATGCGCAACGTGTACAACTCGCTTGGGCGGCAGATCGCCACGATTGGACACTCGGTGCCCGCGACGGAAGTCGGCCTGACTGGCTATCCCGCCGGAACGCTGGTAGCGCTGCGCAGCGAGACGGAATACGATTCGCAAGGCCGCGTGTCGAAGCAGCGGACCAACGTGCGCCACATCACGAATCCGGACGGCAGCGAAGAAGTCGACTCCTCGCAGGCCATCGAAGTCCGATTCGAATACGATGGCGCGGACAATCTGCTCAAGACGATCTACGGGGATGGCTCCTTCACGCGGCGAGAATACGACGCACAGAACCGCGTGGTGGCGGAAATCGACGCGTTGGGCAACCGCATCGAGATGGAATATGACGATCAATCGCGGCTGGCGGCCGTCAGCCTGCCGGCTGTGCCGCATCCCACTTTACGCGACGCCTCTAACAATCCGCTGCTGGTTCGGCCTCGCTGGCAGTACCAGTACGATGCCCAAGGCAATCTGATACAGATCCGCGACAATTTCGCGCAGATTTCGCCCAGCGACATCCGCACGGACCACAACGGGGCGGCAGGTGACGACACGCGGATTACCACATTCCAGCTCAACTCGCGTGGGCAGCAAACGGGCCGGACGCTTCCCAGCGGGAACACGGAGGAGATCCGCTACGACGTGCGCGGTCGGCAGATCGTACATGTTTCGTTCGAGGGCGTCGTGGAGCAGCGCGTGTACGACGACACGAGCGTGGGCGGGGGACGATTGGCCGAGCGGCGGTTCTTTGACAGTCTGACGGCGTTCGATGATGGCGCGGGGACGCCCGCTGAGTCCGTCAGCTACCGTTATGATGCGTTCGGTCGCGAAATCAGTGCGACCCATCACCGCGCCGACGGCGTCCTGGACACGTACTCGAGAACTTACAGCGCCGAAGGGCGGGTGATTGAAGAATCGTCGCCGACGGGCATCGTGCATTACGAATTCGACGCGCTCGGGCGGCAGCGGCGTGTCTGGACCGCTCAACCCGCGAACCCCACAGCGCCGGTTTCGGATGTTCACTACTCCTACAACGCGCTAGGGCGGCTCTCGCAGGTGGACACGGTCATGCGCGACGGCTTGCCCGTGGACAGTAAGCCCACACTCGAGGGGAATCAGCCCGAAGTCGCGAAGTACTTCTACGACCTGCTTGGCCGGCTGGACCGTGCGGAGTTGCCGGGTTTGGTAGAGGACTACACCTTCGACCCACAGGGCCAGGTTCAAACGATTCGCCAGTTCGTGCCCGACGCTAACAACAGCGTCCTGACCGATAATGCACCCGTGGCTGAGTACGGGTACACGTACCGTGTGGATGGCAAGCGAACTGGGATGATCGAGAAGGTCTGGTTCGACGACGACAGCAATCCTGTGACGCCCGCCGTCGAGGTGTCCACGACCTACGCATGGACTTATGACAATGCGGGGCGATTGACGAGCGAGGCCATCGACCATTTCGACGCCGCCCTAGATCGCACCGAGTCGTTCGTAATGAATCTGGTTGGCAATCGGGTGCGGCGCACCGTGGATCTCGCCTCAACGCCAGCGTTGGTAGATCAGGTGTTTTCGTCTGAGTACGACGCAAATGATCGTCTGCTCGAAGAGACTCTGGATCTTGGAAACGATGAGACGGTTGACCAGATCACCAATTACGACTGGGGTGTCAGTGCCGAGGACCCGGATGGTGTGACCCAGCAGCTTGGCACGACCGTTCGCAACGGAGCCGGCATCACGACGTCACGGCAAGTGCTGAGTTGTAACCTGCAAGGCCAACTGGCCGCGGTGGTCAGCGAGTCGTTTGACGGTTCCGGCAACGTCACGGCCCGAACTCGCGTGGGGTACCAGTATGACTTGGCAGGTATCCGGAACATCGCCATCGAAGCTGCCGATGCGGACTTGAACAACGAATTTTCGAGTTCGGAAAGGACGGGTTCGACGGAGTACCTGGTCGACCATCAGAGTCTGACGGGCTTCCCGCAGACCCTGATCGAAACTACCAAGAACGCGGCCGGTCAGCCCATTCGCCGCGTCAGTTACACGTTCGGGCTTGATGAGATCACGCAAACCGTTTCGCAACTCGCCCCGGCCACTGGTGCTGTCACGGCCAGCGAGACGCACACCTTCGGTCACGATGCTCACGCCTCGGTGCGCGTACTGGTCGATGCCGCCGGGGCGATCCTGCAAGCCTATTCGTACACGGCCTTTGGCGAACTGCTCGCGATCCACAATGGCGCAGGCGTTTTCGTCTCCGCCTCTGCCGCGGACGCGCTGACGAATCTGCTGTACTCCGGCGAAGCGTTCGATTCGAGAACCGGCTGGCAATCCCTCCGCGCTCGCTGGTACCGGCCTGAAACGGGACGCTTCGAGCGAAGCGACCCGGTCCTTGGTGACCTGACATCCCCGTTCTCGTTCAACAAGTACGCCTACACGTCCGGCGATCCGATCCAGTTCGGCGATCCGACGGGCCATTTTGAGGGCCTCGTGGGCATGTTGATGTCGATGGCGATCGGCGGCGACATGCGAAAGAAGGACGGCATTGGCAGCGCCCAAGCGTATCGGACGGCAAGGCAGTTTGAGCGCGCAATCGATTTTCTGCAGAGGATCTTGGAGATCGCTCTCAAGGTCGGTGAGGGCGATTACGCGGGAGCGATTGCTTCGCTCACCGGAGTTGATCCATGGGAGCTGATTAACCTAAAGAAGACGGTGACGAGCCAATCCCTGTCCGGCATGAGCCTAACGAACCTAGCAGTAGCAGGGCTCGCCGCGGCCCCACCCATCCACTTTTCTCTTGGTTTACCCAAAGGCGGCAAGGTCGGCGGCGCGATTCGCAAGATCGAGAAGTTCCTAGGAATGAGCAACAAGACGCAAGAGATCATCGGCGAGATTGGCGCTTGGTTAATTGCTTCCCTGCTCGGATTCGAGGATAGCCGATTGGAACGGCCTCGCAACCGACGCCACGGCCCTGACTTGGTCCTGCGCCATGCAAATAAGCCAGATCTATGGGCGATCGTGGAAGCGAAAGGCGGAACTAGCACACTTGGGACCTCCCGACTCACTAGTCCTCCTGCCGGTATGATCTGGCCCGCTGGGACTTCATCGCCCTATCCGCAGATGGGCAAGGTTTGGCTGCAGTATTGGATCCGAAAGACAATCGCAGCGAACGCAGGCACACCCGTTGGTAGCGAGTTCAATCAAGCGTTCAACGCTACCCCAGGACCCTTCGTGACGACAATCGTGAGTCTCAATCTCCGACGGGCGAAGGAATTCAAGATCGCCGCTCAGGTGTTCGCCCAAAAGGTTGGCATCGGCTTCAATCCGTGGCCAGCGGGATTCTAGGAACGAAGCAGTAGCAGGAAAGGAACGAACGTGAAGCGTCATCAGGTACTTGGCAAGCAACTTCGTACGACAGTAGAGGAGTGCCTCAGGTGTCTCGCACAAGATGAGGCCGTCGACCGAGCAAGCATCGCGCCAGGTCAGCCATGTCAGCAGTTCGGCAGAGAGATGTTGATCACGATAACCGTCATGCATGCGGTGCTCGAACATCTCGGATATGGACCAATCGACCGCCTACTCGATCGACTCAACATTGGCGTTGACCACTGCGTGGAGTACTTCTTTGGCGACTGGTGGTTAGGCGATGAGTCAGACGCCCAGGCATTGGATAAGTCACGTCCCGATCGGGCGCTTCGATGGTTTGACATACTGCCGAACGCTTTACTTCTCGGCGGACTCACGAGCCGGTGGGACGACGTGGCGAAGATCTGTTCCTGGTTCGATGCCACGATCGAAGCGGAGTACCAAGCCGGACAGATTGAAGACCAATACATGCAATTGTTTCTGTGCATTGCGTCCGATCTTCGTCCACAGCCGATGCAGGGTGTCGACGATTTGCTCGCCAAGGTGAAGAGCTGCCGCACGAAGCGCCCCAAGCTGCTCTGTGCTGCCTGGGAAGCCGCCATTGCCAGGGATCAAAAGGCATTCGATAAGGCGCTCAAGGAGTCCGTCAGCCACTTCCTAAAGGTGGATGCTCAGGACGTTCCGAATGTGAACTTCTGGGTCGCGTTGCACCCGTCCGTGGTTTGGCTCATCGCGGAACGAAACGGCCTCAAGTTCCCTGAATTGCCGGAAAAGCTGGACGCGGCCGTGGTGAGGCGGCAAACGATCGGACTGGCGTGACGGCCGTCCCCGGGGACCTTGCGCGATGGCTTATACGGTTACCTTCTACGCGATGGATGGCAAGGCGTTCGCGGCAGAGATGCGGGAGTCATTCGGCGATTTGCTGGGGAGAATCGAGGCACGCGCTTCTGAGCATTCCGCTGACGCCGAGGCAAAACGGCAAGTACTTGCTGCCGCCGCTGCGATTTGTCGTGGTGACCTGCCACCTGAGTGCGAGCTCGAATACTTTTGCGCCCTGTGTTGGCTGGCGGAGGTGACGTCGGAGCTGGTCACGGTCTGCAGCTTGCAGGATTTCCGACACCTCAGCTACCTGGAGGAAATCGGCATTTGGCCCTGGATGCTGCGCCGAACTCCGCCTTTCCCCGTTCCACGCTGCCAAGAGGAATACCCTGAAGTCGGCTTTCTCTCGGTGGAAGACATCGAGACACTCGCACTGCCAGAATTCGCACGACTTCCTCAGTCCGACGACCGAGAGGTACTGAATGCCCGCGACGACTTTCGTGACGTACTCGAATCCCTCGTTCCTGATCGACTGGATTTATTAGGAGTGCTCCTGTGAGGTGCATCCGTCGCGGAGGGACAAGGACACCATCCGATGAAAGAAATGATCGCTCGCTCGACCAGGCTTCCCTGGACCGCGGCTTGGAGATCGTGGTGAACGCCAGCGTGAGCCCCGCGACGTGGACCCTGCAGTGGACGCCGAAGCTGCTCGGCAAGTTCCCCGTCGCGATTACCGCCACCGACCAGGCCGGGGCCTCGTTTACCCAGAGCTTCACGCTGCCGGTCGTAGCCCAGACCATGCCCAGCGAGCCGCCAAGGATTTCGTCGACACCCACGGGCCCCGCGTACGAGGGCCAGCAGTGGTCCTATCTGATCAAGGCTTCCGATCCTGACGGCGATGACAACCTGTTGGAGTACTCGGTCGTTTCGCACGACCTCAGCGATCCCGATTGGCAACACATCACGCTCACGGACAAGACGCTCCGCTGGACGCCGAAATTGGGTGAAGTGCCCGAGGGCTTGATCTTCACGATCCGCGTGACAGACACGGATCTCGCCTACGCCGAGCAGACTTTTAAGGTGCCCGCCCAATCCGACGTACCCCCCAATGCTTCGCCC
>CAIYOB010000057.1 GCA_903927685.1 uncultured Planctomycetaceae bacterium
CCGTGGTGCTCTGTCAAGACGCAGTTCGGACCTCTGGAAGGCCACGTGGCGCTCGTCGAACTGTTGGCCGCGCTGAAACGGGAGTTCTTCCCGGACCTCGAGGTCCACGACGAGAGCGGCTACTGGGAGACGCGCGACTTGGCGACGCTGCGCACGAAGTTGGAATACCTGCAGGCGGCGATCGACGGTCTGTCCGATGGCTTGCGGCGGCACGGGTTGACCGCCGAGGCCGCCGAGGATCCGGACATCCTCACGGCGCGGATCGGGCGCGTGGCCCAGTTGGTTCAACAGACGCTGGGCCGCCCCCCGGAGCATCCGCCGGTCGATTGGGGTGACGACGACTCTGCCGACGGGTTTGGCAGTCTGCTGGACGGAACCGAAGCCCAGTGGGATGCTTCGTTCAAGGAGCAACGCCGCAAGCAAGAGCGGCTCCACCGGGCGATCGAGGAGCGCCGCGCCCGCGGCGACGAAACCGCCGACGCCCTGGAGAACGCCATGCGCGACGAAGGGCTGATCGACTTGCCCGGCGAGCCGTCGCTGTCCGAGGTCGCCAGGGAGATGTTCGAGGCATTGGAGGACGAGAAGGATGAATCGTGGCGGGACAGCCTGCCGGAGGATGTCTTTCAAACGGACGAACAATTTGACTCGGACGAGGATCCGCTGGACGAGGATTCGTCGGATGACGAGGAACCCGACGACTGGCCGGATGACGAACATCATCCGCTGTTGGAACGGGTCATGGATTTGGACCAGCGGTTGTTTGACCTGGCTGGCGCGGGCGAAGGGCGGCAAAACGAGAACTTCCAGCGGTTACTCGGCGCCATGGGCGAAATGCGTGGCGGCTTGGCCCAGGCCCTGGGGAGCCGCGATTTTGAACCCCTTTCCGGCTTGTCCCTGGTCCAACTGAAACGCGCCCTGCGCGGTGCCGCCTTCGCGGTCGGCATGCTCTTTCCGTTGCGAGCGGACGGGGTGCTGAGCCCCGCCCAATTCGATGACTTGATGGAGGCGATCAAGTCGTTGCAGGACGACATCTACGGTGAATTGGCGCGCGTTCGCGAAGCCCGCGAGCCGGAGGGCGGGTGATGGCCCGTGTCGTTGATGCCGACGGCGCTAACCCGCCGGCCGGATCGGCCTCGCCGCTCATTTCTCGCCGCCGGGCTCCGCGTCGCGGGCTGCCCGGGCGGCATAGTCGGCGCTCTGCTCCAGCAGGATCGGCTGCAGTTCGTCGACAAAATCGCGGACATCCTTGAATTGGCGATACACACTGGCAAAGCGGACGTAGGCGACCTGGTCCAGCTTTCTCAGGTGCGACATGACGATCTGGCCCAGCGAGTGGCTGTCGACTTCGACGTCAAACCGTTCGCCGATCTCGTGCTCGATGGTGCTCACCAGGCTCTCGATCTGATCGTGGCTGATCGGCCGCTTCCAGCAGGCTCTCTCCAGTCCGCGGCGGATCTTGTCCCGCTCGAACGGCTCGCGGACGCCGTCCTTCTTGACCACCTTCATCGTGGTCGGCTCGTAACGTTCGTACGTGGTGTAGCGCTGGCCGCATTTCAAGCACTCGCGGCGGCGGCGGATGATCGCCCGGTCTTCGCCGGTGCGGGTGTCGATCACCCGGTCATTATCCACCTGGCAGTTGGGGCATTTCATGACGACAGCTCCGGTCGCCCGTCCGCGGCTGGCTGCCAGACGCTCCGCGAGCGGCCGACGCAGGTCCTCTAGTGACAAGCAACTCCCGTACAGCGTATAATGCCGCCGTGCGTTTGGGAACGTTCCCACCACCCGGAATCCGGGCAAAGATTGGTTTTTCGTGCCGCCTTTTGGAAAGCGAGTTTACCGCCATGGCAACCGACCGTCCAGCCGCTGACCCGAACCGGCCGTCGCCCAGACCGGGCGACGCCGAGCAACCGAATCGTCCCGCCGTTGCCGACGCCGGCCGCGAGACAGCCGGGGATCGGTTTCGCGAGACAGTGCAAGCCAAACAGGGCGACGACGAGGCGGAGGTCGATGTCTGGCAGGGCGGGTTCTCGCCCAAGGCCATGTTCGGGAACTGGGCGCTGGCCGCCGTGGTCACCGTGGGGTTGCTGATCGCGATCCTGGTGCTCGGCGTCACCCCGCTGCTCTGGATCGTCTGGGCCGTGGTCTCGGTCGGCTTGTGGGGCTGGTTCGGCTGTCAGCTGGCGTACCGCAAATTGACTTGCAAGTATCAATTGACGACGCAACGGTTCATCCACGAGACCGGCTTGCTGAAACGCGTCACGGACCGGATTGAGGTGATCGACATCGACGACGTATCCGTCGAGCAGCGGGTGATCGAACGGATGGTCGGCGTCGGGACCATCAAAATGGTCTCCAGCGACCGCTCGCATCCCAAGCTGGTGATGCCCGGGATCGAGAACGTCAAGGACGTGGCCGCCAAGATTGATGACCTGCGCCGCAAAGAGCGCCGCCGCCGCGGGCTGCACATCGAGTCGATCTGACAGAGCCGTCCTGACAACATCGAGCTGACAACACCTTGTTCCGCCGCCGGCCTCCGGCTAGACTCGCGACCATGAACATCTCATTCTGCCTGACCGCGCTGCTCCTGGGGACGGGGGCGGTGTCCGAACTGGCGTCGCCCAACGGCCAGTTGGTCGTGCGGTTCGCGTTGCAGAGGGACGAACAGGCTGCCGGGCGGCCCACGTACAGCGTCCTGTACCGCGGCCGGCCGCTGGTGAGCGACGGTCGCCTGGGCCTCGAGTTGCAGGACGCGCCGCCCCTGGATCGCGGCTTTCGCTTGGTCCAAGCGGCGAGCGCCAACCACGACTCGACCTGGAAGCCCGTCTACGGCGAGCGGAGCGTCGTGCGCGACTGTTACCGCGAGATGTGCCTGGATCTGGAGGACGGCCAGCAGCCCCCGCGGCGGCTGCGGTTGACCTTCCGAGCCTACGACGAAGGAATCGCCTTTTGTTATTCAATCCCCGGGCAGCCGGCCTTGCGCGATTTGGTGATCACGGCCGAGCACAGCGAATTCCGGTTTACGGACAACCACCGCTGCCATGCGGTCTATTCGGCTCAAGGTGTGTATCAAGCCGTCGGGCTGGACGAAGTCAAGCCGAATTGCGAGCGGCCACTGACGGTGGAGATCGCCGGCGGGCCCTGCGTCGCGGTCGCCGAGGCCCGGCTGGTGGATTTTGCCCGCATGCGGCTGCGGCCCGTCGCCGGGCGGCCGCACACAGTGGCCAGCATGCTGGAAGGCAGTGCGGCGGTCACGGCGCCGTACACCACGCCGTGGCGCGTGCTGCTGGTCGCGGACAGTCCCGGCCAGTTGTTGGAGCGGAACGATCTGATCCTGAATCTGAACGAGCCCTGCGCCATCCCCGATACCTCGTGGATCAAACCCGGCAAAGTGATCCGGGAAGTGACCTTGACGACGGTCGGCGGGAAGGCCTGCGTCGACTTTGCCGTCCGCCGCAACCTGCAGTACGTCGAGTTCGACGCCGGCTGGTACGGGCATGAATACTCCGACACCGCGGACGCTCGAGCCGTCAACGTCGATCCGAAACGCTCGCCGGGTCCACTGGATCTGCCGGAGGTCATC
>CAIYOB010000058.1 GCA_903927685.1 uncultured Planctomycetaceae bacterium
TGCGAAACGAATCGCCTCCGCGCTCACCGTCGTATGTGGTTCTCCATACCAAATCAGCTTTTGCAGGGTCGTGGTGTTGCCTTCGTTTTCGCCACGGTTATTGCTGGCGACACCGTGCTTGGTAACGATACTCGCAAAGACGTGCAGTGCCATCTCTTACTCCTCGTTTATATGGTTAGTTACATCGGAATCGCTGCTGTCTTCAACGTCGCCAGGCAACGCATCCAGGTCTGGTGGACGCTTGTAGCTGGCGAGGGCGAACAACGCGAGGTTTCGAACTCTTTGCCAGTCCTGGCTAAACAACATTCGTTTGACGTCGCACAGCACATTGTCGTCACGCAGTTCCTGGACGGTCCCCGTGCGAGCCAGTATTTCCGCGATCGCGGACTGTGTTTGACTTTGGGTCTTTGCCCCCACGAGATCGAGCCGTACTCGTTGCATCAACCTTTCCCAGCGGTTTTTCGTAGACGGACTAGCGGTCTTGTGCTGCTTGGCGGCGTGGGCCCCCATAGTTTCGGCGTAGATCTTACCGCGAGCCATGTGAATTGCGCGATGAAATGCGTACACGAATTTCATCTCGGTGTCGTCGAGCAAGTCTGGTTCATCAGCCATTGCCTGGAGCCCTTTCAATTCGTACTTGAGTAAACGTCTATCCTCGCGATCTGTCATCAGTTTGGCGAACCCATCGTACCAAGAACGGCCGCATGCAAGATTGTCCGCTATCAAAGGCCGAACAACACTGTCCCACCATGTTTGCTCTCTTGTTCTGACCTTTACCGTCCTTTGTTTGCGTTTCGCATCTCTTCCTCGACCGACGTCGTGTTCCCGGTCTCGCTCCGTTCGTGAGATCCTCCGGGGAAGATGGGCGAGAGCAACCTCGAACTTCCGAAGCCGGCATTCCTCCCAGCTATCGCTGCCCATTGGAAGAACATACATCGCTGCATCTCGGTACTTCTGCTTGTTATCCCACGGCTGCGGAGAGAGCCGCGCCACGTAGATGCGATCAACGGCGATGTCCCGATGACGTTTGATTAGTCGTTTACCTCGCAGCCTCATCATCGCTTGAAGCGCGGCATCACCGAGACTGGCTATGCGGGATTCCCGGCTTGTGGTCGGGGTCATCCGAGGCCTCGCGCGGGCGAACTCGTCCAAATTGCTTACGTCCGGGACGAGTAACACACCTACGCTCTTTCTCACTGGGAGGGACAAGCAGCCGATGGGAGCGAAGTAAAGCGCTAATACGCCACTTACTGAGTCTTCCATTTTTGTCACGTCTCCTTTGTGCCGTACCGCAGCGCCTGGGTACAGCGGGCCTTCGACCCGAAGCAGGTTTTCCTTCAGTTGTCCGGTCTTTCCGGTCAGTTCGTCGGCCCCATCCTGGTGCTTGTAGCTGGCACACGGCCTCCATTCGACGGCAACCCGCTCTACTCCATCCCCAGTGGGGTCGATGAACTCGATGCTTGGGTCGCCCAGGGAGCGAGTATTGCCGTGCTGCAGAAAGGTCAAGCTAAGTCCGAGTTGCAGTTCCGCCCGAACCACCCGGCTGAGTTCGTCGCGGTACGTCCCCGGCAGATCGATAAGTTTGTCTTTGATTCCAAACGCGAAGGCAAACAACTTCCGAAGGTACTGGCGTGCGGCCTTAGGTTCGCCCCAGTCCAGCACGATGGATGTGGGCCCGACCAACCACGGATATCCCGTACCCAGGTCGGGGCCGGCCGGTAGTTGGTCGTCCCGAAGGCGACCGAGCTTGTGGCGGCGCTCCATTGCCTTCAGCGTTGCCGCTAACCCGCCGAGACCTGCCCGATGAAGTAGGGTCATTCCGCTCGCGTGGAGCTGAAGCTCCAGCCGGGACCGTCCTTCAGTCCCGGATCCCTTCGATTTCTTTACTCTTGCGTTCATACGTTCCACTCCGCTCCTCGCTCTGGGTCGTACTTGAGGGCGTCATCTCGCACGACCGGAACGCCGTTGAATTCACCGGCCTGCCAGTCGAATGGCCGATCTCCTCGCTTGCCTGGCGGGTTTGGCATGGGAATCGCGACTTCGGGCAATGTCTTGCTCTCCGCTCGTAGACCAGCCCAATCCTCGTGCAACACGACCGTCAGGCTGGGTGAACCTTCCCGGAGTTCGAGCACGGGCGTCGCGGGTCCGAAGTCTAGCCACGCACTCTGGTATCGCGGGACTTGGGCATCAGGGTCCTGAAGTCGCTCCCAAGCCTGCGCCAAGTCAAGTTGGCTTTGGGGGCCGTTGCTGACTTTTTCGAGCCAGCGTTTGGCGGTCTCCAGGTCGTCGGCGTCGTAGGGGAGCGGCGAGAACTTGCCGTCGGGGCCCAGCGGGTCTGTCACCAAGAACGGTCGCGTTCGGTCATCCGGCTTCGCCTTACGATTCAATCGCCCGAGACGCTGAATGAGTGCCGGGACTGGTGCGAGATCCGTCACGAGCAGGGTGGCCGAGAGGTCGAGTGACATCTCCGCAACCTGCGAACAGACCGCTAATGCCGAACCGTTGCCCTCAAACGCGTCGATCACTCGCCGATGCTGTTCGACTCGGTGCAGGTACTTAAACCGGCTGTGGTAGACGATTGGCTCCAGCCCCATCGCCTTTAGCGATTCCGCGACACGCATACAGGCGGCAACCGTGTTACAGACCCGGAGAATTTTGCCCCCGCAAGCAAGCTCTTCTGCAGTCAATTGATCCGGCTTGGGCGAAGTACTGGCGTGGTATCGCAGTTGCTGTTCCAGTTCCGTCGGTCTTTCGGTCTCGATCAGGGATTCGTGGTGGCGGAGGAGGACTTGTTCGATCGCGTTCCTCCGATGGTCCGGCAGCGAGGCGGTCATAAGCAGAACCGGTACACCGCGCATCGCATCGAGGAAATGCAGGAGCGCATCGAACAGTTTGTCGTCATAGCTGTGGATCTCATCGAAGACGAACGCTCCCTGCGCCAAGGCTGGCCAAGCGCACAGCCCGCGTCGATTGTTCTGAACGAGGCCAAGCACCGTGTCCACCGTGCAGGCAACGACCGGGACTCGCCATAGGTCCAAAGACTCGATACGAGCGATGGACGTGTTGCGGTCTTCGTCAGCCTGGAGGAGCCGGAAATCGACTTGACGCCGACCGTGCTCAAGGTTGGTTTTCACGTACTCGGCCAGGACAGGATCCAGGAGATAATCGCGAAAGCCCTCGGTCGCCGTCCCCGTCGTGGGATAGCAAATGTACAGGCGGCGTCCAGGGCAGCGAACTTCCCCCCAGCGATATGCCAGAAGCGTCTTCCCCGTTCCGCAGCTGGCCCTGACGATCGTGACCCGACCAGCCGCCGCCGCCGCATTGCGCTGAAACGGCCGCAATTTGGAA
>CAIYOB010000059.1 GCA_903927685.1 uncultured Planctomycetaceae bacterium
GTCCCAATGCCGGGCGCTCGCTGCAAATGCTGGGGGCTCGCTGCACTCGACCCCAGCCACCCCGACATCGCGTGTTGCAACCACCTTCGCTGACGGCGGTCGGCGGCTGGCCCGATTACGGCGAAATGCTTGTCGCCGCGAACGACTGCCATTCCTTGTCGATCGCCGCGCGGTCTGCCGCGGCGGCTTGGAACAGCATCCGATACTTCAGCGTCAACGTTTGTTTCGCCGGCAGCGTGCAGGGGCTGCGGTACAGGACGGCCGGACTGAAGTACGGCATGCCCTGGATCAGGTACCACGGGGTCGGATGCCGGAAGCTGTGCGGATGTTCCAGCACCACGATCGCAGCCGACCGTCCGCTGGGCAGGGGCCCGCTGAATGCAATCCAGCGAGCCTCCTTCATCACCTCCCGGACCGGCCCGTCGCTGTCCGAGAACTGCCACTGGCGCAGCGCCGGCACCAGCCGCAACGACAGTCCGGCATAGCCGCCCCAGCTGACGCCGTTCGGCTCGCCGGCGATCGGCGTCCGGTCCAGCACCGCCGGCGCATCGCCGGCCGTAAACACACTCTGCCAGTCGATCGAATACGCCCCGTCGGCACGCGGCGCACTGACCTCGACGATCCGCTGCTCCGTCAACACCGGCGGCTGGCCCGGCGGATGGTAGCTGAGCGACAGCTCGAAGCGTGCGGAGTGATCCTCGCGGGCGGTCGCCTTGACGGCAACCACCTCGGTCTCGCCCGGCGATTTGCCCGTCTGGGGATCCTCTTCCCAATACAACACCCCGTTGATCGTCTTCCAGGAAAACCAGATTGCCTTGTGCCAGAAATGGTCGGCCGGCCGCAGGTCCGTGACCGGATCGCCGCCCGCGATGCTCAGGGGATGGAAGCACGGTTTGCCCTCTTCCTTGTTGTAATTGAACTGCCACACGACCTGTTCGCCGCGCAACAGCGCCAGCGAATGCGGCGTTTCTTTCCACGCCAGTTCCGGTTCGGCCGACACGGCAGCGGCCGCCAACAGCAAAGCAAAGCTCATCATGGTTTGGGTTCTCCTTAGAAGCACCAGTGTCGTCCTCGCCACGACCCGCCGCAAGATAGGACCGAAGAAACGGCCGAAGAAACGGCGTCCCGGGCATGCCCTCGTGACACCCCTGTGATATCCCCTCTTGACACGGGTTGGCCGACGCAGCAAATTCGAAGTCCGCTGCGTGGCTTCCGCGTTCTGGAGATCTCCACTGTCTCGAGCGGCTCGTTCCTCCGACGATCGCCAGCGTTCCTCCCCCTCTGCCGGAAGGCGTCTGTATGCCCATCTCCGTCGTCTGCCCCAACGGTCACAAGTTGAAGGCCAAGGAACAGCTGGCTGGGAAGCAGCTGCGCTGCCCCAAGTGCGGCGCCGATGTGTTCGTCCAGGCGGCGGAGAGTGCGGCTGTTGACGAGTCCGCGGCGCGGGACGCTTCCGATCCAATGCCGAGCACTGCGGCGGACGCGCCGGACGTAGCGAGCCCGCCGCGCGTCGAAACGCCGGACGACGCGGGGCTGCCGCCCCTGGATGGCCTGCCGTCGTTGGACGAGTTGCCCGCGCTCGACGGCGATTTGCCGCTGGTGGATCTGGCAGCGGCCGGCGACAATTCGCCGTTGGGGGAATTGGGGTCGTTCGGCGATCTGTCGGGCGAGGAGTTGCTCGCCGACGCGGGGGCCGCGCCGCTGGGCACGGCCCAGCCTCTGCGGTCGGTCGCTACGCAGCCAGCTCGACCGGCGACGAGCAAGTCGCTGTCGTTTCCGCCGCTGGTCTGGGCTGCCGCCGCGGGTGGAGTGCTGGTGGGCTTTGTGCTGGTCGTTGGGCTGGGCTGGCTGCTGTTCGGAGGAGGCAAGGCGAAGCCGGATGTCCTGGCCGCGAAATCGCCGCCGACGGCGGAGAACGCCGGGCCAACGGCGGTGCCCCCGGACGCGGTGTCGAAGCCTGCCGAAACGGCGCAGCCCACGGCAAATCCAGCGGCGACGGCTGCGGCCGCGGCGCCCGCGGCTGAGCCTGCGCCGCCCGCGTCGTCTGGTACGCCGCCGACTCCGGCCGATCAGCCGCCGGCGGCGCCGCCCGCCCCGGGCCCGTGGGACCTGGTCCGCATCGGCGGCGACCAACGGATGGGCGCGTTCCAACTGCCCAGCTTCACCTGGTCGGCGGCCTACGATGCACCGACCGGCCGGCTGGCGATCACGCAGGACGCGAAAGGCGTCTTGATCTACAGCGTCGACGATGTACTGGCCGGCAAGCTCAGTCCCAGCGTGACGATCGCCACGGACGGCGTGCCGACCGCCGTCTGTCTCAAGGTTCTGGCCGATCGCCGTGTCTGGGCGATTGCCGGACAGAACGCGCCCACGATCCACGTGTTGGACGCCGAGTCGCTGAAGGAGACCGGCGCCGTCACGCTCGACAAGGCCAAGTACGTCGACTTCCTGACCGGCAGCGCCAACCCGGCGAACCCGTTCCTGTACTACTCCACGCAAGGCGCCGAGAACACGGGCGATGGGCTCAAGCCCAACCGTTTCGGCCGCATCAACCTGGTGACCATGCAGCCCGATGGCCAGACGGTCGATGCGTATCCGGAGATCTTCGACGCGGCAATCCCCGACCAGGGCGACCTGATCTACTGCGGGCTCGATCAGGGCGGCGTCCAACTGGTCCGCTGGCCCGAACAGCGGGATCCGGACGGCGGCGTCAACCTCCAGGTCGTCGCCGGCACGGCGACCCAGGGGCGCGGCTATGTGCCGGCGCCCGACGGCCAGTTCGTCGCGGTCGGCTATGCGTTGCAGAGTCCCCGGTTCTGGGAGACGAACGGGCTGGCCGATTTTATGCCCCAGGCGTTTTTCCGCAGCCGTCCGCTCATGTTCGGCGTGTCCGACGCCGACTTCGTCGTGGGCTCGAGCAACGATTGCCGGCGACTGGACACGGTCACCCTGCACCCGGATTGGCGGCGTGCCGACGGCCGGCTCGCGCCTCGGGATTTCCGCATGCGGCCGCAAACCTCGCTGCCGTTGTACACGTCCTTCCTGGCCGGCTTTGCCGACGACCAGCGGCAGGTCGCAATCCTGGTCCTGAACCAGGGGCTGGCGGTCGCCGAACTGGCGAAGATGAAGTTGCCGGCCGAGAAGTCACTGCTGGTCGCCAACCATCCCCCGGAGACCTTGGCGGTGGGCCAGGAAGTGACGGTCGAACTGGCGACGGAAGCCGAAGACGTGGCCTTCGAATGGGTCGGCGTCCGTGACGATCGCAGTCCGCCCCAGTCGATGCTGCTGGAGGCGCCGCCAGCCAACCCCGTCCAAGGCAAACGTCTCACGCTGGCGGCCGCGGTGAACTCGCAGCAGGCGGAGATCCTGCTGGCCGACCTGACTCCGTTGGCGGGGCTGGCGCCGCCGCTGACGCTGCAGCTGGACGACGAACAGATGACGATCACCGCGATCGACGATTTCCGGACTTCGCTTCGAGTCCAGCGGGCCGCCGGCAGTCCCCATTCGGTCACCGCCCCGGCCCTGGTCTTGACCGGCGACGAATCCGCGGCGCCCAAGCCCAGCTTGCCCACCGTCGACGGGCGCACGTTTCGCTGGACTCCCTCCCGCGACCAGATCGGCCGCAAGTCGATCCGGTTGAGTGCCAAGTCCGGCCAGACCGTGCATCGCTGGCACTGGGACGTCGACATCGAGCAGCCGACCGCGCAGATGCCGTTTTACTTGCTGGGCATCAAACCCGAGCCGGGCGGCAAGCGGGCGGTGGTGTGGGGCCAGCCGGCGGCGGACGTCGGCTTGGCGGACAGCCGGACGGCGCCCACCGGCAAGTTTTTCCTGGGCGTCCTGGATCTGGCCACGAAGCAGATGCTGCACCAGCGCGAGGTCCCGCGCCGGATCACGGCGGCCACGTTGCACGAAACGGATGTCTACGCCGGCCTGGATATGCTCGATCCGGCGAAAGCGACGCAGATCACGCCCTCGCGGATCTTGCGGTTCCGCGCTGAGGATCTGGAGGTCACGGGACAAGTGGCCACGCCCGAGCACTGCAACGAACTGGAGGTGATCGCCGGCCGCTACCTGGCCGGCTTCAGCCGCTGGGGAGAGACCTACCGGTTTACCGTGCCCGACTTGAAGCCCGTCGAACCGGAACTGCCGGAGAACCGCGAGCTGCGACCAGCGGGCCGCCTGCGGGACGGCTGGCTGTGGGACGGCGTCGTGTGGGACCAGGCGATGACGACCCCGCGGCTGCTCCTGTTCCCCGTCCAGTACGGCGCCAAGCCCTCGCAGAACGGAGCACGCGTCCTGGCGGGGGCCTTGGGGCAGATCCGGCTCCACACCCACGGGCCGTATGTGTGTACCTGGTACCAGGACGAACAGCTGTTCCATCCGGGATTCTCGCTGGTCGAGTATCCCGGCACGGCCCAGTGCGAGTACGGCAAATTGAATCTGTATTCGTGGGACGATGGCGGCAAGTTCACGGGGGACAGAGACCGTGTTCCGGACGGGCAGATCGCGCTGCTCGCCGCCACCACGCTGAACAGCAACCAGGCGCAGGCCAAGGGCTACATCGCCGACGAGGCGGGCGTCGTGTACGTCGTCTTTCTCGGCCAACTGCACACGGTGCCGCTGGACCAGCTGGTGCCGAAAAAGAAGGACCTGTTCCGCTTGGACGAGCAGCAGTCGACGTTTGTGCTGGCCGCCGACAAGCCGACCAAGGTCCAGTACTCGGCCCCCGGCGCCGTGCGTTACGACTTGCAGTTGTACACCATGCTGCCCGGCATGTTCGACGAACGGCCGGCGATCGAAGCTCGGTCGACAGACGGCTCGTTCGAGCTTGCCCTGGAAGTCACGGCGCAAACGCTGACCAACGTCAGCAGCGGGATGGCGGGAGTCGCCGGCCCCACGGCGGATTCCCTGGACGCCCGCCTGACAGCCTACGGCAAAGCGGTCGTCCCCGCGTTTCGAGCCTTGACGGGCCGCGCGCCGCGCGGGGTGCCATTCCCCGTGTACGCCGTGGTGGTCGCCGAGAACGCCGAGGGTAAGAAGGCTGGCCTGGCCCATTCGTACCTGCTCGAAGTTCCCCTCGCGCGGCTGCGGCAGATCCTTGGCGGCGGCCGGAACTGACGGCGTGAATGGACACATCAGGAGAGAGCATCGAGATGACCGCTTCCAACACCGGCCCTCGGGGCCACAGTTCATCGCTACAGAACCAAGGGGCCAGCGTCAACAAGCGAGACGTCGGCTTGGCGTTCCTGTTCGGCACCGCCGGCGGCGGCGTCCTGGGAATCCTGGCGCTGGGAGTGATCTGGCTGTTTTCCTCCGGCGCCCAGCCGCCGCCGACGGTCGCGGAAACAGGGCAAATCAATCCGACGGGTCAGACAGGTCCGACCAGTCAGAAAGGTCCGACCGGTCCGACAGGTCCGACGAGTCCGACGAGTCCGACCGGTCCGACCAGTTCGCCGGACCCGACCGGTCCGGCGCGTCCGCCGGATCCGACGGATTCGCCGGATCCCGCCAACCCGCTTGAAGTCGCCGAGAAGCTCCGCCTGATTGCGTTGGCGATGCACATCCACCACGACCAATTCCGTTCCTTCCCAGTCCAACCCAAGAAGGAGTGGCTGGACGAGCAGGGGCGGCCCAAGGTCAGTTGGCGTGTGCACCTCTTACAGTTCCTGGACCAGCGCCCGCTGTACGACCTGTTTCACCTGGACGAGCCGTGGGACAGTCCCCACAACCGGCCGCTGGCCGAGAAGATGCCGGA
>CAIYOB010000060.1 GCA_903927685.1 uncultured Planctomycetaceae bacterium
CGATCTTCACCACGGCGATGACCTGCAGCGTCAGGAAGAACCGGCCGTAGGGCTCGCCCCAGTGCGCGGCTTCCGACACCGCGGCCAGGATCTCGTCCTTGCTCCAGAACCCCGACAGCAGCGGGACGCCCGCCAGGGCCGCAGCGCCGCACAAGAACGTCAGGTGCGTCAGCGGCATCACCCGCCGCAGACCGCCAAACCGCCGCATGTCGATCACATCGCCCATCGAATGCATGACGCTGCCGGCGCTCAGGAACAGCAGGGCTTTGAAAAAGGCGTGCGTGAACAGGTGGAACATGGCCGCGGTCACGGCCAGGGTGGCCAGCTGCGAATGGGCGGCGGCAGATCCCAGGGCCAGGAACATGTAGCCCAATTGACTGACCGTCGAGTAGGCCAGCACTCGTTTCAGGTCGTTCTGCGTCAAAGCGATCAGGGCGGCCATCAGGGCCGTAAAGGCGCCCACGCCGGCGACGACCAGTTGGGCCGTCGGAGCATACATGAACAGCGGCGTGCAGCGGGCCACCATGTAGACGCCGGCCGTCACCATCGTGGCGGCGTGAATCAGGGCGCTGACCGGCGAAGGGCCCTCCATCGCATCGGGCAGCCAGACGTGCAGCGGGAACTGGGCGGACTTGCCCACCGCGCCCAGGAACAGCAGCAGACAGATCAGTTCCAGCCGCCCGGGATGCTCGCGGGCGACCAATTGCAGGAAGCTCTGATTCTCGAAGACGCCTTCGTAGTTCAGCGTGCCAAAGGTGACCCAGATCAAGAACACGCCCAGCAGGAAGCCGAAATCGCCGATGCGATTGACCAGAAACGCTTTCCGCGCCGCGGCCGCCGCGCTGGGCCGCTGGAACCAGAATCCGATCAACAGGTAGCTGCACAGCCCCACGCCTTCCCAGAACACGAACAGGAGCAGGAAGTTGCTGGACAGCACCAGCATGCACATCGCAAACACGAACAGGGAGACCTCGGCAAAGAACCGCGGATAGCCCGGATCGCCGCGCATGTAGCTGGCCGAGTAGATCGAGACCAGCAGGCTGACTGCGGTGACCATCGACAACATGATCGCGCCCATCGCATCGGCGGTCAGGCAGATGGTCACGTTCAAGTCGCCAATCCGGAGCCACTCGAAGGATGCCGAGACGACGGCGGGATAGTAAGCCTGATCAAATTGGTAGGGTGTCGTCGGCACTCCGCGGAAGAGCACCGCCAGGGATGCGATCAACGAGACTGCGACGGCCAGGATGCAAGGCCAATGACTCCACCGCCGCAACAGTCGCGGGCCGGTCAGCGCAATCAGCACGCTGGCCGCCAGCGGAGCGGCAGGGATCAGCCATAAAGCGATTTGACGCGCGGATTCAGACACGGTCGGGGACCCTCCGCTTGGGAACTTCGGGAACCCGGCCCGCCGGCGTCAAATGGGGAAACTCCAGCGGAGCGGGAGCGACGGGCGCGATGGACGGTTCTTCCAGCGAGGTGTCCGGCGGCAGGCCCTCTTCGCCCAACTCCCGCCACGCGGTGACATCCAGCGTCCGCCGCCGCCGATACAGGGCCACAAACAGCGCCAAGGCGATACCGGCTTCGCAAGCCGCCACCGTCACAATGAAGATCGCGAACGCCTGGCCTTCGTTGTTCCCGTGCAGCTGGGAAAAAGCCACCAGGTTCAGCGATACGCTGTGCAGCATCAGTTCGGCGGACAGGGCCATCACGATCAGGTTGCGCCGAGTCAGGAAGCCGATGGCTCCCAGCACGAACAAGACCGCGCCGACGATCAGATAATTGTGTAACTCGGCCGTCATGTCGCCCCCCGCCGGGTGCTGAGAGCGATGGCGATGGCGCCGACACTGGCCGCCAGCAGCAGCGTTCCCGCCATCTCGACAGCGTACAGGTATTTGCCGAACAGGACTCGCCCCAGTCCGCGGACCTCGCCCACTGGGCGGTCGCCCCGCTGGCTGAACGGGTCGGTGGCCAGCGCCGGCGGAATCGTCACCAACGCCTGGCTGGCCGGGGCCGCCGGGGCCGCTTCCGTCAACACCTCGCCAGCCGCCGCGACCGGCGTCCAGGGCCGCAGTGCGCAGATGACCCCGCCCAGGACAATGAACCCCAACAGTGTCGCCGCCAAGGGCTGGCGCGCCCGCTGGTCGTAAGCGGCTACGCCGACGGCTTGTTGGGCCAGCATGATCAGGAACAGGAACGTCACGATAATCGCTCCGGCGTACACGATCACCGTGGCCGCGGCCAGGTACGGCGCGGAACGTAACAGGAACAAGCCGCAGACGCACAGTGTCACGACGGCGAACCACAGCGCGGAATACAGCGGATTGCGATTGGTGATCATCAACGCCGCGGACGCAATCGCGGCGAGCGAGAAAAAGCCGAACAGGGCATTGAACACCAGGGTGTCGCCCGGCTGAAAGAGCGTCAACGCGCCGCTCGCCAAGGCCGCCACGCCGAGCAGGGCGCCGACGGGACGCGGCCAGACTTTGGCCCGCGGCATCAGCCACCAGATGGCCAGGAAGCCCAGCAGCGGCGGCAACAAGGCCGCCTCGTGCCCGGTCATCCAATCGGTTTGTCCAAGTAGTGCTGAAGGCAAGGGATGGCCTCTGTGGGCAAGATTACCGCTGGTGCAATTCCGACGCCGGCCCCAACACGCCCGCGTGAGTCCGCACGGGATCTTTGCCCGAACCGACCGTCGCGTCGAACACGCTCAACAACTTCTCCCGATCGAATAGCATTTCCTCCCGACTCTGGCCCGTCAAGTCGTACAGGCTGGTCAATTCGATCGCGTCCACGGGACACGCTTCCTCGCACATCCCACAATAAATGCAACGCAGTTCGTCGATCACGAACTGGGCGGGGTACTTGTCCCGGTCCGGCCAAGGCGCCGGAGCGGCGACGATTTCGATGCAGTTTGCAGGACAGGCGGTCGCGCACAGGAAGCACGCGACGCACTTGACACGGCCCTGGTCATCGCGGTTCAGCCGGTGCACCCCGCGGTAGTTTGCCGGTAGGTCCGGCTTGACCTCGGGGTACTCCTGGGTCACGCTCGGCTCGCGAAACATGTGCCGCAGGGTCGTGCGAATGCCGGCCGCGATTCCGGGCAGCAGACTCGCTTCCCAGAGTCCGATCTCCGGCTCCTCGACCCAGTGGATTTCGTTTTCTTTGATCGGCATGACAAACCCTAACCCGCCGCCCTAACCCGCCGCCCGAGCCGCCTGTGCGGGCCGCGGCAAACGCGGCGCCACGCGGCGTCGGGCCGCCTGGGCCGAGACCACCGTGGCCCCGAAGAACAACACCACACTGGCCGGCAGCAGCCAGAACTGGGGCCAGTCAAACTGCTTGACGAAAATCACGCACACCAGGTTCAACAGCGTCAACGGGATCAAGCCCCGCCAGACCAACGACATCAATTGATCGTAGCGGTAGCGGGGAATCGTCCAGCGGATCAGCATGATGAACAGGATCAACGCAAATACCTTGACCAGCAACACCAGCACTTTGACGAACGCGGCCCCGGCGTAGACACTGCCCGCTTCGGCGATCCAGGGAAAATGCCAGCCGCCGAAGAACAGGATCGCCACCAGGAAGCTGACCGTGATCACGTGCGTATACTCGGCCAGGAAGAACATGGCGAACTTCATGGCACTGTATTCCGTGTGGTAACCGCCCACCAACTCCTGCTCGCATTCGGGCAAGTCGAACGGCAGACGATTCGATTCCGCCAGGGCGCTCAGGAAGAAGATCAGGCACGCCAGCGGCTGATACCAGACATGCCAGCCCAACACGCCGCTGTCCGCCTGGCGGCTGATCACCTGCTCCAAATTCAGCGAACCGGTCATCAGCAGCACGCCCACCAGCGACATGCCCAGCGGGATTTCGTAGCTGATGATCTGGGCGCTGGAACGTAGCGCGCCCAGCATGCTGTACTTGTTGTTCGACGCCCAGCCGCCCAGGATCACGCCATACACCGCCAGGCTGCCGGCGGCGAACACGAACAGGATCCCGATGTCCAACTGCGGAGCGATGACGAACTGGAACTCGCCGGGCACAGCCGAACTGGGGCCGAACGGGACGACGGAAAAGGCGATGAACGTGGTGAAGACGGAGATGCTGGGAGCCAGGAAATACAGGACTTTGTCGACGTGCGCGGGCACCACGTCCTCTTTTAAGAGGAACTTGGCTCCGTCGGCCAGCGGCTGCAGCAATCCGAAGATGCCCACGCGGTTCGGGCCGATCCGGTCCTGGACCCAGGCGGCCAGCTTGCGCTCGAGCCAGATCAAGTACGCGCAGGCGAACATGGTGCCGCCGAGCACGACTCCGATGGCCAGTACGCTGTGCAGTATTGGGTGCATGACGAACCTCGACCCAGGTCAGGCGACCTGTCCCACACCTGGGATTCCGAACTCGCCCACTTCGCCACTCGCCAGCGGCGCCAATGCCGGGATTTCAGCCGCCATTTCCTGCCGCAGCGTCGGGGCGTGAAACAGCCCGCGCCGCCCGCTCAGCTGCCACAAGATTCGGCCGTCCGGCCAGGCGTCCTCCGGCGGGACAATGGCCCGCTGGATGGCTTGCGCCAAGCCCGCATGATTCACCAGCGTGCCTTCCCGTTCGGCAAACGACCCGCCGGGCAGCACAAAATGAGCGGCCGCGCTGGCGGGCGACGGCAACAGATCCTGGACTACCAGCAGTTTCAGCCGCGCCAGTCCGGCGGCCTGCTCGGGCGTAATCCAGGGCTGGAGATCGCCGCCAAACAGGTACAACGATCCCATTTCCCCGCGGTCGATCTGGCCCAGCAGCTCCTCGAAACCGATCACGCGGCCCTGGAAGTGCGACAGGATGGCTTCCACGCCCCGCCGATTCGGGCATTTTTCTGCCCGGATCACGAACTTGGCAGGCTCGATGGCGCGCCCCCGCACGTCCTTGGGATAACGGTCGTCTTCGCCGACACGGCGAACCGGCCCGAGGGCCAGTGTGGCGTCCGGCGTTAGCCCCCGCAGGTACTTGGCGGCCAGGTACGCCTCTTCCAGCGTCATCCAGGGCGAGAGCACCGCGGCCAGGCGACTGGGCCGCTGAGCGGCGGCTCGCGCCACCGCGCCGCGGACGGCCGTCAGCGCATCCTCCCAATCACATTCGACGGCCTGGCCGTCCTTCCGCTGCAGCGGCTGCCGCAGCCGCTCGGCCTGGTGAATGTAATGAAAACCAAATCGCCCTTCGTCGCACATGAAGTGCCCTTGGGCCTGCGGGTTGGTCCGCGGCCGCAGGCGGTAAACCTGATCCTTGTTCTGGTCCACGAGGATACTGCAGCCGGTGCTGCACCCCGGGCACACGCTGCGCGTCGTCTTGAGCCACCAGACGCGCTGTTGGTAGAGGAAATCCTTGCTGCACAGGGCCCCGACCGGACACAGATCGACGACATTCCCCGCCAGCTTGTTGTTGCACGGCTGGCCGGGAAAAATATCGATCTCTTCGTGGCTGCCCCGGTTGATCACCTGCAGTTCCGCCGTGCCGCTGATCTCCCGAGTGAACCGCACGCACCGCGTGCACATCACACAACGGTCGGTGAACAGCACGATCTGGTCGCCGATATGATGTTTGTCCTGCCGTTGCTGCTTAGGTTCCTGCAGGCGGCTCTGCGCCCGTCCGAAACGATAGGTATAGTCCTGCAGATAACACTCGCCCGCCTGGTCGCAGATTGGGCAGTCCAGGGGATGGTTCAACAGCAGGTACTCGAGCGTGGCCTTTTGGGCCGTCCGGACCTTCTCGCTGTCCGTGACGATCACCATCCCGTCTTTGACGGGCGTCTGGCAGCCCGGCAGCAGCTTGCCCTGCATCGCCACCGACCCGTCCGGCCTGCGGTCGCCGATTTCGACCAGGCACATGCGGCAGCTGGCCACCACCGTCAGCGCCGGATGCCAGCAGTAATGCGGAATCTCCACCCCCGCGCGACGCGCAGCCTGGATCGCGTTCAGACGCTCCTGATCGCCGATTTCCACAGTCTTGCCGTTGACGGTTACAGTGGCCATGCTTGCGGTTGGTTTGCTCAGTGTCCTGACTTGCTCATGACCGCGCTCCCCGGTGGGTCGCGGTTAAACATCCTGCGGTTGGTTTGCTCAGTGTCCTGTCTTTCCCTGCGGATCGGCACTGCGCCGCCCGCTGCGAATGTACGCTTCGAACTCCGGCCGAAACTTGCTGATCGCGTTCTTTACCGGCCAGGCGGCGCCATCGGACAAGCCGCAGATGGTCGTGCCGGGAATGATCCCCATCGAGCCGGCGACTTCGAGCAGCAGATCCAGGTCCCGCAACTGGCCGTGGCCCGCGCGGATCCGCTCCAGAATCTTCGTCATCCAGGCGGTGCCTTCGCGACACGGCGTGCACTGGCCGCACGACTCGTGCGAGAAAAATCGGCAGCAGTTGTACAGCACGTCCACCATGCAGGTCTGGTCGTCCACGACGATCACGGCGGCCGTGCCCAATCCCAAGCAGTCGGCCTTGAGGGGACCGTTGAAGTCCAGCGGCGTATCGAGTTCGGCCTCCGACAGGAAGCCCATGCTGATCCCGCCGGGAACCACCGCCTTGGCGCGGCGGCCGTTGCGGACTCCGCCGCCGTGCTTGTCGATCAATTCCCGCGCCGTGACGCCCAGCGGCAGCTCGACGCAGCCGGGCTTGTTCACATGACCGCTGAGGCAATACAGTTTCGGCCCATAACTGCCCAGGTCCCGCGGGTTGTTCGGGTCCGCCGGGACGCCGATCGAGCGGAACCAGTCGACGCCCCGGTTCACGATATGCGTGACGCAAGCCAACGTCTCGATGTTGTTGACGATCGTCGGCTTGCGGAACAGACCCTCAACCGCCGGGAACGGCGGCTTGATCCGCGGCCAAGCCCGCTTGCCTTCGAGACTCTCGATCAGTCCCGTCTCTTCGCCGCAAATATACGCCCCGGCTCCGCGATGGAGGTAAATGTCCAGCCCGAAACCGCTGCCCAGAATGTTCGGCCCGGCCAGGTTGTTCGCATAGCACTCGGCGATCGCCCGCTGCAGCGTCCGATAGCTGCGGCCGTATTCGTATCGCAGGTAGATATAAGCCGCCTGGGCACGGACCGCGTGGCCGGCGATCAGGATGCCTTCGAGCAGCTGGTGCGGATCCTCCTCCATCAGGATCCGATTGTTGAACGTGCCGGGCTCGCTCTCGTCCCCGTTGACGCACAAGTAGATCGGCCCCGGGTGGTTCTTGGGCAGGAACGTCCACTTGATGCCACAGGGAAACCCCGCCCCTCCCCGGCCGCGCAGCCCCGACTGCTTGACCAACTCAGTCACCTGGGCCGGCTCCATGCCCAGCGCCTTGCGCAACGCCGCATAGCCGCCGTCCGCCTTGTAGGTCGTCAGGCTGGTGCTGTCGGCCTTGCCGACTCGTCCCAGAAGTACAGGTTCAAAATTGGTCACGGGTCAGACTTCAGATTTCAGATTCCAAATTCCAAATCCCAAATTTCAGATTTCATTGGCACACTACGGCAACGCATTCAGGACTTCCAAAGCTCGGTCTGCGGTCAGGTTTCCGTAGCACTCGTCGTCGACCAGCATACTGGGGCCGCCTTCGCACATCCCCAGGCATTCGGCGGGTTCGACCGTGAACCGGCCATCGGCCGTTGTTCCGCCGGGCGAGACGCCCAATCGCCGGCACAACTCGACCAACAGCGATTCCCCGCCGCACAGCATACACGACAGACTGCGGCAAACCCAGACGCGATGCTTGCCTAACGGCTGTTTCTCGTCGCGGAAAAAGCCGTAGAAGCTCATCGTATCGTGAACTTGTGCCGGGTGCAGGTCCAGCAGGTCTGCGATTTCGCGAATGGCTTCCAGCGGGACATGCCGCAGGGCGTCTTGCGTGATGTGCAGCGCCGGGAGGGTGGCCGCCTGCTTGTCAGGATACTTGACCAGCTCCGCGCGGATCGCCGCTCGCATCTCGTCGGTCAGCACGCTCATCGGTCCAACTCCGCCGCGATAATGTTCAGGCTGCCCAGGACGGCCACGATGTCACTGATCTGGTGGCCGACGATGATATACGGGAAGACCGCGAAATGGATGAACGACGGCGGCCGAGTTCGAGCCCGGTAGGTGCGATCGGTCCCGTCCGCGACAAGGTAAAAGCCCAATTCGCCGTTGGGCGATTCGGTCGCGGCGTACAGCTCGTCGGTCGGCGAGGGAAAGCCGCGATTGGGCATGACCAGCTCGAAGTGGTGAATCAGCCCCTCGATGCTGCGATACACGTCCGTCTTGCCCGGCAGGATCGCCTTGCCGTCCGGAGTCACATTCAGCGGACCGGCCGGCAGGTTCTCGACCGCCTGCTCGATGATCTTGATGCTCTCGAGCATCTCTTCCATGCGGACCAGGTAGCGGGCGTAACAGTCGCCGGCCTGGGCGCAGATCACGCGGAAGTCCAAGTCGCCGTAGGCCAGGTACGGATCGTCCTTGCGGACGTCCCGCACCACGCCGCTGGCCCGAGCCACCGGACCGGTGCAACTCAGGTTGGTCGCGTCCTCGCGCGACAAGACGCCGATGCCTTTGGTCCGCTCCATGAAAATGCGGTTTCGGGTCAGCAGTTTGTGCACGTCCCGGTGGGTCTTGGCAAAGCCCTTGACAAAGGCCCGCACCTTCTCCACCCATGCCGCATCGACGTCGTACAGCATGCCCCCCACGCGGGTATAGCTGGTGTGAAACCGCTGGCCCGACGCGGTCTCGACGATGTCGTAAATCAGTTCTCGCTGTTGGAAGGCGTACAGGAACGCCGTAAAAGCGCCCAAGTCCAGCCCGGTGGTGCCCACGTTCAACAGGTGGTCGTGCAGCCGCATCAATTCGGCCAGGATGGTCCGCAGGTACTTGCACCGCGGCGTCAACTCGATGCCCAGCAACTTTTCGACCGCGTGGTGCCAGGCGATCTCGTTGGCCAGCGGCGAGATGTAGTTCATCCGATCGACGATCGTGACGTACTGGTTGAAGTTCAGGTGTTCCGCCAGCTTCTCAAAACCGCTGTGCAAATAGCCGATGTCCGGCACGGCCTTGACCACCGTCTCGCCATCGAGCGTCAGGATCAACCGCAACGTCGTGTGCGTCGCGGGGTGCTGGGGCCCGAAGTTCAACGTCCACAAGTACTCCTTGGTGGACGCAGCGGGATCGGCCAGATCATGGACTTCAAAGGGCATGGCTCAACTCTCGGCTCGCGGGATCACGGGGAAATTGTGCCGCTCGCCACGGCCTCGCAGGGGATAGTCCTTCCGCAGCGGAAACGCGGTGAACTCCTCAGGCATGAGAATCCGCCGCAAGTCGGGGTGGCCTGCGAACTCGATTCCAAACATGTCAAAAACTTCGCGTTCCATCCAGTCGGCGCCTCGCCACAGCGGAAAAACACTCGGCAGCCGCAACTCCGGCTCGTTGACCGCCGTTTTCACGTAGATTCGCTGACCGCTGGTGGTGTTCAACAAAGCATACACCACGCCGAAACGGTCCCGGGCGCCCGCATAGTTCAGATAATCCACGGCGGTGATGTCGATCAACATATCAAAGCCGCAGTCGTCCTTGAGGCAGGCCAGGCAGGCGTACGCCTGGTCCGCCGCCACGTGCAGGCGAATGTTGTCGCGGAACTGCGACGTGGTACAGGCGTCAAGGCCCAGTTTCTCGCGGACAGGCGACAGGTCGATCATGATGCAAGTCTCCGGCTCAGCCCAGGGCCTCGCGAATCCGCCGCACTTCGTCCGGTTCCAACGGTCGCGGACCTTCCGGCTCGGTCCGCGTCAGAAACTCTCGGCCATTCAACGTCCCCGTCTGCCGGATCTTGTCCTGCAGATCGATGAACGCTTTCAGCAATTGTTCAGGACGCGGTGGACAGCCCGGCACGTACATGTCCACGGGGAGGAACCGGTCCACGCCCTGGACCACCGCATAGGTGTCGAACACGCCGCCACTGCACGCGCACGCGCCCATCGACATGCACCACTTGGGCTCCGGCATCTGCAACCAGATCCGCTGCAGTACGGGGAGCATTTTCATCACCACGCGGCCGGCAACGATCAGCAGGTCGCACTGCCGGGGACTGAACCGCATCACCTCGGCGCCAAACCGGGCCAGATCGTGCCGCGAAGCCGCTGTGGCCATCAGTTCAATACCGCAACAGGCCGTGGCAAACGGCATCGGCCACAGGCTGTTCGTCCGAGCCCAATTGGCTGCAGCGTCCAACCGGGTCAGGAAGATGTTTTCGGGCAGCCCTAGCGCCATCGGAATACTCCTCGCCGCCAGGCGTAAACATAGGCGATGCCGAGCGTGGCCAGGAACACCAGCATCACGGCGAACACCGGGCCCCGCAAGCCCGCGGGCACGCCGCCGTCGCCGCTGTAGGCGCTCGCCGCCCACGGATACAGCAGCAGCAATTCCACGTCGAAAACGATGAACAGGATGGCGACCAGATAGAACTTGACGTCAAACGGTTGCCGCGCGTCGCCCACCGGGTCCATGCCCGATTCGTAGGGCATGTTTTTCACGACGGTGTTCCGCCTGGGGCCGATCAAATGCGTCAACACGAGGTTCGTGACGACGAACCCGATCATGACGCCAGCGTAGGCGAGGATCGGCAGGAATGTCGAGACGTGGCTCTCCACGGCGGATGCCTCCCGTACACAGACTCGCAGGCTTCTGAATACACGTGACCAGTCCGGGTTCGCCGCACCGGCCCCTGCCCGTGCTTGTGAACGTCCGTCCTGAACTTCATCTGACCGCGAAGTATTGTACTTGGAAGGCTAGGACCGTTGAAGGGGATACCTGCCGCGTTCGCGCGACTCACGTTCGCCCGTAGATGTACTCCTGCAACACGTGCAGCGTCTGTTCCTGCGTGTTGGCATTGAACGCATTCAAGTCGCCGATCGAAACCAGGCCGACCAGCTTGTCACGGGCGTCGACGACTGGCAGATGGCGGATGCGACGGTTCTTCATCACCGCGCGGGCTTCGTCCAACGTCGTTTCCGGGTTACAGACCAGCATTTCAGTCGTCATCACTTCGCTGACCAGCGTCTTGCCGGGATCCAGCCGCGCCACCACGACACGCCGCAAGATATCCCGCTCCGAAAACACGCCGACCGGCCGTTCCCCGTCCATCACCATCAGAAAGCCGACCCGGTATTGATTCATCAACACCGCGGCCTCCATGACGGTGGCCTGCTGGTCGACGGAAATCACCCGCGATTCCTTACCTGCCAGGATGTCTTTGAGCGTCGCCATACGAATCTGCTGCGAATCGTGCAGCCCCCCCTTGTCGATCGGGAAGTGGATAGAGGTTGTCTCAGATTCTATCGAAACCGTATCGCGTGGGACAGGGCGGGACCTCGACTCCCCGTCGCGGGAAGCGCCCAGCCGGAGTCTGTTGAAGAAGGACGCCGGCGTTGCAGTGATTCGTGTTATTGAATCTCTTTATTGACAATCGCTCGTGTTACCGGTCGTCGTAAACGCGCGTGATTTCCTCGCGTGTGACAGCCACGGGCGTCTCGGCGGTCGCCAGTTGGACCTGGATCCGCTGGTGTCCGGCGGCGGCGCCCTGGACCTTGATCCGGTAGACGGCTTCTTCGCCCGGCCCGATGCGGGCCAGCGGATCGACCACCAGACGCTCGCCATCCACGGTGATCCGCGTCGGTCCGTCGCCGCCCAAAGGCTTGAGTTCCGGCGGCAGGCTGACGAGCAACTGGACGTTGGTGGCGGCGCTCGAGCCGCTGTTGGTCAGCGTGATCCGATAGCTCGTTTCCGCGCCGACTTCGATCGGGTCGGCTTCGTCCGTCACGGTGAATTGCAGTTCAGCCACGCTCTCGACCTGGACGACCTGTTCAAAAGACTCCTTCAGCCCCAATGCGGCTCGGCCTTCCAGTTTCAGCTTCTGCTCGCCGGGCTCCAGCGGCATGACCGTCAGCTTGGCACTGCCCGTCTGGCTGGGCGGCAGCTCTTCCAGGCTCCAGAACACGGCGTGGTTCTGCGGTTCGTATTGACCCTTGTGATCCGCCGAGACGAACTTCATGCCCTTGGGCAGGTAGGTCACCAGTTCGACTTCACGGGCCGCGGCCGTCCCCGGATTGCCGATGACCACGTCGTAGGTTGCGGGGCGGTCCAGGTAACGCATTTTCGGGCCCTGCAAGGCGACCTGTAACGCCGGGGCAACCACTTCCAGTTCCACCGCATGCTCGGCGATCAGGTTCGCATCGCCACGAACCAGAATCTGGTTTCGCACCACGCCAGGCTTGTCGGCCTTCAGTGTCAGCTGCAGTTGCCGCGATTCGTTCGGGCGCAGGCTGCCGATCTCGAATTCCAATTCCCGGCCGGCGGCGTGGGCCAGGCCTTCGGGGACGTCTTCCTCCAGGATCACGCTGTTGGCGACGCCGGTGCCCGGGTTGCTGACCGTGATGTCAAAGGCGACCGTCTCGCCGATCATCACCTTTTGCGGCCCCGTGTGAGTCACGGCCAATTGAGGCCGGGTGCACAGGGTCCGGACGGCGGCCTGGGCCTGGAAGGTGACTTGAGCCACGCTGCCAAGTTCGCCTTCGCTCAGCGGCATCAGCTGCAAGGACACCGTGGTTTCGTCGCCCGGTTGCAGCGTGCCGACGTTCCACATCAGCTGGCTGGGCGACGCCTGCGTGGCGGCCGGTGTGGCGTTGACGAATTGCGTGCCCTTGGGAATCCGGTCCAGGACGGTGACTTCGTGGGCGGCTACCTGGCCGACATTCCGGACGTGGATCTGGAACGTGGCTTCCTTGCCGACCTGGATTTCGGGAGGCGCGAGTTTCTGGACGGTCAAGGCGGGGCTCTGGACACCGTCCAGCGTCTCAGCGCCGGGCACGCCGTCGCCTTCGGATGAACCGATCGCAGCGTTGGTCAGGGGCCGGGGCGCAGAGGCACTCAGGGGATCCCCGGCGGGGGCCGAAAAGGCACTTGGCACCGGCTCCGGTTGGGCTGTGGGCGGAGGCGTCAGCACCGGCTCGCTTTCGGTTCGCGGCCGGAGCGAAAACGGCACCGTGGCGGAACCGCTGTCCGCCTGGGGGGCCGCGAGCGAAGCGGGTTCGGCCGGTGGCTCGACAGGGTTGGGCGGCGACGCCGGAGCCGCGCTGGCATACACGCTGCTTCCGCTCGGCGCTGCGGATTCTGCGTCCGCAACGGTGGACCGAGCGGCATCCTGCAACGCGCCACCGAGCGGCGCCGACAGGCCGGCGCTGCCCGAGATCGGGGCTGCCGGCGGTTCTTCCAGGCCGGGCGAGGCGTGCGAGGCGGAGTGTGCCGAACTTGGTTGCGGTTCGTCCGGACTGGGCGGTGCCAGCGAGATCGACGACCGCTCTGTGTCAGGAGTCGGGTTGTCCGGCGGCGACCCCCACGAGGACGTCAAGCCGGCGGACGTGGGCGGCTGAAATTCCGGCAACCGAGGCTCCGCGGCTCCTTGGCCAGCGGAACGGTCCGAGGGCGGCGCCGGCGGGGGCGACGCCAGCTGGCCCGCGTCCGCCGCGTGCGATGCTGGAGTGACCGCCGGATCGAAGAACATGGGGGACTGGCGGGGCGGAGGCGGCGGATTCGCCGCGAATCCGGCGTTGCCCGCTGGGGACGGACCCGCTTCGTCGGGAATCGGCACGGGCTGAACCGGCTGGCCAGCCGACAGGTCGCCTGGCGCGGCCGGCGCCACCGCAGCCACTTCGTCTGCTGCCCACGGATTTCCCACGACGGAATAGGCTCCGGCTCCCGAGCCCAAGGTTCCGACCACGGCGGTGGTCCAGGCGACCAGACTCTTGGACATGTGGATTTTCGGCATAGCTAGCATCCTCGACGGAGGCAAGAATTGGCGTGCGGTCCGCGAATGGAATCCGCGCGGAGGGTAATTAGCAAAAGCGGGCGGTTGCGCGAAGGTCAGTTGCAGAAAAAGAGTCCGAATCGTACCGTATGCGGTCATGAACGACACCATCTCCCGACAGTCGTCCTTGCCCGTCGGCTCTGCTCAACCTCGTCGCGTCATTGGCCCGCGTCTGCGGAGGCTGCTGTATGTCGTCTTGGCCATCACGGCGGTAACCGCGGCCAATTCGGTGTACCTGGCGAGCATTACCGCCTTGGAATGGATCAGCCGGCGCTGGGGGACCGCGGTCAGCTATCAAGACCACTTTTATCTCAGCATGTTCGCCTTGCATCTGGCCCTCGGGCTGTTGCTGATCGTGCCGTTCCTGGTGTTCGGCGTCGGGCACATGCTGGCCGGGCGCGGCCGCCGTAATCGCCGGGCCGTGCGGATCGGCTACGCGTTGCTGGCCGTCTGCTTGCTGGTGCTGGTCAGCGGCGTGCTGCTGGTGCGACTCGAGGGCCTGATCGACCTGAAGCACCCCACGGTCCGCGCCATTGCCTACTGGCTGCACGTCAGCTGTCCGCTGGCGGCGGTCTGGCTGTACTGGCTGCATCGCCTGGTCGGGCCGCGGATCCGGTGGCGAGTCGGGGGAGTGTACGCGATCCTGACGGCGGTCATTGTCGCCGGGATGGTGCTCTGGCAGACGCACGACCCGCGCCGCTGGTCGGCCCAGAGCCCGGCCGAGGGCGCCGCCTATTTTCAGCCTTCTCGGGTCAAGACCAGCGATGGCAACCTGATTCCGGCCCGCTCGTTGATGATGGACGACTACTGCCGCCAGTGCCATCCCGACGCCTACGAGGGCTGGTTTCACAGCGTGCACCATTTCGCTTCGTTCAACAACGCCCCCTACCGTGCGACCGTCCGCGAAGCGCGCCGCGTCGCGCTGGAGCGAGACGGCAGCGTCAAGGCCGTCCGGTTTTGCGCCGGCTGTCACGACGTGGTGCCATTTCTCAGCGGGGCCTTTGACCAAAAGGAATTCGACGACGTCCGCGACCCGACGGCACACGCGGGAATCACCTGCACGGTCTGCCATGCGGTGACCCGGGTTAACAGCACCGTCGGCAACGGCGACTATACGCTGGAACAACCGCTGCACTATCCGTTCGCCTACAGCGCGAACCCGGTGCTGCAGTACATCAACCATCAACTGGTGCGGGCCAAGCCGTCGTTCCACAAGCAGACGTTCCTCAAGCCGCTGCACAAGACGGCCGAGTTCTGCGCGGCCTGCCACAAGGTGCATCTGCCCGGCGAACTGACGAAATACAAGGAGTTCCTGCGCGGCCAGAACCACTACGATTCGTATCTGCTGAGCGGCGTGTCCGGCCACGGGGCGCGCAGTTTCTACTATCCGCCGCAGGCCGAAACCAACTGCAACGGCTGCCACATGCCGCTGCAAATCTCCAGCGATTTCGGGGCCCAGCCGTTCGACGGTTCGGGCCGCCTGCAGATCCACAACCATCTGTTTCCGTCGGCGAACACCGGGATCGCCTACCTGCGCGGCGCAGACCGGATCGTTGCGGCGCATCAGGAGTTCCTGCAAGGCGTCCTGCGTGTCGACCTGTTTGGAGTCCGAGTCGGGGGGGGAATCAACGACCCGCTGGCCGCGCCCCTGCGCCCGGCCGTGCCGGCGGTGCGTCCCGGCGACAAGCTGTTGCTGCAGGCGGTGATCCGCACGTTGAAGATGGGGCATCCGTTCACCGAGGGCACCGCCGACTCGAACGAAGTCTGGCTGGACGTGACGGTGACCAGCGGCGAGCGGATCCTGGGACGCAGCGGCGCGCTGGACGATCTGGGGCAAGTCGACCGCGGGGCGCATTTCGTGAACACATTCATGCTGGACCGGGAGGGCCAACGCGTCAACCGGCGGAACGCCCAGGACATCTTCGTTCCCCTGTATAACCACCAGATCCCGCCGGGGGCGGCCCAAGTCGTGCACTATGCGCTGAACCTCCCGCCCGACCTGGCGGCGCCGGTGGCCGTGGAACTCAAACTCCAGTACCGCAAGTTTGACCAGGAATATATGCGATGGGTCGCCTCGCAGAGCCAGCCGGGCGACGAGCCGTTGCGCGGTGTCGAGCCCGGCCAGCCGGTTGTCAATCGGCTGCCGATCACGACGCTGGCGGTCGACCGCGTCGTGTTTCCCGTCGCGGGGGCAGCCGAGCCGGTCAGCAACCCGGAACGGGACATCCCGGCCTGGCAGCGGTGGAACGACTACGGGATCGGCCTGCTGCTCGAGGGACGCGGCAGCGGCGGCAAGGGCGAGTTGCGGCAGGCGGCCGAAGCGTTTGCCAAGGTCGAGGCCCTGAAGCAGTATCACGGTCCCCTGAACCTGGCGCGGGTGTACTTCACCGAAGGCCGGCTGGACGAGGCCGTGCAGGCGGCCAACCGGGCCGCCGCCTATCCGGACGCGCCGAGCTGGACGATCAGCTGGCTGAGCGGCCTGATCAATAGGCAGCAAGGGCACTTGGACAAGGCGATCGCCAATTTCCGCAGCGTGCTCGAAGACCGCTCGCCCGAGTCGATCCAGCGGAAGTTCGACTTCAGCCTGGACTATGAAGTGGTCAACGAGTTGGGCCTGACGCTGTTCGAGCGCGGCAAACAGTATCGGGGTGAAGCCCGGCGAGCGGAACGTGAGCGGTTGTTCCGCGAGGCCATCGCCCAGTTCGCGCGGACGCTGGAAATCGACTCGGAGAACGTAACCGCGCATTACAACCTGGCTCTGCTGTACACCCAGTTGGGCGACCGGGGCAAGGCCGCCGAGCACCAGCAGCTGCATGCCCGCTACAAGCCGGATGACAACGCCCGGGACCGAGCCCAAGCGGCCGCTCGGCGCCGCTACCCGGCGGCCAACCACGCCGCGGAGCCGCTGGTGATCTATTCGCTGCAGAGCCCCGCCCAGCGGTGACGCAGCGGCGGGCCGACGCGCGACCGTTCGCCCTGCCAGGTACTTTACGAGGGCTCTGATCCGGATAGAATACACCCCCAGTGCCGGGAAGTTATCGTGCGGAGCAAGTCACGTTGAAAGAACACGACCGATTTGAGAGCGTCGTTCGCGAGCGGGCCGTGCTCGTTCGCGTCATTACCAACGAGCGAATGTTCATCGAGGAGCCCTTGGCCGAACTGCGCGGCTTGGCTACCACGGCCGGCACGGTGATTGTGGGTGAACTGTCGCAACGCCGGCCCGGTCCCGATTGTGCGACGTATCTGGGGCACGGCAAGGTCGCCGAACTGAAACAGCTGGTCGCCTCGGCCACGGCGGACGTCGTGATCTTTGACAACGACCTGAATCCCGCTCAGACCCGCAACCTGGAGAAGGAACTGCAGGTCAAGGTGATCGACCGGACGGAACTGATCCTGGATATCTTCGCCAGCAATGCCCGCACGCACGAAGCCCGCTTGGCCGTCGAATTGGCCCAGCTGGAGTACTCGCTGCCGCGGTTGAAGCGGCTGTGGACCCACTTGTCGCGAATCAAAGCCGGAGTCGGGATGCGCGGCCCCGGCGAAAAACAGCTGGAAGTGGACCGGCGGCTGGTCGAGAAGCGGATCACGGACCTGCGCGGCGAGTTACGCGGGATCGAAGCCCGCCGGGAACGCCAGGTGGCAGCCCGGCACGACCACATGACGGTCTCGCTGGTGGGCTATACGAACGCCGGCAAGAGCACGTTGATGAACGCGCTGACCCAAGCTGACGTGCTGGTGGCCGACAAGCTGTTTGCGACGCTCGATACGCGGACCCGCCGCTGGCAGTTGCCGAACTGGGGCCCCGTCCTGTTGAGCGATACGGTCGGTTTCATCCGGGACCTGCCGCACCGGCTGATCGCCAGCTTCAAGGCGACCTTGGAAGAGTCGCGGCAAGCCGACTTGTTGCTGCACGTCGCGGACGCCAGCAACCCCGCGGTCGGCGACCAGATCAGCGCCGTGCATCAGGTCCTGCAGGAAATCGGCATCCAGGAAAAAGACACGCTGCTGGTGCTGAACAAGATCGACCAGTTGCCGTCGCCCGCGCACGGGGATGCGCTGCTCAGTCGCTATCCCGCCGCGATCATGATCAGCGCCCGGAAGCGGCTCGGTTTTGAGCGCTTGTCGTATCGAGTCAGCGACGCGCTCAGCAGCACCTTTCGCGACGTCGACGTGGAAACTCGCTTGGACAACGGACGGCTGCTGGCGTACCTGGCGGCCCATGGCGAGATTCTGTCCCGACGCTATGACGACCAGCGAGTGATCGTGCACTGCCGCATTCCGCAGAAGTACCTGGGACGGATCGCTGGTGCCGACACGGTCGTCCGCGCTCGTGACGCCACGCCGCTGCCGCAGGTGGCCGAAGATCCCGACCCGGCAGCAGCGGTCATGGAAGATGTGGCGTAGGTCGGACCCGGTCGCACGACGGAGGAAGCAGGCATGAGCAGGCGGAAGATTCCCGGACTGCGGACAATTCTGACGGGGGCCTCCAGCGGCATCGGCCGCTGTCTGGCGCTGGAGCTGGCCCGGCAAGGCGCCCGGTTGGTGCTGACGGCCCGCCGCCGGCCCGAGTTGGAGGACTTGCAGCGGCAGATCCGCGACCTGCAGCGCGAAGCACACATCGTCGTCGGGGACGTTGTCGACCCCGCCGTTCGGCAGCAATTGCTGGACACCGCCCGCACCGCGTTAGGCGGCCTCGATTTGCTGATCAACAACGCGGGCGTGGGCGCGATCGGACCGTTTGCCGAAGCGTCGGAGGCCCGGCTGCGGCGGGTGATGGAAGTCAATTTCTTTGCGCCGGCCGAACTGATTCGCAGTGCCGTTCCCCTGCTGCAGGCCGGGCAGCGGCCCATGATTGTGAACGTCAGTTCCGTGTTGGGCCATCGCGGCATCCCGAAGAAGAGCGAGTACTGTGCCAGCAAGTTTGCGCTGCATGGCCTGAGCGATTCGATCCGTTGCGAACTGGCCGGCCTCGGAATTGACGTACTGTTGCTCAGCCCGAGCACGACCGCGACGGAGTTCTTTGACAACGTGCTGGAAAAGAACGCCGACTTGCCGTGGCTGGCCTTGGGCGCCATGTCGGCCGAAGCCGTCGCCCGGCGGACCGTCAAGGCCATTCGCCGGGGGCGGCACGAGATCATCCTCACTCCCGGCGGCAAGCTGCTGGTCTGGTTCGATCGGCTGTGTCCGCCGCTGGTCAACCGGCTGGTGGCGAGATTCGGCTGAGCGAACTCGCCGCGGTCCACCTGGCCCCGATCTTACGCCGGCCGGATCGTCCGCGTGGCGTGGTCATAGGTGGTGCGGCGTCCGGAATGGTAGGACTCGACCGCCATCAGGCAGGCCACGGAGTGCTGGTAGCCGGCTTCCACGGGCGCGCGTGTGGCCGTGCCGGTCCGCAGGCATTGCAGCCAATCGAGGAAATGATCCGGCGTTTCGATGGCTTCGACTTCCTGGACGCCGCGGAGGCTGCCGTCGCGTTTCGGGCCGCCTTCGGCACTGTACGTCGGGGCGCTCCAGTTGTCCATGATCAGCTGGCCCTTCTCGCAGAAGTAGCGGTGCCGGCTGCCGCCGCTGTTGCCGAAGTTGCTGGAATAGGCCACCATCAGGCCCTCAGGATACACCCACAGCGCCTCGACGTGGTCGGGGCAGGTAAAGTTGTGCTCGTCCTGCCACGTGAACACGCCGCCGTTGCAGACGCAACTGGTCGGGAACTGCAGGCCGGCAATATAGTTGTACAAGTCGATGAAGTGGCAGCCGAGGTTGGCGACGGGACCGTCGGTGTAGTCGAGGTAGCCGTACCAGCCGGAATAGACGCCCGCGTCGAACGGCCGCTGGGGCGCGTCCAGCAGGAACTCGTTCCAGTCCACGTCTTCCTTCTTGACTTCCTTCAGGAAGCCGTACCAGTAGGGACGGTCGCCGTTGCGGCACTGCTCGATCCGCGACGCCTTGCCCAGCAGGCCGGACTCCCACAGTTTGCGGCAACCGGTGCTGGTCGGCAGGCTGCGAATCTGCGTGCCGACCTGGACGACGATCCCCGCAGCCTTGACGGCGTCAAACGCCTTGGTCAATTCGGCCACATTGCGGGCCATCGGCTTTTCGACGTAGGCGTGCTTCTTCTCTTTCGCGGCGGCTTCCAGTTGCGTCGCGTGATGATGATCGGGCGAAGCGATCAGCACGGCATCGACGTCCGGCATGGCCATGATGTCGCGATAGCTGACGCACTGCTTGACGTCGCGGCCGTACCACTCCTTGCAATGCGCTGCGGCTTCCTCACGGGCCACCCGCCAGGGGTCCGCCACCGCGACATACTCGACGTTCTGGGCCGCGTCGTGCTGGTGGACGCCCTTCATGTGCGCGTGCAACCCGCGCCCGCCGCAGCCGATCTGGGCCAGGCGGATCCGCTCGTTAGCATTCAGGATCCGCCCATAGCTGCGGGCGGACAGGGACATGGCCGTGGCGCCGATGGCGGTGGCCTGCAAGAAACCTCGGCGGCTCAGATTCTGGTTCATGGACGGCGCTCCTGGTGTGTCTTTTGTGGGCTGGCGATGCAGGGGTCCAGCACGCGGGCCGCGACGGCCGGGATCCCTGCAGCGGCCGTCGGACGCAACTGAGTCTTGCCGTCGGCGTGGGCGGTGTCAAGCGGTCGTGGCGCGGGGACACGCCGGGCGGACGCTCGGGGCAACGAAAAAACCCGGTTTCGCGGACGAAACCGGGTTCGCAAGTGGCTGGAGGGAGCCGCTTCGTTTACTGCTGGTCGCTGCGATATCCCGTCTGCAGGAATTCTTCCTCTTCCTGAATGATGATCCGCGGCGTCACCATCATCATCAAGCTTTGGGCTTCGCGGCCGATCGAGACGTTCTTGAACAAGCGGCTGATGTAGGGGAGCTTGTTCAGCATCGGCACGCCCCGCTCGTTGCGGCCTTCACTCAACCGCTTGATGCCGCCCAGCAGCACCGTCCCGCCGTCCGGCACGCTGACGGTGGTGGACACGGTCGTAAAGTTGAACGTCGGCAACTGGACCGTCGTGCCTTCGATGAAGTCCTGCTGGTTGTTCTGGACGGTCGAGTTTTCGTTGGTCGGATCGACCACGTTGGTCCCCGAATCGGACGAGCGGCGGCCGGTGAATGTGAACGTGCTCACGTCGCCGATCGAACTGAAGAACGGGATCAGCGTCAGCCGCACGAACCGCCGGTCCGGCGAGACGACCGCTTGGACACTGAGCGACGTGCCTTCGTTCAACACGACCACCACCGGCTGGTGAGCGGCGGCAAAGTCTCCGACGACCGGCACGACGCTGGTCACAAAGGGCCGTTGCGAGGTGTCCGACACGAAGCCCGTCTGGCCGTTGAACAGCGTGACTTTGGGCGCCTGCAGCACGTTCGTGCGGTCGTCGCCTTGAGCCGCCTGCAACAGGAAGAAGACCTCGATATCGCTCAGGATCGCGAATCCGAAGTTGGCCGCCGTGGCGGCGTCAAAACCGCCGAACTGGGGCACTGCGGAGCCGAACGAACCCTGCGTGAACTGGTAATCATAGTCGATCGTCGGCAGCCCGGTCGGGTCGAGCCCGAAGGCCATGCTGGGACCGGTGTCGTCCGGTACGACCGGGTTCTGGCCGTTGATCTGCGACGTGTTGTCGTCCACCTCGAAATCAAAATCGATCCCGATGCGTTCGTAGAACGAGTCGTTCAGCGTGATGAAGCGGACTTCGATCGTCACCTGCAGGTCCTGCAGGCGGCGGAGCTGGTCCAACAGATCGGCGATCTCCTCGTGGACCTCCTGCGTCTGGCTGACGACCAGGCTGAGGTTGGTCGGGAAGCCGTCGATGGCGCCGGGACCGCCCACGGTGTCCCACGTCTGCGGGGCGATCGTGCTGGTGATCAATTCGATCAAGGTATCGAAATCGGCCATCGTGGCCCCTCCCATGCTCCCCGGGGCGTACCCCAAGGGCTGTGGCGAGCGGGGCGCGATCCCGGGCAGCATCCCGGACGTGCTCATCTGCGCCAGCACCGACGCGTTGCCCAACGACTGGTCGCCGCCTTCGCTGGCCGCCAGTGTCAGGGGCACCGTCTGCGGCAGGCCCGTCGAGCGGACCTGGCCGGTCGCGCTGATGGCCTCCTTCAACGCCCCAGGCAGACCGACGTTGTAGCTGGGCACAAAATTGGGAATCGGAATCACCAAGTCCGCGACATTGTAGACGCGGGGATAGACGTCGGAGTTGCGCGTCTGTTCGCTGGTCACGCGCAGGACCTCGTTCTGGATCACGTAGCTCAGGTGCAACGGCTCCAGGATCAAGTTCAAGGCGCTCTTGAGCGAAATCGGCTGCGTCAGGTTGATGCTGACCGGGGCGTCCGTCGTGATGCCTTCCGCGTGCAGCCCCTGCGAATCGAGGAACACGTTCACGCCGGCCATCCGGCCTAACGTCTCGACCACTTCGGACAGCGGACGATTCTCGAACTTGACATCCACCTCGGTCTTGAGGGCCTTCTGGATTTCCATCTCGGTCGGCGTCAAGCGGGACTGCTCCTGGCGGAGCCGGTCGCCGCGGGTGGTGGACAGGCGGGCCCAATCCGTGACGTCGCCGTACACCAGCGGATGGCGATCGTCGAACGCGACGCCCGACTGCTCGACGCTGGTCATCGCGTCGTAGAACCCGGCTTCCTTGTCGTCCCGGATCTGGTTCTGCTCCTGGACTCGCCAGGCAAACTTGGCCGTCAGCATCATATTCCGCACCACCGGCGCTTCGGGATCCAATTCGTTCGCCTGCTTGGCGATGACTTCGGCCTCCGCGTAACGCTGGTCTTCGATCAGAGTGTTGAACTGCTCGACCAACTCGGCCAGCTGATTCTGCTTGTCGATCTTGCCTTGCTTGCCGCGCTCGATCTCCTCGGACGCGGTTTGATTGCGTTCGCGAAGCTCGATATCCGCCAGGTTCGTCTGGATATACCCCTCCGTCTCGCGGATGCTGCGATCCACCAGGGTCAGCAATTGACGACGCAGGGTGGGATCCACCGTCTCCTGCTCGACCTGTTGCCGGAGTTGCTGCAGGCGGGTCAGGGCGCCGCGCGGGTCGGTGTCCCGCATGCGCTCGGCGGCACTCTGTTCGCGGGTAATGTCTCGGAACAGTTTGTCCCGCACCAGCCGCTGTTCGGCGTCGACCGCTTCCAGGGCCGAGCCCGGTGGGCCGGCCGCATCGGCGGACATGGCGACGCGCAGCAGCGTCAGCTTGTCGCGGAGGGCCTGGCGAGTGGCCGGGTCGAACTCGGCTTCGTACTTCCAGGCTTCGGAGAACAACTGCAGGGCAGCGGCACGGTCCTGCCGTTCCAGCGCCACCAAGCCCTGGCGATACAACTCGCGGCCTTGGCCACCGGCCAGCGGTCCGACGGCTCCCGGCGGAGCCTGGCCGGACGGCGCCAGGGCCTGGGCGGGCTGCATCTGCGAACGATCCAGGGCCGGATCGTAGACACTCTGTTGAACGGGATACGGCTGGCGGGCGTTGGCGCCCGAGTCGAATGCCTGGACGACTGGGGAGCCCGGGGCGCCGGTCGCATTCTGACGGCTCAGCACACTTTGAATCTCCATGATCAGGTGGTCCGGCCGCGGTTCGCCTGCCGCGAACGCGTTGTCGGGAACACCCAGAGCTCGAGCCTGCTGGGCGAGCTGCATCGCCCCCGGGGCGTCGCCGCGGTCCAGGGCCGAACGAGCCATCGCCACCAACCGCAGAGCCTCGGCGTGCGCTGCCATGTTGTCTGCGGTCATCGCTGGCAACCGCCGCGGCTCGCCGCCCGGAGCTGCCGCCGGGACCGAGTCAGACGGTAAGGCCGCCACGTCTTGAGGACGCTCCAACACCGGGAAGGCCGCCGGGCTCGCCGCATTGCCGACCGCCCCACGCAGGGCTGCGGGCAGGGACGTGTCGCGGTCCGCGGCAAAATCGTCGGGCCGCAGAGTCGGCATGTCCGCGGGCGCGGGGCGAGTCGCAACCAGGCGGTCGGCCGGGACGCCGGCCCGCCGCAGTTCATCCGCCAACGCGTTGGGCGAGTACTCGCCGGGGGCAAAAGGAGCATTCAAGCCGGCGGCCTTTTGGTACCAGCCGGTGGCGCCGGCCAGGTCGCCCTGTTGCAGAGCCAAGCGTCCCTTCTGCACGTAGGCGTTGGCCTTGGACTTGGCATCGTCAGTGAGCGTTTCCAGAGGCTGCAAAGCTCCCGCGGGTGGACTGGCCCCCGCTTGCGCCGGCGGCGCCGCGCCGGCGCCCGGTCCGCGAACCGTGGGCGAGAAGCGTTCGCTGGGACGCGTCCGCTCGTCTCGCGCCCGGGCTGAACGGAGCTCTTCGAGCGTCCGCCGCGCCTTGGCGGGCGTGTCCTGGAACCGCTCGTACAGCGGGTCCACCTTGACGGGCAAGCTCTCGGCCTTGGTGATCAGACGCTCGGCCGATTCCCAATCGCCCCGGCTCATGGCCTGCCGGGACTCGCGGAGCAACTGCTCCACCTCCTGGCGGTCACGGGACGCCGCGGTATCTGCTTGAGCGAGCGCCGTTGCGGCCGTCGCCAAGACCAGAGGAATCGGAGAACCAGCTGCCAGTCCCGGGCAGGCGGGAAGGATGAACCATCCCAACAGGCAGCCAACAATGCAGCACGCGGTCGCTTTCAAGTTGCTTCTCCTTACTACGACGAGCGCACAAAACCAAGGCGTCTTGCCGACGCAATCGTACGTGATCCAGTCTTCGAAGTGAGGGCCTCACAGGCTCCCACCCCGATCGGCACGTGAGAACTCACGTGATGATAAGGCAGCACCAAGGCGCAGGCCGCGCCTTCGCGACAGGTCACCGTACGCGGGTGGTCGTTCCCTTCGTCGGGCAGCTTGGTTATCGACGCGAGGCGGTTAATTACAGGCGGCAGAAAACTGGGTCAAGAGCAATCGGGCGCGATTGGCGGAAATTTCGCAAAACAGCGTCGGCGCGTGCCCTGTCCCGGTGGGAAATCATCAACCGCTCTAGGTCCGGGATTTCGTTCCTGTTAAGATCCGCCGTCACTCGATTCGCGGCAGGAGACGAATGATGGACAGGCCTTGCGTACTGCTTCGGTTGCCCAGTTGGCTGGGCGATTGCGTGCTGTGCACGCCCGCCCTGGACAACCTGCGGCGGCAACTGCCCGGGGCCAGGTTCGTGGCGGTCGGACCGCCGGCCGCCCTGCAGTTGTTCGCCGGGGACCCGCGGCTGGACGCGGTCGTTGCGGACAGAACCAAGTCGCAAGGGCGGCGCTGGCTGACGGTTCCCCGCTTGGGACGGCAGTTGCGCGCGGAATATGGGCCGTTCGACCTGGCGTTCACGTTCAAGAACAGCTTCGCGGCCCGCTGGCTGCTGCTGGCGACCGGAGCGCCGCGGCGGATCGGCGGCCGGATCGGCTGGAGCGATTGGCTGTTGACCGACGCGGTTCGCTGCGCCAGCGGCCAGCACTACGCCCAGTGGTACAACCAGATCGTGAACGGGTACTTTGGCACGCCGCACGAGACCGGGCCGCTGACGCTGCATGTCCCGGCGCCGGCCTGTTTCGTCCGGCCGACCGCGGGCCTGGCGCCGGGCTCGGCCTATGGCCAGGCCCGCCGCTGGGACGCCGAGCGTTTCGGACAGCTCGCCGTCGCGCTTAGCCGGGACTTTGACGTCCTGATCCTGGGCGGGCCGCAAGAGCGCCAGCAAGGCGAGGTGATCGAAGCAGCGCTCGTGCAGGCGGGCGTCGCCAATTATCGGAACTTGATCGGCCAGAGCATTGCCGACATGGTCGCCACGATGGCGGGCCTGAAACTGTACATCGGCCACGATTCGGGAACGACGCACCTGGCAGCCGCCCTGAGCGTGCCCACCGTGGCCATCTACGGCTCGACTTCGCCGGCCCTGGCCTACCCTTGGCGGCATCCCGCCTCGCGGATCGTCCGCCATTACCTGCCCTGCGCCCCCTGCAACCGCCGCACCTGCCCGCTCAAGCACCACGCCTGCATGCGCGAGATCACGGTGGGGCAAGTGCTGGACGCGGCCTATTCGCTGGCCGCCGGCGCCGTCCTGCCGGCGGCAGGCTGACAGCACCGGGCTGAACTCTAGCCCCGCGCCCGCAAACGGCTGCGGATCCGCCAAACGCCGGCCAGAATCGTGCGCCAGTCGCGGCTCATCTTCAGCTTGCTGCCGGGGATCTCGGTCCAATTCACGCCGACCTCCGCCACGCGGTATCCCCGTTGCCGGGCCAGGATCAGCAACTCCAGGTCGAAGACGTAGCCGTTTTCCTGGGATTGGGAAAACAAGTGCTCGGCCGCCGCTTGCCGGAACATCTTGAAGCCGCACTGGGTGTCGTGGACCGGCACCGGCAGCAGGACCCGCACGCCGGTCTTGAACAGCCAGCCGATCAGACCGCGAACCGGGTCGCGCCGCCGCGTGACACCGGCGGCCCGAGCCCAGCGGGAAGCCACGGCCACGTCGGCGCCCGCGTCCAGGGCCGCGCGTAACCGGCTCTCCTCGGCGATCGGCGTCGCCCCATCCGCGTCGGCAAACAGCCGGATCGCGCCGCAGGCGGCCAACATGCCCGTGCGCACCGCCGCCCCCTTGCCCTGATTCCCGGCGTGACAGACCAATCGCAAGGCCGGCCATTGCTTGCCCAACCCGGCCACCAACTCCCGCGTTCCGTCCGTGCTGCCGTCGTCGACGACCAGCACCTCGTGGGCGTCCGGAAACGTGGTCGTCAGGTAGGCGCGAATACTGGCCAAATACGGCGGCAGACGCTCCGCTTCATTGTAGGCCGGAATAACCAGGGAGAACGGGATCGCCACGAGAGCTTGCTCGGTTGCAGGGCCATGCGGGTGGGAAGCCGGCGGCTTGCCGCGACGCCTCGGACTTTGCCACATCATAGGGTTTCCACGCCGCCACGCAACCCAGTCCGCGCAGGACGCATTTCCAGCGTCTCATTTCCAGCGCCTCGGGGCTTGTTCGATCCCGCGGCAACGTTCATCATGGTGGACGGTTCGGGACCCCGGACGCGAACGGACTCTCGCGCGCGATACATCCCCTTGAGGACTGACAGACAACGATGACCGAAGTTTTGTGGAAGATCACCGGTGGCTATGTCTACGACCCGCTGAACGGCGTCGACGGCCAAGTCCAGGACATCTGGATTCAAGGCGGCAAAATCGTACCGCCTCCCAGCGATCCGCATGTCCGCCCGGCTTCGACCCTGAACGCCGCCGGCTTGGTGGTCATGCCCGGCGGGATCGACATGCACTGCCATATCGCCGGCCCCAAGGTCAATGCGGCCCGCAAGATGCGGCCCGAAGAGCGGCGCGGCGGGAAGAACGTCGTGCGCCGCACCGCTCATACGCACAGCGGCACGCTGGGCAGTGTGCCCAGCACCTTTGCGACCGGCTACAAGTACATCGGCTTGGGCTATACCACGGCGTTTGACGCCGCGGTGCCCCCGTTGATGGCTCGGCACGCGCACGAGGAATTCGAAGACACCCCGTGCATCGACAAGGGCTTTTATGTCCTGGCCGGCAACAATCACTTCCTGATGCGGGCGATCCAAGAGAAGCAACCGGAACAGTTAAAAGGTTTCGTCGCCTGGCTGCTGGGCGCTGCCAAGGCGTATGCCATCAAGCTCGTGAATCCGGGCGGGGTCGAGGTCTGGAAGTGCCATGCCGGCGGCAACGTGCACACGGTCGACGAGGCCGTCGATCACTTCGGCGTGACGCCGCGGCAGATCATCCGCGAGACGGCGGCAGCGATCGACGCGCTGCACCTCCCGCACTCGGTCCATGTCCATTGCAACAACCTGGGCCTGCCGGGCAACTGGCAAACCACGCTGCAAACGATGCAGGCTCTCGAGGGGCATCGCGGGCATATCACCCACATCCAATTCCACAGCTACGGCGGCGGCGAAGGCGACGAAAGCACCTTCAGTTCGAAAGTCGCCGGCCTGGCCGACTATGTCAATTCGCACCCGAATCTGTCCGTCGACGTGGGGCAAGTGCTGTTCGGCGAAACGACCAGCATGACTGGCGACGGGCCACTGGGCTACTACCTGCACAACGTCTACGGCACCAAGTGGTTCAGCGCCGACACGGAAATGGAAGCCGGCTGCGGCATCGCGCCGATCAAGTACCGCAACAAAAGCCTGGTCCATGCCTGGCAGTGGGCGATCGGCTTGGAGTGGTACCTGTTGGTCCAGGACCCGTGGCGCGTGGTGATGAGTACGGACCATCCCAACGGCGGTTCCTTCCTGGCCTATCCGCAGATCATCCGCCTGCTGATGGACCGCACCTACCGCAAGGACGTGCTGAAGGAAGTGCATGCGGCGGTCGGCCAGGGGTCCGTGCTCGCCGACTTGGACCGCGAGTACTCGCTGGGCGAGATTGCGATCATCACCCGGGCGGGACCGGCCAAGCTGTTGGGCCTGAAGCACAAGGGCCACCTGGGGCCCGGCGCGGACGCCGACGTGACGATCTATACGCCGCACGAGAACAAGGAATTGATGTTTCAGATGCCGCGGTACGTGATCAAGGCCGGCAAATTGCTGGTCGAAGACGGCGATTTGCGCGAGACCTGGGACGGCAAGACGCTGTTTGTCGCCCCGGAGTATGACGCGGAACTGGAAAGCGTCATCG
>CAIYOB010000061.1 GCA_903927685.1 uncultured Planctomycetaceae bacterium
AGGCCGTACGACCAGGCCGGCGGGTAGCACCAGCTGTCCTGCCAGGTGCCGTGGGCGACCATGCCATAACCGGGCACGTCGTCAAGCCCGGGGATGCCGATGCAGTCGGACGTCAGGAAGACTTTCTGCGGATCAAAGGCGTGCACCCGACGCGCCAGTTCTTTGGTCAGGCCCAGCAGCGCCCGGTCGCAATAGGCCGGCTCGGGCTCCAAGGCGATCTGGCCCGTCCGGGCGTGGAAGGTCTCGTCCCAGACCAGTCCGTCGAACTCGGCGCCGTAGGTCTGCAACAACGCGTCGGCGTAGGCCAAGTACCAGCCGGAGACTTCGGGATGGGCCGGATTGAGCAAGTAGGTCTTGCCCAGCGTGTCGGGGCCTTGCCAGCCGCCGATCCGCTCGCCCTTGGCGTCGCGGTAGGCCCAGTCGTCGCGGTAGCTCGCCACACCCGAGTCCGACGCCAGCCCGTCGCCGAAGTACAGCAGCGCGCGAAAGCCCAGTTCGCGGGCCGCGCGCAACCGGCGTTTGATGTCGTCCTGGGTAAGACGCACTTTGCGTGTCGGCTGGAACGCGACCCACTCCTTCTTCAATTGACCCGCGGCGGCGTCGAAACAGTAGGGGCCGATGGCGTCGTACCAGCCATGCAGGCACAGGGCCACGCGCCGCCGCTCCTCCGGCTTGAGCCACTCGGCCAGTCTTGCCAGGTCGCGGTCCCAGCCCTGGCCGTTGTCGCTCAGATAGTCGTAATCGATCAGCGCGATTTCGTGCAGCCACGTCGGGCCGGGAGGCACATCGGGAAGCATGAGCGAGAAGAACGCATCCAGGGCCATGTCCAACGGCCGATCGCCCGGGCCAGCCGACGCCAGCCAGAATCCGAATCGCCGCTCTTCACGCTTGGACAGCGGCACGCGGCTGCCGGCGTAACGAAAGCGCACTGTGCCCGTGAGGCGATTCGCGTCGCTGCGCACTTCAACCAGCGAGCTGAACATCGGATCCGTCATGACCGCGATGCTATGATCCGTTCCGGCAGCGATCTGGATGACCGGCAACGCCAATTCCGGCGTCTCCTTGCCAGTCAGGTAGTGGCCCAGGCGGTACTCGCCGCTAACCGCGTCGGACCCCAGCGGTACGGCCTTGGCCCAGCCGTTCTTGAGCGGAAGGACGGCCTGCGTCCACCCGGCAGACGCGGCCAAGGTGACCGCCAGCGGCCGCTCGATCTCGCAATCCTGCACGAGCGGCGCCGAGGGCGTGAGCGACCAGTTCTCGACCGCGGCGATGCCGCCGCCGCACGCCTTGACTTCGACGCAGCGGATGATCTCGACCGCAACATTCCCCGGGAACGCAACTCGGTAGCTCAGGTTCAACGACGTGCTCGACTCCCGCTGGACCGTCGGCTCCGGGAGGGGGAACTCCTGGTCCGGCACGACCCGGACGGCCGGGCAGGCAGGTCGATCGGCGCCATCGAGCGCCAGCTCAATCCCTGGGGCATTCCATACCAGCCCGCAGTCGCGGTTCCAGGTCAGCGTGCCTAATTCATCCGCCGCCTGCGCCGAGCCTGCAACCGTCGCGGCGATCG
>CAIYOB010000062.1 GCA_903927685.1 uncultured Planctomycetaceae bacterium
CTCGAAGGACTACGGCAAGACCTGGACGCCCTCGCCGCTCGCGCCAAAGACGCCGCTCTTCCCCGAACCCGCGAAATTCATGGGGCCGGTGAAAATGGGCGCGCCGCATTTCGTGGACTTCGGCCAGAACATGGAGCATTCTCCGGACGGCAAAGCCTACCTGCTGGGCATGGGCGCAGAGGAGAACGACCCCAAGCCGCGCTATGCCAATCTGAGCTGGATCTCGGCCGACCAGGTCTATCTGGCCCGCGTCACGCCCAGCCCGGAGACGATCAACGATCTGAAAGCCTACGAGTTCTTCGGCGGGCACGATGCCGCTGGAAATCCTGTCTGGACCAGCGACTTTTCCAAAATAAAGCCGCTGCTCGATTGGAACGACCACATGGGCTGCGTCACGGCCACCTACGTGACGGGCCTGAAGAAACATCTGATGTGTGTCACCGACGGCTGGCCGACCACCGGCAAGATGCAGTCGTATATCCTCGAAGCCGATCAGCTCACCGGCCCGTGGCGGCTGGTCGTTTACATGAAGGACTTCGGCGAGCAGGCTTACTTCCTCAACTTCCCATCCAAGTTCATTTCACCCGACGGCAAGCGGCTGTGGCTTTGCTATTCCGCCAATTTCGCGGCCGAAGCGAACGGCCAGAAGCTCAAGTTCAACCCGCCGGGCGGCCGCTACGGGCTGTGCCTGCACGAGGTGCGGCTGCTGGCACCGGACGAGAAGGTGGAGCAGGCGGCCAATCCGTTTGACAGTCCAGCCAACGTCGCGCGGCAGGCCAAGATCGAAACCAGCGTCACGCACCCGGATTACAGGGCCCAGGGCGCGATCGACGGTCAAGCGGGCGGTTGGCCGGATGACATCAAGCAGGAGTGGGCCTCCTGGGGCTGGGGCGAGGGCGCCTGGGTCAAGCTGGCGTGGGACAAGCCGCAAACCGTTTCGCGCGTGTGGCTCGTGGATCGCCCGAACCCGACCGAACAGATCACCGGCGGCACACTCCAGTTCAGCGACGGCACCTCGATCGACATTGCCGAACCGCTGCCCGACAACGGAACCAAAGCGATTGAGATCACCTTCGAGCCCACGACGATCGCCTCGCTCACCGTCAAAGTTACCAAGGTCAAGCAGAAGCCGTGCAACATCGGCCTCTCGGAGATTGCGGTCTTTGCCGCCGGCGACCAGAAGGGGAAACAGATGTCAGGAGACGAGCGGAGGAGAATACACAGGAAACAACAAACGGCAATGACCATGAACATCTCAAACAAGCAACGACCATGAACATGAAACACACGAACGCCTCCAGACTCCTCGCACTTGCGGTCACGCTCCTGTCAGCCTTCACGCAGACACAGGCGGCGCAGGACAAGGTTGTCGTCGAAAACGAGGTCCTGGCCGTACGCTTCGATCCGGCCGCGCAGACCTTCTCCATCCTGCACAAACCGAGCAAGCGGACCTTCATCCGCGACGGCCGGTTCCGGCATGACGGCGGCACGGCTGTGGTCGGGGAAGTGACACACCCCGTCCTGGGACGGGGCCGGGCCATCACCGTGGATGTCCCCTCGGCTGAAGCGGTGCGAATGGCGGTCTACCCCGGCTTGCCCTTCGTCGTGTTCGACTCCACCTTGCGCAACCCGTCCAAGGACCCGGTCGCCACGCACTCGCTGGCCCTCTTCACCGCAGAACTCGTGACCGGGGCCGGCACCTCGGTGATCGTCTCCGGTCCTGCAACCGAACCGCTCGGCGGCCTGAACAAGACCTACCAGACCGTTGCCGCCCTGCTGCCCTTCATGCAGCAGCACGGGGCGGTGGCGGGTTGGGTCACGCATAACCGCGGCAGCGGCGTGATCGACACCCGCGCCGCCAACGGGAAAGCGACGGTCATGCCGCGTCTGGACTTTGGCCACCTGCGCCAGAACCCAGGAACGGAGACGGCCGGCGAGACCTTCGTGCTGGGCTGGTTCGACGACGCGCGCGACGGGCTCGAACTCTATGGCGACCTGATCAAGCGCATCTATCGGATCAAGCTCCCGCCGAGGCCGCCGGTCGGACTCTGTACCTGGTACATGGACCCGCACGGCATGCTGGGGTTTTCTGAAAAGGACCTCGCCGCGTTACGTGATGTGGCCGCGAAGGAACTCAAGCCCTTCGGTTTCGAGTTCCTGATGATCGATGACGGATGGCAGAAGGGGACGGTGCCTCCCGGCGAGTTCGGTCCGGGCAAGCAGTTTCTCAATGTCAACGCGCAGAAGTTTCCCAGCGGAATGAAGGCGGTGGCCGATTCGCTCCGGAAAGCGGGGTTATTGCCCGCCCTGTGGTACATGCCCTTTGCCGGCGAGATGGCGGACCCGTATTTCCAGACGCATTTCGATTGGTTCATCAAGCGCCGGTCCAAGGACGCGCCTTATCAGACCCACTGGGGCGGTACGTGCCTGGACGCAACCGTGCCTGAGGTTCAGGACTACATGCGGAACGTCGCCGGAACGCTGCGCAAGGAGTGGGGCTATCCGTTACTCAAGATGGACGGCCTGTACATGGGACTCGGGATCGACAACGCCAACTCCACCGCCGCCATCAGCGACCTCGACGATGCGGGATTCACGCGTCCGGAGAAGACCAACCCGGAGGTCTTCCGCGACGGACTCAAGCAAGTCCGCGCCGCCGTCGGGCCGGACACCTTCCTGCTCGGCTGCAACGTCCACCACAGTATGCGCACGCTCGGCGGTGCGTTCGGGCTGGTGGACGCCATGCGCATCGGGCCGGATACGCAGGCGGAGATGAGTGCCGGCGCCTCCTCCGGCTCCCGGCTCTGGTTTCTCAACGGCCGCGTCTGGTGGAACGATCCCGACTGCGTGAGCATCCGCCCGCAGCGCGGCAGCCTCGACAAGGCCCGCCGCGACGCCTCGTGGCCTGCCATCGCAGGCCAGTTGTTCTACGTCAGCGACTGGCTGCCGGACCTGCCGCCGGAGCGGCTCGAAGTCCTCAAACGCTGCATGCCCTCGCACGGGCTGGCCACGGCGCGGCCGCTGGACGTCTTCCAGGACTGGCAACCGGGCATCTGGCGTTTGACCGACACTCGCTACGGCATGCGCCGCGACGTCGTGGGGCTCTTCCGCTGGGGCGGTGACAAGGATTACGCCCTCACGCCGGCCTATCTCGGCCTGCCGCCGGCCCCGCGCTACGTCGGCTTCGACTTCTGGAAGAACGCCTTTGTTGCCCCGTTCTCCGACAAACTGAGCATCCACGTCGCGGGCGGCTCCTGCGCCATCCTGGCCATCCGCCCAGAATCGCAGACTCCGCAACTCATCAGCACCTCGCGCCACGTCACCCAGGGCATCGTGGATGTCACCGAGGAAACATGGGACGCCGCGACGAAGACGCTATCCGGTGTGAGCGCGGTGGTAGGTCACGATCCGTACGAGCTGCGGATTGCGATGCCTGCGGACGGGACGTGGAAGGTCGGCAAAGCGTCCGTTTCAGCGGATGACGTTCAAGCCGGCGTCACGACAAAGGTAGCTGCGGACGGAACGAACCTGCGGGTGACGATGAGTGGTGCGGCCAGCCGTTCGGTACGGTGGGCTGTCACATTCAACCACTGACACAACAGGGAATACGACCATGACGAGAACACGCAAAGGAACGGTCCTGTTGGTGACGGCAGTTCTTGCACTTGGGACATGTTACGCGGCCGAATGGACCCGCATCGATGATTTCCAAGCCTACCCACCCGATGCCTTGCCGCCAACGGCAGAGGGTTGGACGCTCGCGCACAAGGAGGTCTCGCGGGCGGTCGTCGCTGCGGACCGGGCCGCAGCAGGCAATCAGGCGCTCAGGCTCCAGCGGCTCCAGAACGTCACGTCGGAACAGCACGACACGCTCTATCAGACCGGCGCGAGCAGCATCCCACCCGGCGGCAAAGGCACCGTCTTCCTGCGTTTCCTGATCGAAAGCGGCCTCGACACCACGCTGGGATCCACCACAGGCGAGAAGCACCAGAATATCAGCCTGAAGATCGGGTTGGCGGAAAACGCGCTGAATGCCGGCAACTGCCAGGCCGGCATCTGGATCAATGGAGGCTCTGCCCACGGTCTGCCATCCAAGCCGCACAAGGATTCCTTGGTACCCGTACGGCGGAACCAGTGGTATCGGCTGTGGCTGGTGGTGGACAACACGGCGGGCGGCGCCGATTCATCGGCCGCCTATCTGCAGGAGGAGGGCGCCACCGGGAGTCCGGTGAAGATCCCCGGCCCCATCCTGGTGCCGTCGAAAAATGCGCGCGGCATCCTGGCCACCGTCGGAGTCGTGAAATCGCGCGACACCGGCCTGACCGACATCTGGATGGATGATCTTTTCGTGGACAATACCGGCGAAAACCTCACGGATCCGACGACCGGCAAGGCGGCACTGGGCTGGAAAGAGAAGATCGAGCGCGAGGCCAGCCAGTACAAGCCCCTGCTTAGGAAGACGGCCGATCCACAGGAGGCCGAGAAGCAGGCCCGCCAACTGCTCGCGGCCATGAGCAAGGAGGAGTGCTTCTCGCTGGTCTGCGGTGACGGCGCGATCGGCATTCCCGGTTTCCCGCGGCTGGGCATTCCGCCGGTCGTCTTCAGCGACGCCAGCGCCGGCATCAACAACGGGCCGGCGCCCATCCAGAAGCGCCATCCGCAGAGTGTCTCCTATCCCTGCCTGTTGCTGCTGGCCGCCACGTGGGACCCGCCGCTGGCCGAGGAGTACGCGCGGGCCATCGGCGAGGAATGCCGGTCGGGCGGCACGCACATCCTACTGGCGCCCTCGGTGAACTTCTACCGCACGTCCGTCTGCGGGCGCAACTGGGAATATCCAGGCGAGGACCCGCATCTGGCCGGCCGGATGACCAGCGCCTACGTGCGCGGCCTGCAGCAGACGGGCACCGCCGCCACCCTGAAGGTCCTGGTCGGTAACGAAATCGAATTCCACCGCCGCGGCAGCAATTCGCAAATCGATGAGCGCACGCTGCAGGAGATCTATCTCGAACCCTTCCGCGCCGGCATCGATGCGGGTGCGCTGGCCGTCATGACCGCTTACAACCAGCTCAACGGCGAGTGGGCCGGCCAGTGCAAGTACGTTAATACGACCCTGCTCCGCGAGCAGCTCGGCTTCCAGTGGATCAGCATGACCGACTGGATCGGCACCTACGACGGTGTGAAATTGGCGCAGTCCGGAACCGACCTGGAGATGCCCGGCGGCTGGGCGCTCAAAAAGGACAAGGACAGGGTCATAGGCACGCCGTGGATCGACCGGATGGCGCTCGCGGTGCTCAAGACCTGCATCCATGGCGGCTACTACGAAGCGGACTACACGCGTCCGGAACTGCTCAAGAACCGGTCGCAGTGGGAAGAGACGGCGCGGCGCGTCAACCATGGCGGCATCACCCTCTTGCGGAACGAGGGCCTCTTGCCGCTCACCGATTCGCAGGCGGCGAAGACCATCCTCGTGGGCGGCAACAACGCGGCGCGGGAGGAACTCTCGGGCGGAGGTTCAGGGCATGTCAAGGGCTACAACCTCAAGACGTATCTTCAGGCAGTCACGGAAACCTTCAGCGGTGCGAAGGTGGTTCATGCGGAACAGCCGACCGACGAGCAGATCCGTTCCGCGGATCTGGTCATGCTCTTTCCGGGATTTTCTGAAAAGCACCTGCGGCCGACACCGCCCACGGGCCATGAAGGTGAAGGTATGGACCGCATGTTCCCGCTTCTCGACGACGCGCTCGTCGCGCGCTGCTGCGAGCTGAATACGAAGACGATCGTCTGCGTCACCGCAGGCGGCGGTGTGCAGATGGACTGGGCGGACAAGGCTGCCGCCATCGTCCATTGCCTGTACGGCGGCCAGTCCGGCCCGGACGCGCTGATGGACATCCTCACCGGCAAGGAGAACCCGTCCGGCCGGCTGCCCTTCACCATCGAGCGGCGGTTGGGGGATTCGCCGGGCTTCGATGTGACGAGCCCGAAACCCAACAAGGATCGCCCGTATCCGGCCAAGGATTTTCCGGACTGGGTCAAAGGGGACTTCTATACGGATGACGACAAGTCGCAGTTCTTTGTCTACGACGTGAACTACCACGAAGGCGTCTTCGTCGGTCATCGTTGGTACGAGTCGAAGAAGATCCCGGTGCGTTATCCTTTCGGCTACGGGTTGAGCTATACGACCTTCACGTATTCCGACCTCAAGGTGGAGGCAAGAGGCGAGCAGGCGGTGCGCTGCTCCTTCACCCTCGCCAACACCGGCAAGCGCACGGGTGCTGAGGTGGCGCAGCTCTACGTGTCCGATCCGCAGTGCAGTGTCCCGCGGCCTCCGCAGGAGCTGAAGGGATTTCAGAAGGTCCGCCTCGCCGCCGGGGAATCCAAGCGGGTCGTGATCGACCTGGCGCCGGAGGCATTCCGCTTCTGGCATCCGGGGAAGAATGGCTGGACGGTCGAACCGGGCGAATTCGAGATCCGCGTCGGCGCATCCGCGGCGGATGTCCGCCTGAAGGAGGCGGTTCAGTTGCCAGCGGCTCCATGACAAGCATAACCAGTCGAGCGATAGCATGGAGTGTGAGGTTCGCCACGAAATGAACACATCAACGAAATGCATCACGCTGTTTGCCGCGCTCTGTTTCCTCGCGCTGGGCGTTCCGCTCCAGGCGCCTGCGGCCACGATTGAGACCGCGTCGTTCGTGGTGGAATTCGATGCCGAAAGTCACAGATTTTCCCTCCACCACCAGCCGACGCAGCGGACCTTCGTCAGGAGCGGCATGTTCACAAATGGCGACGGGAAGGCGACGATCACCGCGGTCGAACATCCCGTTCTCGGGAAAGCCCAGGCAATCGAAATTGTCTGGCCGAATGGAAACCGGGACCGCATCGCGATTTACCCCAAACTCGACTTTGTCCTTTTCAGTTCCACGCTGCGCAACAACGGCACCGAACCGTTGATCGTGGACCAACTCACGCCTTTCACCGTGGCCTTGGACGTTGGCCTATCGCCCAACGATCTGCGGGTGTCCGGGACACGTAGCGACCTGGCGGCGCCGGGAGGCGAGAAAGCCAGCCACGCGTTCGCGGCGGTGGTCGATCCGGTCTCACGGCGGGGTGTCGTCGGCGGTTGGCTCACGCATGAGCGCGCCAGCGGCATGGTGCTGACCCCCGTCTCGGCGGACAAGAAGGACGCCCTGATGAAACCGCGGCTCGATTACGGCCGGCTGTGGATCATGCCTGGGGCGGAGGCGGCGACCGAGACCTTCGCGCTGGGCTGGTTTGAGGACGCGCGGCTGGGACTTGAGGCCTACGCTGACGCGATCAAGCAGGTTTACAACATCCGTCTTCCGAGACCGCCGATCGGCCATTGCACCTGGTACATGGAGAAGAACCAGTTCTCGTGCTCCGAGGCCAAGCTGCCGGAACTGGTCGAGGTCGCGGCACGGGAACTGAAGCCATTCGGGTTCGAGTTCCTCCAGATCGACGATTTCTGGCAGACCGGCCAGCACGGGTTCGGCGGCTCAGGCAGGCAATTCCTCAACGTCAATCAGGGCGCCTTCCCCTCAGGCATGAAGGCTGCGGCGGAACGTATCAAGTCGGCCGGTCTCACGCCGGGCCTCTGGCTCATCCCGTTTGCGGGGAACAGCCAGGACCCGTACTTCGCCGCCCACCCGGACTGGTTCGCCAAGCGCGCCAGCACCGGGAAACCGTTCGACACGTACTGGGGCGGCTCCTGTCTGGATATGACGCATCCTCCCGCCCGCGAGTACCTGCGCTCCGTCGTGAAGCAGATGGCGGGCGATTGGGGTTACTCGCTCTTCAAGATGGATGGGCTCTACACCGGCTGCGCGGTCGATCACGCCGACAAGCTCACCGACGACCTCGGTGGTGCCGTTTTGGCCAATCCGGACAAGACCCAGATCGAAGCGTATCGCGACGGGTTCCGGCTGTTCCGTGAGGCGGCGGGACCGCGGGCGTTCCTGCTCGGCTGCACAATCGTGCAGAACATGCGCTCGTTCAGCGGCGCGTTCGGCCTGGTGGATGCGATGCGCGTCGGGCCGGACACCGGCGGCGTCATCGGCGCGGCGCCCGCCTCGCGCCTCTGGTTCCTCAACGGCCGTGTCTGGTGGAACGATCCTGACGTGGTCATCGTCCGGCCCGACAAGGGCTCGCTCAACTGGGCGCGCCGCAATGCCACATGGGCGGCCATTGCTGGTCAGCTCTTCTACAACAGCGACTGGTTGCCGGACCTGCCGGCCGAGCGACTTGAAGTCCTCAAGCGCTGCATGCCGTCGCACGGGTTGACGACAGCCCGGCCGGTGGATGTCTTCGAGACCTGGATGCCGCAAATTTGGCTGCTCACCGACACGCGTGGGAGCGTCCGCCGCGACATCGTCGCCATCTACAAATGGTGGGGCGACACGCGTCCGTTCGCGATCGCCACGGAACGCCTCGGCCTGCCGGCAGCGAAGGAATATGTCGCCTTCGATTTCTGGGCGAATCAATTCCTGCCGCCATTCAAGGACACGCTCGCCATCACGCTCGAAAGAGACTCGTGCAGCGTCCTCGCCGTGCGCCCGGCCGCCGATCATCCGCAACTCCTCAGCACTTCGCGCCACGTCACGCAAGGCATCGCGGATGTCGCCGGCGAAGTGTGGGACGCCGCGACCAAGACGCTTTCCGGTGTCAGCACTGTCGTCGGCAACGATTCCTACGAACTACGCATCGCGATGCCAGCTGGCGGCATCGGGCAAGCCCCTGCGGTTGTCCTGTCGGCGGAAGATGCTCGGGCTGGGGTCGCGACGCGCATCGCCCGCGATGGCCAGAATCTGCGTGTGATCCTTACCAGCCAGACCAGCCGTGCGGTACGCTGGAGCATCCGCTTCGGCACCAGATAGGCGTTGGAAACACGCGATCTTGCTGCCGGGGCCATGAGCCCCTTGTGGCGCGTGCCACGTTCCGATTCCATTGTGAGATTCGGCCATGAAACACGTCGCCTTCGCGGTTTTATTGCTGCTGACGCCGCTGGCTGCGCTGTACGCCTCCGACGCGCCGGCGCGGAAACCCAACATCCTGCTCCTTGTCGCGGACGATCTGGCAACCCGGCTGGGCTGCTACGACGACAAGGCGGCGACGACACCGAACCTGGATCGGCTGGCGCGCGAAGGCGTGCTGTTCAACCGGGCCTACGCGCACGGTTCGGTGTGCATCCCGAGCCGCACGTCGTTCATGCTGGGCCTGAACAACCGACAGGCGGGGTCGGATCATTTCAAGTGACACCCGGACACTGACTGAACATGCCCCAAACGGCGAGCCGACAATCGCTTCGTCGAGGCACGACCGCCACCGTGTCCGTCGATTGCCGGGCCACGACGCCGTCGGACGGGACGAGGATGTCGTGCGACGGCGGCGATCGGCCGTCCATCAAGCGATCCAGGAGCGCGGCGGTCTCGTAGCCCAACTGCCAGCCGTTGCGCGAGACGCTCGACAGGGTCGGCCGGCAGAACTCGCACACCGTCGGGTCATCTTCCATCCCCAGCACGGCCACATCGTGCGGAATGTCCAGACCCAACCGCTGACATTCGTCCATGGCGGCGCGGGCCCGATAGTCCTGCATGGCCAGCAGCGCCATCCACGGCAGCGAAACGGGATGGGCCAACGCCACGTGCCGCACCGGGTTGGTCTTCTTCTGGGTTGCCATGCTACAACAGCATCCCCGCCTTTCGTCAAACTGGTTCGCATGGGTGGGGCGCAAAACCACGCTGTTTTGCGCAAAGACACGCTACCCACACAGCTCCGATTCGCCATAATGAAAACCAACGCCACGCCTGCAAGTAGCCTATTTGGCACGAGTGTGTCGCTCCCGCCGGATCGTGCTGCCCGAGATCGTGTGAGGTCTCGCCGCGAAACAAGCCGTCGTTGAAGAGACAGGAAACGTTATGAAGATCGCCTTCACCCCGGTCATCTACGAACACGCGGCCAGATTCGTGGGGCGAACCGTTTGGGAAGTCTCGCGCGATCCCGAATTGATGTTCGAAGGCCATCGCCGTGCGTACCTGGAATATCGGCAGCAGGTCATCGCCGTCGGTATCGACATCTATAACCTGGAGGCCGAGGCCTACGGGGCCAAGGTCGAGGCCGGAACCGTCGACGCGATTCCGGCGATTCATCACCCGCTGCTGGCGACGCTGGAGGAAGGCCTGACACTGCCGCCCTTCGACCCGCAACGCGACGGGCGGATCGCGATGGTCCTGTCGGTCGGCCAGCGGCTGAAGCAAGAGTTCCCCGACGCCGACGTGCGGCTGCCGGTCGCCGGGCCGTTCTCCATCGCCTTTAACCTCCGCGGCATCAACGATCTGTGCCTGGACTCGGCCCTGCGGCCGGACGAGACGGCCCGCTTTCTGATGCGACTGGCGGAGCATCAGGGCGTGCTGTGCCAAGCGATCGCGGACGCCGGGCTCGATGTGGCTTTCTTCGAGTCGGCCGCGGCCCCGCCGATCCTCTCGCCGCAGCAGTTTCATGACCTGGAACTCCCGGCGCTGCGCCGGATTCTGGAGGTCGCCAGCAACTGCCTCGGCCGCCCCGTTCCATGTATCATGGGCGGCAATACGTATCCGATTTTGGACGATATTTTGTCGACCGGCACCAACTACGTGGCCTGCAACATCGAAACCAACCAGCGGGCCTTTGTCGAAGCCGTGGCCCGTCAGCAACCGCACGTGAAAATCCGCGTCAACCTCGATCCGGGCGTCGTGGCGTGTCCTGATCCCCAGCGGATCTATCGCGCCATCGACCACGTTTTGGACATCGTCGGCGGGCGGCCGCAGTGCGTGATGGGCACCGGCGCGCTGCCGTTGGAGACCCCGCCGGAAAACATCCGGCTCATTCGCGAGTACGTCGCTTAAGGAGACCTGCCATGACCGCCTCAAACCTCACTCGTCGTCAGTTTGTTAAGACCGCTGCCGCCGCCTGCGCCGCACCACTGATCATCCCCGCTTCGGCCTGGGGAGCGGAAGGCAACCCCGCGCCCAATGAGCGCATCACCGTCGGGATGATTGGCGTCGGCCGTCAGGCCAAGTACCTCAACCTCAAACAGTTCTTGCGAATGCCCGACGTTCAGGTCGTCGCCGTGTGCGACGTCGATTCGTGGCGGCTGGCCAATGCCAAGCAGCAGGTCGAAGAGGGCTATGCGAAGAGTAAGCCGACGGGCACGTACCAGGGCTGCGACACGTACCGGGACTTCCGCGAACTCCTGGCGCGTCAGGACATCGACGCGGTGATGATCTCGACGCCCGACCACTGGCACGTGCCGATGGCCTTGGCCGCGTTCGAAGCCGGCAAGGACGTGTCCCTGGAGAAGCCGATCACGCGTTGCATCGGCGAAGGCCGCCAGTTGTGCGCGGCCGCCAAACGCTTGGGCCGCGTGTTCCGCACGGACAGCGAGTTGCGATCCTACGCCCACATCGTGCAGGCGGCCGAGTTGGTCCGCAACGGCCTCATCGGCAAGGTCCACACGGTGACGGTGGGCGTGCCGGGCAGCGACGTGGGCTGCCCGCCGCAACCCGAGATGCCGGTCCCGCCGGACCTGGACTACGAAGCCTGGCAAGGACCGGCCCCGCGGGCGCCGTACACCGAGTTCCGCGTTCACAAGCCCCAGGCCTACGAGCGGCCGGGCTGGATGCGGCACCTGTATTACTGCGACGGCATGATCACCAACTGGACGACGCATTGGAACGACGGCGCGGCGTTCGCGACGGGCCTGGACCGCACGGGGCCCGTCGAGATCGAGGCCACCGGTGAATACCCGCCCGCCGACAGCTTCTGGAACGTGCTGGTGAAGTTCGAGGTCAAGATGCGATTCGCCGACGGCATCCAATGGACCTATCGCACCGAAAAGCCGTACTTCAAGATCGAGGGCAGCGACGGCTGGGTGTACGCCGAGTACACGCAGCTGAAAGTCAACCTGGGCGGTCAGGAAGGCTATCTCTTCCTCAACGATAAGAAGGTCAAACCGCAGCCGAAGCTGATGCCGGC
>CAIYOB010000063.1 GCA_903927685.1 uncultured Planctomycetaceae bacterium
CCACGAGCAACTGGTCCGCGCCGAGAAGAACGTGACGCTGATGTTGAACACGCGGGCTTTCGGCGTCGAGCAAGACGGGTCGCGGATCAAGGCGGTGCTGGCCCGGGACACTCGCACCGGTCGCGAGTTGCGGTTCGAGGGCGAGTTGTTCGCCGACTGCACGGGCGACGGCTGGATCGGGTTCTGGGCCGGCGCCGAGCACCGCCTGGGGCGCGAAGGACGCGACGAGACAGGCGAGTCGCTGGCTCCGCCCGCGGCCGACCGGCAATCCCTCGGCGCCAGCCAGTATTGGTACGCGACAGAGCGTTCCGAGCCGCGACCGTTTCCGGCCTGTCCCTGGGCGCTGCAGATATCGTCACGCGAAGCCTTTGAAGTCTCGCCGCCCAAGTACAAAGCGCCGTTCGGCCGCAGCGACCTGACCACCGGCGGCTGGTGGAACTGGGAAACGGGTTTTGCCAAAGACATGATCGCCGACGCCGAAGCGATTCGCGACCACAACTTTCGCGCGGTCTACGGCGTGTGGGACTTCTTGAAGAATCGTTCGCCGGACAAGTCGCAGTACGCCAACTTTCAGCTCGCCCGTCTGAATTATCAACTCGGCAAACGCGAAAGCCGCCGGCTGGTCGGCGACCTCGTGCTGACGCAACAGGACATCCAGGAACATAAGCTCTACCCGGACGGCTGCGTCGCCGCCACGTGGTATTTCGATCTGCACTTTCCCCATCCCTTGAACACGCGTCACTTTCCCGGCCAGGAATTCCGCGCGATCGCTTTCGACGATCCCAACTTTGAACAGTACCGCGGCGAGATTCCCGGCCGGGAGATCAAGATCCAGCCGTACCCGATCCCCTATCGTTGCCTGTACTCGAAGAACGTGCCGAACCTGTTCATGGCCGGGCGGAACATCAGTGTGACGCACGCCGGCCTGGCGCCGGTGCGCGTGATGAACACGACGGGCATGATGGGCACGGTGGTCGGCCGCGCCGCCTATCTCTGCCGCCGCCACGGCGTCGACCCGCGCGGCCTGTACGAGCGGCATCTGGACGATTTCAAGCGGCTGCTGACCGATCCCCGACCGTAACCCAGGCGGCCCGCCTGGAGGGATCAGCCAGGCGGGCCGCCTGAGCTACGACGAAGCCCGCCATGTTGACATCAACGAAGCCCTGAAGAACCGCCAGGACACCTCGCCATGAAGAGACTCTTCAATTCCACACGTCGTCGCTTTCTGCAACGAACGCTCGCGGCCGCAGGCTCGCTGGCCCTCGGCGCCAACCGACTTGGCGCCGCGCAAGCGAGCCAGGCCCGGCTCCGCTTCGCCGTCCTGGGCGTCAACCACGAACACATCTTTCGCATGGTGCAAGCGGTCCGGGACGGGGGCGGCGAACTGGCGATGATTTTCGCGGACCAGCCCGACCCGACTCACGGGGCGAAGTTCCTCCGGCAACACGCGGACGTCCGCCGCGCGCGGACCGAGAGCGAACTGCTCGAAGCGCAGGACATCGGGCTCGTCGTCAGCGCTGCGAGGCCGGCAGAGCGGACGTCGATCGGCATCCGCGTGATGCAAGCGGGCAAGGACTTCCTCGCGGACAAGGGCGGTTTTCTGAACCTCGCAGACCTTGCCGAGGCGCGGCGCGTGCAGGCGGCGACAAGACGCCGGTACTTCATTTCGTACAACGAGCGGTTGCTGTTGCCGGTGAGCGTCAAGATCGACGAGTTGCTGCAGGCCGGAGTCCTCGGTCGCGTCACACGCATGGAGGGCGTCGGCCCGCACGGCCTGTTCGGTCATGGCCCGCGCGAGCCGTGGTTCTGGACGCGGGCCGGACGGGGCGGGATCTTGGCCGATGTGGGCGCTCATCAGGCGGACCAGTTTCTCCACTACGTGGGCGGCGAGCAGCCGGAAGTGGTCCGCGCGGAGACGGGGAACTTCGAGAATCCCGAGCATCCGGAGTTCGAGGACTACGGGCACGTTGTCTGGCGGAGCACCGCCGGCGTCGGCGAGGCGACCGTCACCTTTTACCGCGGCACGAACACGACGGGCTTCTTGCTGACCCTCGAGGGTACCGAAGGGCGCATGGAAGTCCGGAAGCACGCGGGCCGGATCTCGGTCTTGAGCCGCAATGGAACGACCAGGGAATACACCGTCGACCCCAAGCTCCCCTGCCCATTCGGTCCCCGTCTGGTGGACGATGTGCTCCAGCGCACGGAGACCGCTCAGTCTCAGGAGCAAGCGTTCCTGGCCAGCGAACTTGCCGTGCGCGCCCAACTCGCTGCGGTGCGGACCAGCACCAGCATTTCGGCACAGGGGGCTGTCCCACCGGCCGCGTGCCGGCCCGTGAAAACACGTTACTCGCGTTCCAACGCAGCCCGCACTTTGGCTGCCAGATCTTTCACGGAGAACGGTTTCTGAATGAAGTTCACGCCTTCGTCCAGGACGCCATGGTGGGCGATGACGTTGGCCGTGTAGCCGGACATGAACAGGCATCTCACGCCGGGATAGAGCGACAGGATGTTCTGGGCCAGATCGCGGCCATTCATCTCGGGCATCACCACGTCGGACATGAGCAAGTGGATCGGACCGACGTGCTCGTTCGCCAGGCGGATAGCCTCGCCCGGAGTGCCGGCGCTCACCACGGTGTACCCCTCGCGCTCGAGCATCACGGTGGTCAGCCTAAGGATCGCCGGCTCGTCTTCCACCAGCAGGATCGTCTCGGAGCCCCGCTGGCCCGGCTTTTCCGGTCCCTTCTCCGGCAACGGGTCGGCCTTGGCCAAGTGCCGCGGCAGGTAGATTTTGAAGGTCGTGCCGTGTCCCGGTTCGCTGTAGACGTTGATGAATCCGTCGTTCTGCTTCACCGCGCCGTAGACCGTGGCCAGGCCCAGGCCGGTGCCCTTCCCCAGTTCCTTGGTGGTGAAAAAGGGCTCGAACACCTTGGACCGTGTCTCGGCGTCCATGCCGCAGCCGTCGTCGCTCACGGCCAGCATGACGTATTCCCCGGGCACAAACCCGACCTGGTCGGCACAGTAGGCGTCATCGAAGTCCGCATTGCCCGTTTCGATGGTCACCTTGCCCACGCCGGCGATGGCGTCCCGGGCGTTGACGCACAGGTTAGCCAGGATCTGGTCGATCTGGCCGGGATCGATCTTGACCGGCCACACCTCCTGCCCCGGAACCCAGGCCATCTCGATGTCCTCGCCGATCAGCCGCTGCAGCATCTTGAGCATGCCGGAAACGACCTGGTTCAGGTCGATCACCTTGGGGGCCACGGTCTGTTTGCGGGCAAATGCCAGGAGTTGCCGCGTCAAGTCGGCGGACCGCAGGGCGGCCTTCCGAATCTCCGTCAGATCGGCATGAAACGGGTGTCCCGCATCCAGTTCGGCCAGCAGCAACTCCGCATGCCCGAGGATCACGCCCAGCATGTTGTTGAAGTCGTGGGCCACGCCGCCGGCCAGACGGCCCACCGACTCAATCCTCTGAGCCTGCGCAAGCTGATCTCGGAGCTTCTCGCGCTCGGCTTCCGCCCGCTTACGTTCGGTGATGTCGTGGCTGACGGTCGCCCAGCCGACGGCCGTGCCGTCGGCGTCGCGCACGCTGAATAGGTGGTAGATCAGCCAGATCGGCTCGCCGGTCTGGAAATGGCGCAGGCGGATTTCCAAATCGCCCTGGTCCTCCCGCAGCACGCGCGGGAAGAATTCCTGAGCCATGAACTCTTGGTCTTCCGGGAAGAAATAGTCCTGGACGTTGACCCGGCAGGCGGCGGCCAGGTCGGGCAACCCGACCATGCGGCGGCCGGCCGGGTTGACATACAGCGGCTGCATGGCGAGGTCGCACATGCCGATGAATTCACTGCTGCTCTCGGCTAGGAGGTAGTACTTCTGCCGATCCAACTCGAGTCGTTTGCGCTCGGTGATATCGGTATGTGTGCCGCTCATTCGCAGCGGCTTCCCCTGCGCGTCACGCTCGACAATCCTGGCTTGGTCCAGGATCCATTTGTACTGACCGTCCTTGGCACGCATCCGGTATTCAGCCCTGTGCGCCGGCGTCCGGCCTTCCAAATGGTCGGTGATCGATCGCCAAGCGCCCTCCCGGTCATCCGGGTGTTGAAGATCAGACCATTGCTTGACGTTGAGCTCAATTTCCTGCAACGAGTAGCCGAGCATCTCGGCCCAACGCGCATTTCGATCGACCTTGCCGGTCTGCAGATCCCAATCCCAGTAGCCGACTTGGCTGCCCTCGAGCACCAACTCAAAACGTCTTTGACCCGCCCGCTGCACTTCCTCCGCCCGTTTGCGCTCGGTGAGGTCGCGCACGCAGGACAGGATCAAGGTCTGTCCGCCCATTTCGACCGGCTGGGCGTGGATCTCCACCGGCAATTCCGTGCCGTCCTTGCGGCGGTGCCGCCACTCGAAGGCGCCGCCCGTTTCGCTGGCGCGTTTCACCCGATCGCCCACCTGGTCCCGCAGATCCAGCGCAGCCAGATCCTGCGCCGTCATTTGGAGCAGCTCCGCGCGGCTGAAGCCGTAGCGTTGCTCCGCCGCCTCGTTGCAATCCAGGAATCGCCCGGTGGGGTCCAGCACAAACAACGCGTCGGGGACGGCCGCGAACAACTGGCGGAAGCGATTCTCGCTGTCACGCAGCGCCGCCTGCTGTTCAACCGCCAGGATGATTGGCTTGTCATTCATGTCGTCAAGACCTCGTACGGGTCGCCGCTGCCGCGCGTCCGCCAGGCTCGCCGGATGACGGCGTATCGGAGCGGCCGGCAAGGCGTTGCCGCGTACCGCACAGCGGGGATTCGATTCTACCACGCGCCGGATCGAGCGCAGGCATCCGTGAATTATCGGACAAGAAGGTCAAAGGATTCAAGTCCCCCGTCCGCGCAGTTGTTTTTCTGTCGACAGTTGTCTTTCTGTCGGCACGTTTCATTTCACAGACTTGGCCGATATGCTTAGCGGACTCGGCATATCGCCAATCGCTAAGTCTTGTCTTAGGTGCCTTCGGCGTCGGACGCCTCTTCTGTTTTCTCAAGAACGACGAGTGATGAATATGGAATCGGTTCTGGTCGGCTTCCCCCAACACAATCCCCGGCGGAGCCGGAAACTGTTCACGGCTCGAGATCGCCGAGGCTCGCGAAGACGTCTCCGTCGGCCGTTGGGCCTGGAAGCCTTGGAGGGACGCGCCCTGATGGCCCCCCTTGTCTCGGACGTGCTCGGTGGCAGTCGGGACACGACGGTCATGGGCACCGTGTACGAAGACTTGGATGCGAACGGGATGCTGACAGCCGG
>CAIYOB010000064.1 GCA_903927685.1 uncultured Planctomycetaceae bacterium
AGTTGATCGAGCGTCGTTCCGACCAGGGGCGAGGTACCCGCCAGTCAACTCCGGAGAAGGTCTTCTGCTATGCAACTTGTCAACGAACATCACGGCAGCGCCTTGGTCGTGCGCGTGTCGGGGCGCCTGGATGCCGTCACGACTCCCGCCTTCGAGGCCCATTGCCAGCAGGCTCTGGCGGCGGGCGAGCGGGACCTGTTTCTCGATTTCGGGGGCCTCGAGTATATCAGCAGCGCCGGCTTGCGCGGCGTATTGACCGCGGCCAAGTCGGTGGCGGCGGCGGGCGGCGAGTTTGCCCTAGTCCACGCCCACGGGATTGTCCGGCAAGTGCTCGACATCTCCGGCTTCCTGCGGATGTTCAAGATCCTCGATTCCCTGGACCCGCCCGTCGCGCAGAACTGAGGTGCAATCGTGGAACGCCTTCGCTTGCCGGCCCAACTCGGCTCGCTGGATCGCTTCCGCGAGTTCGTGGACCAGTCGGCCCGCGCGGCCGGGGCCGGGCCCGAGGTGCTGCTCAAGATCGAGGTGGTCCTGGAAGAGCTGCTGGTCAACCACGTTTCCCATGCCTACAAGTCGGGCGAAGGTGATTCCGAGGTCGTCTGCTCATGCCGGCCGGGGTTCTTCTGCGTGGAGGTGAGCGACGAAGCGGCTCCTTTCGACCCCCTGCAACACGCGCCGCCGGACTTGACGCTGGCCCCCGGCGAGCGGCCGATCGGCGGCTTGGGGATCCACATGGTCCGGTCCCTGGCCGACGAGATCGGTTACCGTCGCGAGGCGGGCAGGAACGTGATTACCGTTTGTTTTGCGCTCGGCTCGCCTGTCCCTGGCGACTCGTGAGCCTCCTCGGGCTGGGCTTGCATGCCGTGGGACGGTTTGACAAACCGTCCTACGCCTGGGCGACCCGTGAGGAACCTCCGGGCTGGACTTGCACGGGAAAAACTCAATTGACATTCCCTGCTTGGAAAGACACAACGCATGGCCAAGGCCAAGAACGGTGCGGAACTGCTGGTGCAGTGTCTGGAAGCCCACGGGGTCAAGTACCTCTTTGGGATTCCCGGCGCCAAGGTGGATACGATTTTCGACGTGCTGGCCGACCATGGCCCGGAGTTGATCCTCTGCCGCCATGAACAGAACGCGGCTTTTATGGCCGGCATGTACGGCCTGCTGACCGGCACGCCCGGCGTCTGCCTGGTGACCTCGGGGCCGGGGGTGACGAACCTGGTGACGGGCCTGTCCACCGCGACGTATGACGGCTATCCGCTGGTCGCTCTGGGCGGCAACGTCCGCCGCGGCATGCGGCACATCAAGACCCATCAGAGCCTGGACAATGTGGGCGTCCTGAAGCCCGTGACCAAACACGCGGTCGAAATCTACGACGCCGACAGCATTCCGGAGGCCGTGGTCAATGCGTTCCAGGAGAGCGCCGAGCCGCCGCTGGGCGCGACGTTCATCAGCTTGCCGCAGGACGTGCTGCTGGGCCCGGTCGAGGCCGAACCGCTTGCGCCGCTGCCGCCCGCGGTGCACGGGACGGCGGGACGGGGCTGCCTGGAAGAGGTCGCGCGGCGAATCAGCAACGCGCGGTCGCCGGTGATCTTTGCCGGCATGTTTGCCAGCCGGCCCGACGTGACCGCCGCCCTCCGCGACCTGCTGCGCCGCTATCCCCTGCCGGTGGTCAACACCTACCAGGCGGCCGGCGTGCTGTCCCGCGACCTGTTCCACTGCTATGCCGGCAGCCTCGGCATCTTCCGCAACCAGCCCGGCGACCGCCTGCTGCAGCAGGCCGACGTCGTCCTGGCCGTGGGCTTTGACCCGGCGGAATACGATCCCGAAGTCTGGAACAAGGGCCGCAGCGGCACGCTGATCGACCTGGCCGACCACCGCTCCGCCATCGACCGCCACTTCCAGCCTTCCCTGGAGTTGATCGGCGACATGGCCGCCAGTCTCCGCGCGCTGGGCGACCAGTTGGCGCCGCGCCGCGACGATCCCACCGCGACCCCGCTGGTCTTGGAAGTCCAGGACGCCCTGTTGGACGCCAAAGTCAAGGGCGCCGGCCAGGGCGGCTTCCCGATCCATCCGCTGCGCCTGATCTACGAGTTGCGGCATCTGCTGGGCGACGACGCCACCGTCCTGTGCGATATCGGCTCGATCTACGTCTGGATGGCCCGGTATTTCCAAGCCTGGGAGCCGCACCGGCTGATGTTCAGCAACGGCCAGCAGACTCTGGGTGTCGCTCTGCCCTGGGCCATCGCCGCGTGCTTGGCGCGGCCGGGCCAGCAGGTCGTGTCGATGTCCGGCGACGGTGGATTCTTGTTCAGCGCCATGGAACTGGAGACGGCCGTCCGGGCCAAGTGCAACTTCGTGCACCTGGTCTGGTGCGACGGTTCGTACGACATGGTCAAGATCCAGCAGGTGCTGAAATACGGCCGGCCGTCCGGCGTGGAATTCGGGCCGGTCGATATCGTCAAGTATGCCGAAGCCTTCGGTGCGACCGGCTTGAGGATCCACAACGCCGACGAGATCGGCTCGGTCCTGCAGCGGGCCCTGAACACCCCCGGGCCCGTGCTGGTCGAAGTGCCGATCGACTACAGTCACAACCAGGAACTGTGCGCCATCGTCAACGAGCACGCGGCGTCCTGAGGGCGTCCTGAGGACTGACTGTTGCCCGCTCATACGGGATGGTAGAATCCGCCAAGTGGCCGCACAAAACCGGCCGCACTTTTCGAAGTTCGGCGACTTGACCGATACCCCAGATCCATTGTCGAGGGACTCCATGCGACGAGCGCTGTTCATCTGCTTCGTAGTTTCCTGTCTCG
>CAIYOB010000065.1 GCA_903927685.1 uncultured Planctomycetaceae bacterium
CGCTGCTGGACGCGGCCCGGGGAAGCCGTCGTGCCCGCGGCGAACCGGCCGCCTCCGGTCATCCACTGGACGGCCACCCCGTGGTAGGCACACAGATGGATCGCCTGTGTCGTCATCTGGCCATAGCCGTGGATGACGACCGCGTCGATCTGGCCGATGGGCACCTTGTCGGTCCCTTCGTCGGTGGTCACGACCAGCCTATTGCCGCTACGGCCGACATGCGCTTGGTGGGAGACGACGTGCAACGTCTGCCGTTCGCGATGGGAGGGGAAGAACGTCGGCGCCGGCCGTTCGTCCTGGTCGGGCTCCGGCAAGCGTTCCTCTTCCGGCAGACAGACGGGGGCCAGCGAACAGCGGCGGCACAGGTGCTCGTTGGGCGTCACGGGCGGGCGAGCCGTCGAGCGGCGCAACTGGCGGGCCCGGCTGACCGCGTCGGCCAAGTCCCGGCGCGCTGCCTGGTCGATGGCGACGAACGCCGTGACGTTGTCGGCGTGATAGCGGATGCGGGCCTGTGGGACGGGCTCGCCGAAGGCTTCTTCCAGCAGCACGGCGTAAGCCACCGCCTGGATCCGATCGCTGGGCCAGGCCTGCGGCGACTTGTCCTCCCCCCGGCGGCAGCGTCCGCGTTTGTGCTCGTAGGCGACCCACACCCCGTCGCGGCGGCGGAGCGCATCGACTTTGCCCAACACGCCCCAAGCCTCGCTGGCCACTTCGACGGAGCGGCATTCGGGCGATTCGTCGTCCAGCGGCAGGACGTCGTCATGGAGACGGCGGCCGGCATAGACCGCCGCGTCCGCCACGCGGATCTCCTCGACTTCTTCCAGGTAGAACAATCGTTCGCAGTACAGCAGGGCATGCAGAGCCATGATCCGCAGCGGCGGTTCGTCGGCGACGGAGGCGGCCGGGGCATCGGTCAGGCGTCCGTGGTCAGTGGTCGGCGTCGAAGGGACAACGGCAGGGAGCGGCGCCGCGGTGCGGGCATCCGCACACACGGCCGGCGGGACCATCACGGGATCGATAGTGACTGGGTTCATAGCGACTCCAGGATGAAAAAGGGGGAAGCGTCATGGTGGAGTTCATCCGTGATCCTGGTTCCGTTGTGGTCCGTTGTCCGTTGTCCGTGGTCCGTGGCGCGTTAGGGCCTACCTATCGCGTGTGCGCCACGCGCCGGTCGGGCGTTTAGTCAGTGATCGGTCGCGGGTTTTCGCCTCGTCTTGCCTTGGGCCCGCCTCATCGGCTTTCTCACCGGCGAGGCGGTGGCGAACGTTGCCAACTGGGCCTCGAATTCCTCGGGGCTGGGCAGACTTGCTTGGATGTCCTCAGGCAGCCAGTCCGAGGAGTTCGAACGTGTAGGGGGCCTTGCGCAGTTGCCGCGCCAGATCCGACTGCGGCGCCGGCAGCGTCCGCGCGAAATTCGTGATCGTCCGGCCCAGGCGGTGGTACAGCCCGGACTCGATCTGATGGAGCAGCACAGCCCGGGACCAGCCATGCTCGATCGTCTTCTGGGCGTACCAGAGTCGTTGGGCCGAGTCCGGCAGTTTGAACAGCAACACTACGTTTTGGCCCCACGGGATTTCCGTCACAGCGCGGGGCGGAAACGGGGCCTCAGATTCAGCGTCCTGAGGCCAACCTTCGCATCCAGGATCAGGTGCGATGAAATTCGGCACAGGCTGTGCCGAATCTGGGTGTGGCAAACTCGGCACAACCTGTGCCGAATTCGTAACATCTTGGGAGTACGTGAGATAGAACTTGCACATGCGCGAGGTACTCGTAGCCGAAAAGCCCTGGATTCCGGGAAATGCGGTCTGGATGTCACGGCCAAGTTGCTCGATCACGCCCTTGCCCCAGCCCTCCCGTTGCTGCCGTTCGACGATCAGCCGCCCGATGTCCCAGTACAGCTGGATCAGCTCGCGGTTCACCGCCAACGCCGCCTTGACGCGCGCCGCCGCTATCCGCTGCTTGATATCGATCAGCAATTCGGCGTAGCCGTTGGGGACCACCATCGAAGAGTCGACGGCAGCCGATTCGGGTGTGGGTTCGTCCTGTCCTGTTTGTTTCCGTCGTGTCCTGGCCATCTGCACTAGACCTCTTCTTGGCACCGTCAAGTCGCCGACATCTTCCGCTCGATACGGGGCATGCGATCCACGTCGGGTGGCAGCAGCGGCCCAGGCACAAGGTCACCCGTGACGTACTTCGTCCCGGCTGAACCCACGTGGTCGACCCACACTGGAAAGGTGTATCTCCCGGTGGGGTTCAGCAAGAAAGCCTGCCCCTGGCGTGACTCGTCACCCGAGAACCGGTAGACCTCGTCAACCAAGTGCGTGCTCTCGCCGAGCGATAATCCGCCGAAGCGGTGGAGTTGGCCGCGACGACTCGGGTCGAGTGCGTCAGTCACACGCGTTTCTAGGTCGGGGACGCCGTTCATCTCCTGACCGGAATCCAGCCAAATGATAAGCTCGACGTTCGTGAGCAACTGTTGATACCCCGGAGTCTTGTTGTCGCCGACTCCCGGGGGATTACTTTTGCTCTTGATCCGCCAAAGCGTCCG
>CAIYOB010000066.1 GCA_903927685.1 uncultured Planctomycetaceae bacterium
GCCGGCAGGGAATATACGGCCTCCGTCTGGGTGCGCTGGCTTGGCGGCCCGGACGAGCCGCCGGCTGGGGCGAGTGCCGCCTCGCGGGACCGTTCGGCGATTGTTTCGTTCTGGGCTCGTCATCGGGATGGCCAGGGCGCGTTTGCAGGCCGCGACGAGTGGCTGTTCGACAACCGCTGGCACCAGCTGACGTTCCGGTTCTGCGCGACGGACCCTGATCAGCGCACGCTCGTCTATGTCTCCCTGTTGCCGAACCAGAAACCGGCTGAGACCGCCGTGCTGGTGGATGATTTTGAACTGGCCGTTTCGGACGCGCCGGCAGAACCCGAATCGCGTTCGGGCAACCTTGTCGGGGATTCCGGTTTCGATGCCCAGCAAGCTGGCGGGATCGTTTCGCCTTGGCGGTTTGCGAGCCTGGGTGGGACGAGCGTCTCGGCCAACGTTGACAGGACCGACGGGCAGCCCTGCGTCACGTTGGTGCTGCCCGGAGGAACGTCGAATTTCGAGTCGGGTCAGCTGTGGCAGCACCTTGACCTGCGGCGAGGCGTGCGTTACGAGATCCGTTGCCGCGTGCGCTGGGACAACTTCGCCCCTGACGCCCCGGCCCCCATCGTCAACTACGGCATCTACCACGAAGCCTCGCGCACTTGGTATGGTCCCGTGGATCAGGTCTTGGACAGGACCGCCGGCTGGAACACGTATCGATTCGCGCACGTCCCGCCGTTTGCCGGCCCGTGGAAGCTCTACGTGCAGCTCAACGGCTGGGGCAACTTCGGCCGTGCTGTTGCCGTTTCACTCGATGACTTGACCTGCACACCCGCCCCATAACCCCGCCCCGTCCCGCCCATCGGGTTGCGGACGCGGAGCAGGATATCCGGGTTATTTTAGTGCACACGTTTCGTGGTAGAGATACAGTATGCGACGGGCAGCGAATCACCGACCCGAGGGCGACAGGGGCGAAGAAATGGGACCGCAACCTGCAATCACACGCATCCTTGCACTCCTCGTCGCGCTGCTGCTTGTGTCCAGTTCCGTCGCCGCCGAGTCGGTCGTCGCGCCCCTTGCGGGCAGGCCGGAGGTGTGGATCATGCCCCCGCCGTGGCCCGGCGATGGCGAGCCGCTGCGCCAGATGCTGCGACGGCCGGAGGAATGGGCGCAAACCCGCCGCTTGGTGCGCGGCATCGGTTACTGGCCCTGGCTGTTGAACCAGCATTTCCACGACGATGACCTGCGGGCTTTGTTCGCCGGATTGAAAGCCTGGAATTTGGAGCTTGGGTTTGAAGTGCCGGTTGTCAAGGCGGCCAACTGGGGCGGGGACGGCAAACCGCTCGACGCCGCGAAGGCCTTTGAACAAATGCAACGGTTTGCGACCCGGTTCCAGCCGCTCGGCATGCCGCAGGTGGCATGGTTTGCCTTCGACGAACCGCTGTACGCGGCCAGGCACGTCGTGCCTTCCGCCCTGACTCCGGCGGACCGCATGGCCCGCGGGATCGCGGAAACGGCGGCTTTCCTCGGCATGCTGCGTCGGGTCGATCCACGCTCGCGTCTGGGCCTGATTGAACCGTTTCCTGCGCTGACCTTCGCGGAGATCGTCCAGGGCGTCGAGGGCGTACAACGGGCCTGCGGACACCAAGGCATCCAGGGCCTGGACTTTCTGCGTCTGGACGTGGACTGGGACCGGATGGACCGCGGCCGCGAAGCAGGCTGGGCCGACGTGAAACGCCTCGAAGACCACTGCCGCCGCCAAGGCATCGCCTTCAGCCTGATCTACTGGGCGGCCGATGAACCGCGTCTGGCTCGGGCCGGGCAGAGCAACCCGGGCACTTGGCTCACGGGCATCCTGAACCAGAAGACGGCTTACGCTCAGGCCGGAGGCACGCCCGACCAGGTCGTCGTCGAGAGCTGGTTGCACGTTCCCGCCAGCGCCGTCCCCGAAAGCGATCCCCACACCTTCACCGGGTCCGTCTTGGAATTCCTCAAGAAGCCTTGAAGTGCACCGCTGTCGATCCGCACAATCCGTGCGGCATTCCAGATCCCAAGTCGGCGTCGCCCTAATGCTCTATTAACAAAAAATACACCCTTCCTTCATCGGATCTTCATAATCCTGCGGTCAACTGTAGGGGTGCAGACTTGACCGCGGTTCCAACAGAACCGCACACCGTGGTTTAACAGGAGCGGCAGGCGATGAAGCGGAATTTGGGCGGGTGTTGGTGTGCCGTCGCGGCATGGTTTCTGATTCCGGTTGGCGCGTGGGCTCAGGCAGTCCAGGTGGATCCGGAGTTGCCCGCGTACAAGCCGGTGCAGGGCATCTCGGGCACGTTGAAGAGCATCGGCTCGGACACAATGAACAACGAGATGGCCCTCTGGGCCGAAGGCTTCAAGCGGTTCTATCCGAACGTGAAGATCGAGATCGAGGGCAAGGGTTCGTCGACGGCGCCTCCGGCGCTGGTCAGCGGCACGGCGCAGTTCGGGCCGATGAGCCGGCCGATGAAAGACGAGGAGATTGCGGCCTTTGAAGGCAAGTATGGCTACAAACCGGTCGGCCTGGCCACCAGCATTGACATGCTGGCGGTGTACGTGAACAAGGACAATCCCGTCAAGGGCCTGACGCTGCCGCAGATCGACGCGGTTTTCTCCAAGACCCGCAAAGGCGGCTTCCCCCGCGACATCAGCAACTGGGGCGGCGTGGGCTTGACGGGCGCGTGGGCCAGCCAGCCGATCAGCCTGTACGGCCGTAATTCGGCTTCCGGGACCTACGGGTACTTCAAGGAGCATGCCCTGTTCAAGGGCGATTACAAGGATTCGGTCAAGGAGCAGCCGGGCAGTTCCTCGGTGGTCCAGGCCTGTGCCAGCGACCGCTACGCGATCGGGTACAGCGGCATCGGCTACAAGACGGCCGACGTGCGCGCGGTTCCGCTGGCGACGGAGGAGGGCGAGGCGTTCGTTGAGGCCACGCCGGACAACGCGTACACCGGCGAATACCCGCTGGCCCGGTTCCTGTTCGCCTATACGAACTACAAGCCCGGTTCGAAACTGGATCCGCTGCGGCGGGAGTTCATCAAGTACATCTTCTCCAAGCAAGGGCAGCAGGACGTGGTCAAGGACGGCTACTACCCCGTCCCGGCGGCCATTGCCAAAGACCAGCTGAAGAGCGTCGGCATCGAATAGTTCCCCCAATCACCTTTGCGGGTGCAACTCCATGCCCGAAGCAATCCAACCCACGGCCGGCCGGCCACGGCGTTCACGGCAAACGCGGCGTGCGGTTCGCTGGGCCGACGCCGTCGCGCGGGCCCTGATCACCCTGGGCGGCGTGGGCACCATCCTGGCGGTTTCGCTGGTTTGCGTGTTCCTGGTCTGGGTGGTGGTTCCGCTGTTCCTGCCGGCCTCGGTCCAGTCGGCCGGCGACGTGAGTGCAACGGCGAGCGGTTCGCTGCAGGTCGTGCGGATCGGCGTCGACGAGTACCGCAGCCTGGGCTGGCTGGTCCGTGACAACGGCCAACTGACGACGTGCCAGATCGGCACGGGACGGATCCTGCAACAGACCGAGTTGTTCAGGGGGCGGAGTCCGGTGGCGTGGTCGTTCTCCAGCGGCGAGGGCGTCGAGTTGGCGGGCGCCTTTGCCGACGGAACGGTTCAACTGGGGCGACTCGGTTTCTCCACGTCGTTCTTGGACCGACAGGACGCGCCGGAAGAGGTGCGGTCACTCGAGGCGGGCGAAACGCGCGCTGTGGGCCAGGCGATCTTCGAGTTGACGCCGGAGGGGCAGTACCGTCGCCAGCAGGTGTTGGTCCAAGTCGAAGAGCCGGTTCGGGTGGGACGCGGCGAGCCCTTGGCGTTGATCGACCAGTCGAATTCCTCGCGGGGTTCCATGTTCGCCGTAGTGACCCGATCGGGCGAACTGCACGTCGCCCAGGTGACCAAGAAGAAGAACCTGTTGACCGGCAAAGAAACCACGCGGCTCCGCGAAGGCACGCTGCAGCTCGATCTGCCGCAGGGACAACTGCCCAAGTACCTGCGGTTGGCAGGACTGGGCGACGCGGTCTTTCTGCTCTGGGAAGACGGTCGGCTGGTGCGGTACGACACGCGGGACATCGAGCGGCCGGTGTTGGCGGAAGAACTCGATCTGGTCGAAGGCTTGGAGGTCCGCGTCACCGCGCTGGAGATGCTGATCGGCAAGACTTCGCTGGTCTGCGGCGACTCGACCGGCCGGGTCCGGATCTGGTTCCGGATCAAGCCGGAGCGGGCGGAGACTCCCGACGGCAGCACTTTGGTGGTGGGACACGAGCTGCGCGTCGGCGCCGCCCCGGCGATCAGTCTCGCGGCCAGTTCCCGCTCGCGGCTGCTCGCGGCCGGCGACGCCGGCGGCCACGTGCGGTTGTTCCACGTGACCAGCGAACGAGTGCTGGCCGAAACGCAGGCCGATTCCGGCGCGGCCGGCGTGGCGGCCTTGTCGATTGCCCCGCAGGATGACGGCCTGTTGGGGCTGGTCGGCTCGCGGCTCGCGTTCTGGTCGGTGGACGCGCCGCATCCGGAGACGACCTTGGCGTCCGTCTTTGCCCCGGTCTGGTACGAGGGCTACAACGAGCCGGAGCAGGTCTGGCAGTCGTCCAGCGGCACGGACGACTTTGAAAAGAAATTCGGCTTGATCCCGCTGGTCTTCGGGACGCTCAAAGCGACCTTGTACTCGATGCTGTTCGGCGCCCCGCTGGCCCTGCTGGCGGCCATCTACAGCAGCGAGTTCCTGCGGCCGCGGACCAAGGCGGTGGTCAAGCCGACGATCGAGATCATGGCCAGTCTGCCCAGCGTCGTGCTCGGCTTTCTGGCTGCGTTGGTCTTTGCCCCGCTGGTCGAAGAGATCGTTCCGGAGACGTTGACGGCGTTCCTGACCATCCCGTTTGCGATGCTGTTGGGCGGCCACTTGTGGCAACTGCTGCCCACCCGGGCCGCCGTCTTGGCACAGCCGTACCGCCTGGGCGGCGTCCTGGTGACGATTCCGCTGGGGGTGGCGCTGGCCGGCTGGTTGGGAAGCGATGTGGAGCGGTGGCTCTTTGCCGGCGATATCAAAGCCTGGTTGGACGGTCAGATCGGCTCGGCGGCCGGCGGCTGGATGCTGTTCCTGTTGCCCTTGTCGTGCGTCACTATGGCCGTCCTGGTCAGCACCTATGTGACGCCGCGGCTGCGGGCCTGGTGCGGAGGCTGGTCCCGAACGCAATTCGCCGTGCTGGATCTGGCCAAGTTCCTGGCCGGTTGTGCCGCGACACTGGGGCTGGCGTATGCCGTGTCGGCCGGCCTGGCCGCCGTCGGCTGGGACCCCCGCGGTTCGTTCGTCGATACCTACGTCCAACGGAATGCGTTGGTCGTCGGGTTCATCATGGGCTTTGCCGTGATCCCGATCGTGTACACGATTTCGGACGATGCCTTGAGCGCGGTGCCCGAATCGTTGCGGGCCGGATCGCTGGGCGCAGGGGCGACGCCCTGGCAGACGGCCATCCGGGTCGTGGTGCCGACGGCCATGAGCGGGCTGTTTTCGGCGCTGATGATCGGACTGGGCCGAGCGGTCGGCGAGACGATGATCGTGCTGATGGCCGCGGGCAACACGCCGGTCATGGAGTGGAACGTGTTCAATGGGTTCCGCACGCTGTCCGCCAACATTGCCGTCGAGTTGCCCGAAGCGGTGATCAACAGCACGCATTACCGGATGCTGTTCCTGGCCGCCTTGACCTTGTTCGCGATCACGTTCGTGGTCAACACGGTGGCCGAGCTGGTGCGGCTGCGGTTTCGCAAGAGGGCGTTTCAACTATGACCAGCGTCGGCGAAGCCCCAAAGACGGTAACGGAAACGCCGGCTGCCGCGGCGCCGCGGCGCTGCAAACGCCAGTGGCGGGGCGGGAACTCGGTGCTGGCCGGCGGCGAGCCGCTGGTCTGGCTGACCGGCGGCGGTCTGCTGGCGTGCATCCTGATGATCGTCGGCCTGCTCCTGCTGGTCCTAGTCCAGGGCGTGAGCACGTTCTGGCCGTCGGCGGTGGTCCGTGTCCGAACCACGGACGACCATTGGTTCATGGGCGAGGTGAGCCGCGGAGACACCTTCGAATTGAACTACAGCGGCTTGGCCAGCCTGTCGCCGGCGACCCAGCCCCAAGCTCGGCAATTGCTCGGTCAGCGGTTTCACGACCTGGTCGCGCACTGGCTGTCCCGCGGCGAACTCGGCCGGCGACTGGCCGAATTGGCCGAGCCGGCCTGCAAGACGGCGCGGCGGGCCGTCGAGTTGGCTCCGCAGGTGCGGGACGCTCCCGCGCGCGAGCGGAACGAGCTGCTGGCTCGGCTGGATACGGCCCTGCGGTCCGCGCTGACGGAATGGCAAACGCGATTGGAGGATCAACTCCGCCGAGCGGTCCAGGCGGACGCCGCGGGCGCGGCGCTGGACCAGGTCTGGGCCGAGTGCCGCACGCAGGAAGATGCCTGGCTGGCTCAGCCGGACCTCGCGTCGCTGTCCGCGCACTGGTCCGCCGCCGGCGACTTGGCCTACCGGGTTTGGGCCAATCACGCCTTGTCGCTGCTGACCAACGCCGTGGCCGTCCCGATGCAGCGCCGGCTGTTACGGACGGGGAACTATGAGCTGACCAACGAGCACTTTACCTGGATCAGTCAGTTCGAGGTGGCGGCCGAGGATCTGCCGGCGTGGGCCCTGGTCTTCGAGCGGCTGTCCTGGGGCCGGTTTTACGGGATCCCCAAGGCCCTGCAGATCGACCAGCAGACGGTCGCCACCGAGCCGGCGGAGATCTGGCAGCAGTTCCAGCGTTATCATCCGGAAGTGCGGGCGCGCTGGCGCCAGCGTCGGCGGCTGGAGATCGACGAGATCGGCGAAGTCAACCGGCGGCTGGAAGAGGCGCGGTTGGGACTGCGGCAAGTCGAATTGAAGCACGGCCGGGACTCGGCGGTGTGGCAGACGGCTCAGCGGCAGTTCCAGGCCGAGCAGGTTGAGTTGGAGCGCGAGTTCGAGCGGCTGCGGAGCCAGATTGTCGAGCTGGATCACTCCAACGACAAGTACCAACTGCTGGTCCAAACGGCTCAAGGCGAAGAAAAGTCGCTCGCCTTGGCGGACATTGTGCGGGCTTACCCGGCGAATCAGCTGGGCGGCTTCGGCCGGCTGGGCGTGTACCTGGCCCGCTGGACCGAGTTCCTGGTGGACGAACCGCGCGAGGCGAACACCGAGGGCGGCGTGCTGCCGGCGATTTGGGGAACGGTCGCAATGACGCTGTTGATGTCTTGTGCGGTCGTGCCCTGCGGCGTCCTGGCGGCGCTGTACCTGCGCGAGTACGCCAAGGCCGGGCTGCTGGTCAGCATTGTGCGGATCGCGATCAATAATCTGGCGGGCGTGCCCAGCATCGTGTTCGGCGTGTTCGGCTTGGGGTTCTTCTGTTACATCCTCGGCGCCTCGGTGGACCAGTTGTTCTATGCGGCCAAGCTGCCCAGTCCGACGTTCGGGACCGGCGGGCTGTTCTGGGCGGCGCTGACCCTGTCCTTGCTAACCCTGCCGGTGGTAATTGTGGCGACCGAAGAGGCGTTGGCGGCCGTTCCCCGGTCGATGCGGGAAGGTTCGCTGGCCTGCGGGGCCAGCAAGTGGCAGACGATCCGCCGCATCGTGCTGCCCCGCGCCATGCCCGGCATCATGACCGGGATGATCCTGGCGATGGCCCGGGGCGCAGGCGAAGTCGCCCCGCTGATGCTGGTGGGGGCGGTCAAGCTGGCGCCGGAACTGCCGGTCGACGGCGTGTTCCCCTATGTCCACCTGGAACGGAGTTTCATGCACTTGGGCTTCCACATCTATGATCTCGGCTTTCAAAGTCAGAACAGCGAAGCTGCCAAGCCCATGGTGTTTACCACGACCCTGTTACTGATCGGGCTGATCACGCTGCTGAACGTGTTTGCCATCTGGCTCCGCGGACGGTTGCGGCGCAAGTTCGTCAGTAGTGCTTTCTAGCCAAGTGAGGTGCATCATGGCCTTTGCCGCTTCTCTGCTGGCCTTGCCGGGCGGGGCTTACGATTCGGCGGTGCGAACATCCGAGGCCCCGGGACTCGGCGGTGCGGACCGGTCGGCGAGCCGGCTGGCGGCGATTGCCGCGGGCCAGTCGGCGGCGGCCGTGATTCACGACCGAGTCCGCGACGAGGAAGCCGTCCTGGATGTGCTGGACTTCAGCTTGTGGTACGGGGCGAAGCAGGCCCTGCACGGGATCACCATGCCGGTCGCCAAGGGCCGCGTGACGGCCTTGATCGGTCCCTCGGGCTGCGGCAAGACGACCCTGTTGCGGTGCGTCAACCGGATGAACGACTTGATCGACAACGTGCGGATCGCGGGCGATATGCGGCTCAGCGGCGACTCGATCTTCAGCCCCGGCGTGGATGTGATCGAACTCCGCAAACGCATGGGGATGGTCTTCCAGAAGCCGAACCCGTTTCCGATGAGCATTTTCGAGAACGTGGTGTACTCGCTGCGGATCGACGGCGAGCGGCGGCGGAGCGTGCTGGAGGAAGTTTGCGAGCGGAGCCTGCGCGGGGCGGCGTTGTGGGACGAAGTCAAGGACCGGCTGCACGAAAGCGGCTTGAGCCTGTCCGGCGGCCAGCAGCAGCGGTTGTGCATCGCCCGGGCGATCGCCAGCGATCCGGAGGTGCTGCTGTTGGACGAGCCGTGTTCGGCGCTGGACCCGATCGCCACAAACAAGATCGAAGACCTGATCGACGAGTTGTCGGGCGAGTACTCGATCCTGATCGTCACCCACAATATGCAGCAGGCATCCCGGATCAGCGACTATACGGCGTTCATGTACCTGGGACATCTGGTCGAGTACGGGCCGACCACGGACATATTCACCAACCCGCGGCTGGCCGAAACGAACGACTACGTTACGGGGAGGTTCGGGTAGTGGGCAAGATCGAGGACTAGTGTGCCTGGGGTCGAGCGCAGCGAGCCCCCAGCGGCGAATACCTGGGGCTCGCCACTCGTGCCTCGACCCCAGGCACCCAACCCTTACTCTGAGACGGGACGAAGCACGAGCGAGCCTTGACGCTGTCATGGCGCGGGACGGGAGAACGCGATGCACAAACCAGCGGTGCTGATTATCGGCAAGCCCGGGCAGCTGCAGGAGGGCCTGGAGGCCCGCTTGCGGACCGCCGGCTGCCGGGTGCTGACCGCGTCGAACGGCCGGTCGGGCGTAGCCGGGGCGGCGGTCGTCCAGCCGGACATCGTCCTGGTGGACTGGGAGTTGCCGGATGCCGACGCTCTGGAGGTGTGCCGCGAGATCGGCCGTCAGCAGTCCCGGCGGCCGCCCGTATTCCTGCTGACTCCGGAACGGCGTCCGGACGGGGCGGGCGGCGGTGCGGCCAGCGAAGCGGCCCTGCGGCACCAGCGGTGGGATTACTTTGAATACGGTTTCGGAGCCCTGCTGGCCTGGATCGAGACGGCCAGCGGGAACAGCGAGCGGATTGTCAGCGGCGGTCTGGAACTGGATCGGCGGCGATTTGCCGCTCTGCTGGATGGGCGCGACCTGGGGTTGACGACCACCGAGTTCCGCCTGCTGTGGGCGCTGGCCTGCGAGGCCGGCCGGGTCTTCCAGCGGCGGGAACTGGCGGCCGCGTGCGGTTCGGCGGACCGCACGCGCGAGCGGACGGTGGACGTGCATGTGAAGGCGATCCGGGATAAACTGGGGACCCGGGCCTTCCTGCTGGAAACAGTGCAACGAGTGGGGTATCGTTTTCGAGAATGGAACGGATATGACCAAACACTTTCATCGCGATCTGGAGAACCTGCAGCGGCAGATCCTCTCGCTGTCCTCCCAGGTGGAGGACATGATCGATAACGCCGGGCACTGCCTGTTCCAACCGGATCCGGACCTGGCACGCGAGGTCGTCGAAGCCGATAAGCGGGTCGACCAGCTGGAAGTGGCGATCGAGGAAGAGAGCCTGAAGATGCTGGCCCTGCACCAGCCGGTGGCGATCGACCTGCGACGAATCACGGCGGTCCTGAAGATCAATCACGACTTGGAGCGGATCGGCGATCTGGCGGTAAACATCGTGCAGCGCGCCGATTGCCTGCACCGACGGCCCGATTTCCGCATGCCGGCCAAGCTGGAACGGATGGCCCGGCTGGCGACCAGCATGGTGCGTGGGACGTTGAACGCCTTTGTCGACTCGGATGTGGACGCCGCCCGCGAGATCTGCCTGCGGGACGACGAGGTCGACGAAATCAATCGGGAGATCATCGAGGAGTTGATTGCGCTGATGAAGCAGCAACCGGCCATGGTCGAACCGGCCATGCACTGTTTCTCCGCGACGCGCCACCTGGAACGGATTGCCGATCACGCCACGAATATTGCCGAGGACGTGATCTACCTGGTCCAAGGCGAAATTGTCCGGCACCGCGGCCGCCTGCACGCCGCTACCGCATGAACAGCCCACTGACCACTGACCACTGACAAAAGTATGTCCAAAATCCTGATCATCGAAGACGACCGCTCCCTGGTGGACGTGCTGGCGTACAACCTGCGCCAGGCGGGCTATGAAGTCGAGGCGGCCTATGACGGCATGAGTGGGCTGACGCAGGCACAGCTCAAGATGCCCGACATCGTCGTCCTGGACCTGATGTTGCCCGTCATGGACGGGATCGAGGTCTGCAAGCGGTTGCGCAGCGATCCGCATACCGCCGAGCTGCTCGTCCTGATGCTGACCGCCAAGACGGACGAGTCGGAGCAATTGGTCGGGTTCTCGGTCGGCGCCGACGATTACGTGACCAAGCCGTACAGTACCCGGCTGCTGCTGGAACGGATCCGCGCCCTGGAACGGCGGCGGCGCACGGGCGCCGCTTCCGACGCCGACGTGGTCAGCATGTCCGGCGTGACCGTCGACCGCCGTCGGCATCAGGCCTCGGCCGCTGGGCGGGCTCTGAGCCTGACCCGCAGCGAATTCCAGTTGCTGGACACCTTGATCCGCCAACCCGGTCGCGCGTTCAACCGGACCGAACTGATCAACGCCGCCCTGGGCCAGCACACGATCGTGCTGGATCGCACCATCGACGTCCACATCCGCGCCATCCGCCGGAAGCTGGGCGAGTTGGCCGACCTCGTCCAGACCGTCCGCGGCGTCGGCTACCGCTTCCGCGACCCGAATTCGCTCGACGAGGACTGAGTAGTGCCTTCCGCGGTCGGCGTCTCTGGACCCCGGAGGCCGTCTTCGACCGCATCGCACATCCGCGGTCGGGCCTTGCCCTCCGCGGGTGCCTGGTCGGAGTTCTTGCCGCCTGCTCTCTACCGCCGCGGCGGCGCGCCTTGGGCTGGCAACTGCGCCTGATTGACGCCGCCGACCGTGGCCGGGGCGTAGTCCTGGGACTCGGGCGGCACGTCGTACTTTTCGACGACCTTCTTCCAACCCAGCGGCGGCTTCGGCTCGAAGAACTCAGTGCCCCACGGGTTCAGCGCCTGCAGCGTAACGTTCCAGTTCACCTCGCGGTTCTCGAACGTGAACGTCGAGCGGGCCGGATTGCGGGCCGCGTCAAAGTTGCGGTCGAAGATGACCAGGCCCTTGGGCAGGAAGTCGTCCTGGGCGATGATGACGTGGACCTTCTGATAGTTCACGGCGTCCTGCCGCAACTTGGGAAACGCCTCCAGCCAGTACTCGCCTTTGACGTCCGCCGGCACTGGCAGCGGGTGGATCCAGTACCGCTGCTTGATCTTGGCCGCGTCGGCGCCGAACAGGAAGGGCAGGGGGCCTTCGGCGATGGCCTTGCCCTGCATCTGCGGCGGCAGTTCCCGCTGGATCAACTGCTTGTTCTTGAAATCGTGCTCGAACACGGATTGGCCGTCGCAGATCCAGTACTCGCCGACCTCGTCCGGCCGCTTGGTGTACGACGGTTTGCCTCCCGCCTGGGTGGGTGCCGTCCAGTGCTGGATATTTTCGACCTTGTACATGCCCTTGTCGGGCGCCGCGTACTTGATGCTGCCGTCGCTATAAGTCTTGAACGTATTGCCCGGCCCGAACACCGGATCGTAGTCCCAGCGGCGGAACGTGCAGCGATAACGCTCGACCGCCTTGCTGCGCTGCTCCCAGTAATTCAAGACGTCGTCCAAGAACTTCTGTTCCTGGGCGTTCAGCGGCGGAAATGGAGCGACGGCCGGCGGCGGAGGAGGGGCGGCCGACGGACGAGGCGCCGCATTGGCAGCCGGCGCTTGAGCCGATGCTAGCTCTGCTTGTATCCCGCATCCCAAGACGACCGCTGCGACGACCCACACTCCACGGCTCATGGTTCCCTCCTGCCGCAAGTCCCTACGTCTCGACATTCCTTGCCGCGGGATTCTAGCATCCGTCGGCGCGGCCCCCTAGAGCGATTTTTCGACCCCGGCCGCGAGGGACGAGTGGCGAGCCCCCAGTGTGCACTGCTGGGGGCTCGCTGCGCTTGGCCCCAGGCACGCGGCGAAAGGGCAGGGGGGCCCCGGCGGGTGCCTGGGGTCGAGCCGCGAGGGACGAGGGGCGAGCCCCCAGTGTGCGCCGCTGGGGGCTCGCTGCGCTTGGCCCCAGGCACGCGGCGAAAGGGCAGGGGGGCCGCGTTGCTTTGCCCCGCGTTGCATCCGCGGTGCGGCCTGCTATCATCAGGACGAGCTTGCCGCCTCGATTCCCACCGGAGACACGTTGATGTTGCGGGCTTCATTTTCACGGGCGATCGTTCCTCGAACGGCCTCGACACTCGCTGTGGCCGTTTGCTTGCTAGTTCTGCGTGCGACGGGGACTTCGGCCGCAGACTTGCCCTTGCCGGCGTGGAAGCACTTGTCCAGCAAGGCCGGCGAGTTGCCCGTCCCCAACGGCGGCGACCAGCAGACCGCGTGCGTGGTGTTCGATATCGACCGGGACGGGGCGGTGGACATCGTGGTCGCCGAGCGGACGCGGGCTCCGGCGATCATCTGGCTGCGCCACACGCCAACCGGCTGGGAGAAGTTGTTGATCGACGACACTCAGCAGCGTCCCGAAGCCGGCGGTTGGCCGCACGACATCGACGGCGACGGCGACTTGGATCTGATCATCGGCGGCGATTCCCGCAGCGACGAACTGTGGTGGTACGAGAACCCCGCGCCCCGGTTCGATCCGCAGACGCCGTGGCAGCGGCGGGTCATCAAGCGCGGCGGCGGCAAGGCCCACCACGACCACGTCGTCGCCGATTTCGCGGGCACGGGGAAGCCCCAGCTGATGTTCTGGAACCAGGGTGCGCGGAAGCTGTTTCTGGCCGAGATTCCCGCGAATCCTCGCGCCGCGGGGCCCTGGCCGCTGACCGAGATCCTCGACACGTCGACCGTCCAGACGGCCATCAAGCAGGAAGGCATGGCCGCGTTCGACGTCGATGGCGACGGCCGGCAGGATCTCCTGGCGGGGATCTACTGGTTTCGTCATCAAGGGGAGTCCCGTTTCCAGCCGATTCAAATCGCCGAACATCCCGGCCGCATAGCCGCCGGACATTTCCAGCCCGGCAAGGTCGCCCAGATCGTCCTGGCTCCTGGCGATGGCGACGGGCCGTTGTGGTTCATCGAGTGCCAGGGCGATCCCGCAGATCCCCAGGCCTGGACGCGCCGCCCGCTACTGGACCGGGACGTGCTGTCGGGCCACACCCTGGAGGTCGCCGACATCAACACGGACGGGAATCTGGACATTTTCTGTGCCGAAATGCACACGCCGGGGCCGAAGGAGAAGTGCACCGCGTGGATCCTGTACGGCGACGGCCAGGGCCGGTTCCAGGTCCAGCAGTTGTCCGTCGGGATCGGCAACCACGATTCACGCGTCGCCGACGTGAACGGCGACGGCCGGCTGGACATCGTGACCAAACCTTATACTTGGGACGCACCACGCATCGACGCCTGGCTGAACCAAGGAACTGCCTCACCGTAGACCGCTCGCTCTGACGGCTGCAGCCCGAACGCGGAATCCACTCGCGGAGCAAACGATCGGCCTTGGCCCACCCACACCAACTCGCACTGCAATCACCATTAACCCCAGGGAGAGAATGACCATGTCCCAACTCACGCGTCGTACCTTTCTGAAGAATTCAACGGCCGCCGGCGCCACGTTCCTGATTTGCGGCACCGCGGCCACGCGTCCCGTCTTCGGCGCCAACGAACGGCTGCGAATCGCCGTGGCCGGCGTCAACGGCCGCGGCGGCAGTCACATCAGCGGCTGGCTGGAACAGCCCAACGTCGAGATCGCTTACCTGATCGATCCGGATCGGGACGTGCTCGAGCGGAAACTGAAGGGCCTGGAGCAGAAAGTCCAAGGCAAATTCACCTGCAAAGGCGTGGCGGATGTGCGGGAAGCGCTGGAAGACAAGTCGCTGGATGCCATCTCGGTGGCGACCCCGAACCACTGGCACTCGCTGATCACCATCTGGGCGGCGCAGGCGGGCAAGCACGTGTACGTCGAGAAGCCGATGAGTCACGACATCGCCGAAGGCCGCGTGGCCTGGGAAGCGCAGAAGAAATACAAGGTGGTCGTCCAGCACGGCACGCAGAGCCGGAGCAGTGCGAGCAACGCCGGTCTGCACGAGGCCATTCACGCCGGGAAATTCGGCAAGCTGAAAATCTCTTACGGCTACGCCTGCAAGCCGCGCAATGGCATCGGCTTCAAAGAACCCTCCGATCCGCCGGCGAACCTGGATTGGAATCTGTGGCGCGGCCCGGCGGTCATCGACCAGTTCCACGGTAACTTTGTCCATTACAACTGGCACTGGTTCTGGAAGACCGGCAACGGCGAACTGAACAACCAGGGCACGCACCAGCTGGACATGGCCTTCTGGGCCCTCGATCCCCAGGTGACGCATCCGCTGCGGGCGATGGCCATCGGCGGCCGCTTCCAGTGGGACGACCAGGGCGA
>CAIYOB010000067.1 GCA_903927685.1 uncultured Planctomycetaceae bacterium
GCTGACGCCGCCGCCCGAACCGCAGCGGGTGGCGAAATACTGCTGGAAGAGTCCCTGGGCGGTGGTCGCCCAGCAGCCGTACGCCGGCCTGTCCGATCCGCGGTTGTTGGCCGCCTTGCTGGTCGTGTTGATGGGGGGCTGCTTCTATCTGTTTGCGTGATCGAGGCGTAACCCGACGCGTAAGCGAGGCGGTTCCGGGATCTCACACCACCCGCCTCGGTGTCCGCGGTGGACGAGGGGGGCTCGGTCAACCGAGAGCGAGCGGTCGTCTCGGTGGAGCACCTGCCAGCGCCGGCCAGTCGACGGCGACGTCAAAATCCTGGGCCTGCCAGGCGAGTTCGGCCACGATCGGCGGCACGCAGCGCCGTTCCAATTCCGACCGGTTGCTGGCGACGCTCAGATCGTCCGGCGGCGCGGGCCGGGGTTGATTCAGGACGATGCCGGCGACGTCCAGTCCCTCCTGGAACGTGACGGCCGTGATCAGTGTCTGCAGCGTCTGGTTGATCACGCCCAGGGCGTTAGCGGCGACGACTAACAGCGGGAAGCCCAGATCGTAGGCCACGTCCGCGACATAGTCGGTATCGCTCACCGGTGACATCAGCCCGCCAGCGCCCTCGATCAACACGATGTCGGCGTAATCGAGCCACGGCCACAACCCCGCGCGGAGCAGTCCCGCATCCACCACACGGCCCTCCGCCGCGGCGGCCAGCGGAGGCGCCAGGGGCGCGGCGAACCGCTGGGGGCAGACGGCCTCTAACGGGCCGTGCCGGCCCGCGGCGTCCCACAGGACCAGCGCGTCGTCGCTGACCAGTTTCCCGTCGCGGCACACACAGCCGCTGGCCACGGGCTTGTAGACACCCACCCGCAGGCCGCGGCGCCGCAGATCGCGGGCGATGCAGGCCGTCACGTGGGTCTTGCCGACGCCGGTATCGGTCCCGGTGACGAAGAGTCCTGGAACGGTATGGTGCTTCATCCAGTTGGTTTTACACGGACAGCACCGGCTCGCCAAGATACATCTGCAGGATTTGGCCCTGGACCTTGATCGCCCGGATCAGGACCCAGATCTGCTCGGCCGTGAACCGTTTCGGGTCCGAACGAGCCAAGTGATCCAGTTCTTCGGTCATCGCGGCATGCTGGTCCGCGGTGGCCTGGATGCGGAGATAGACGTCTTGCCAAGCCTCCGTCAGGCGTTCGTCGTCATCCAGTTCCCCGACGTCGGGAGTCAAGTTCGCCAACAGCAGGCACAGCCGGGCGACGTTGCGCAGATCCGCCTGCGGTTGCAGGCGTTCGATGCGATGGGCCAGTTCGTGGCAATTCATGGCAATCTCCTCGAGCCGCTGAAGCGTCCTTTTGCGGCAGACGGATTTCAAATCCGCGAGAGGGTCGAGTCTCCCAACGGTGCCGTCGGTACAAAACTGAAAACCGGCGCCATCGGCGGAACCGGGTCCGACCACACGCCGCGGCCCGGCTTGCGCCGCTTCGTCAGTCGTCACAAAACTGTAGGTTACGATCCGGGCGCGTCGGAGCTCGGGCGACCGCAAAACTGCCCGGAGCGGCCGGCGCGTCGCCTCGAAACGGAGCGAGTTCAAGCCCCCGCGCCCCTCTTGAGCGATTCCGCCGGATGCAGTCTGATGATCTTTGCCGCGCTGGTGTCCCCTTGCTTCTTTCCCCCTCCGCGAGACCACGAACGATGCCTCGAACCCGCATTCACCGAATCCTGGAGCAAGTCGGCCCGACGTCGTTTGCCGGCGTGTACGACGCCCTATCGGCAAAACTGGCCGAGCGGGCGGGGTTTCCGCTGGCCTTCGTCTCCGGCTATTCCGTCGCCGCCACGTTTCTGGGCGAACCGGATTTGGGAATCCTCACCCAGACCGAGATGCTCGACCAGGCTCGGCGGATCTGCGCCAGCGTCCGCATCCCGGTGATCGTCGACGCCGACACGGGATATGGCAACCCGCTGAACGTCTTCCGAACGGTCCGCGAATTGCTGGCCGCCGGGGCCGCGGGCTGCTTCCTGGAGGATCAAGTCTGGCCTAAACGCTGCGGGCACATGCGTGGCAAGCGGATCGTGGAGCGCGACGAGTACGTGCAGAAGATCCGGGCCGCAGTCGAAGCCCGCGGCGACGGGGACTTCTTCATCGTCGCCCGCACGGACGCGTTGGCCGTCCAGGGCCTGGACGAAGCGGTCGCGCGGGTCGTCGCGGCCCGGGAAGCCGGTGCGGACGCGAGTTTCATCGAAGCGCCTTCCTCGGTCGAGGATCTGGAAGCGATCGGCCGACGCGCACCGCCGCCCAACGTGGCCAATATGATCGAGGGCGGCCGCACGCCGGTCCTGCCGCGGGACGAACTGGCCCGGCTGGGCTTCCACCTGATCCTGTATCCGCTGGCCGGCCTGTTCGCGTCGGCCCAGAGCCTCGCCCGGACCTACGCCAAAGTGCGTCAGGACGGAACGACGGCGGGCCTCGATGACCAACTGATGTCCTTCCAGGAATTCAACTCGCTGATCGGCGTCGAGGACAAGTATCGGCTGGCCGAGCGTTTTGGCGCGGGCTAGTCCGGGCGATTGACTGTGCGCTCGTCTCCCGGAGCTATTGCGACGGCGGAGAATCTCGACGAGAGCCAATCCATAACGTAGAGTCAAACATGCTTGGTCTAACCTTCCCCCAACTGCCGTGGGCCAATCACTGGAACGTCGTCTTCATCGGCGCGGCTTTCTTCGCCATGCAGGTGTTTCTCTGCCTGCGGTTCTGGTCCCGCATGAAGCGGCACCACCGCAAGTTGTCCAAGCTGCTGGCGGATCTGGAGGCCGGCGGGCACGGGCGGGACATCGACGCGTTTGTCCGCGACATCCCCTGGCTGAAGTGGGTGGACCAGAACTTCCCACGCGACTCGCGGACTCCCAGCAATTTTACGCGCGACGATGTCCTCAAGGAACTCGACACCCAGATCGCCAGCAACAGTGACTACGTGTTACTGCAGCGGGCCGGCGTGATGGCGCCCTTGCTGGGCGTGATCATCACCGTCCTGGGATTCGCGCTGATCGATTTCTCGCACACCGGCGAGCAGAGTCTGGGCGAATTGCTGCTGATCGTCGCCCCGTTGGCGGCCGGCGTCGGGACCGGCGCCGTGCTGGCGCTGGTCAATCAACCGCTGTTGCACCTGGTCGGCCGCAAGGTGGAACAAGTCCGTTACGCAGCCCGCGTGTGGTTCGACGAGGCCATTTGGAGCCGCGTCGGTTTGGACACGCAAGCGGCCACGGTCAAGGCCATTCAGGCGATGGAGAAGATGGCCCAAGCGGTCGGCGCCGCGGCCGAACAGGAGCACGAGAACCTCCGCGCACTGCACGAGGGCACCGCCGCGATCCGGCAGGCGGCCCGCGAGTTCCAGGAGACTCACGCCGGTTTCAACGGCCAACTTCGCGAACTGCCCGCCCGGTTGGCGGAATTCACGGCGGCGGTCGAGTACGCCGTTGATACACTCGACGCCATGATCCCCGTCGGCCAACGGGCTACGACGGGGCTGGACGCGGCGGTTGAATCGTTTCGGGCGGCGGTCGAGCAGCGGTTCGTGGAAGCCGCCAAAACGCACCAGGCGTCGATCGACACCCTGGCGGAATCCGTGGGCCGGATCAACGAGAGCACGCTGCAGCTGCGAGTCGGCAGCGGCGACTTGCAGGATACGGTCAACGCCCACACCAATGCGTTCAAGACCCTGAATCGTTCGCTGGTGAAACAGGTTTTGCCGGCGCACGAAGCATTCTTGGCGGGCATCTCGCAGTTCAACGGCCGCGCCGAAGGGCTGTTGGAGCGGATCGACAACTTGCACGCCGAAGTCGTCCAGTCGCTCGAGCGAATCTCCGCCCTGGCGCCCGAAGCCGACCGCGCCATCGCCTCGTTTTCCGCTTCCGCCGGGGTGTTTTCCGAGGCCGTCCAGCATAAGTTCGCTCCGGCAGCGGACGAGCACCAGGAGACCACCGGCAAGTTGACGTCGGCCATGCTGGAACTGCAACGGGCTGGCCAGGGACTGGCGGATGGCGAGAACGTCGTGCATTCCCTGGTCCGGCTGCAGACGCGACTCAGCGAAGACTTAGACGCCGCCCAGCAGACTCTGCGGACGGCGGTCGACAGCCTGGCGGGAACATCGGCGGCCTTGCAACAGTCGTTTGCGGGCGACCTGGTCCCCTCGCAGCGGGCACTGCACCAAGCCGCCAGTGGGTTCAGCGAA
>CAIYOB010000068.1 GCA_903927685.1 uncultured Planctomycetaceae bacterium
CCTGGCCACGTTGCGGCCCGTTTCCGAGATCGAACCCTGGCACGGTCCGGCGCGGGGGTTTGACTTTGCCCGCGAAGTCCAGCCGGTGCTCGATCTCCATTGCGTCGGCTGTCACAACGGCCAGCCGCGGGATGACGGCCGGACGATTCCGGACCTCCGCGACCAGAGCGAGTTCAACAGCTACGCGGGGTTGCCGCTGTCCAGACTCGGCGCCACGCGGCTCGATCCGTCGCTCGCCAGCCAGTACCCCGAGCGTTTTCAGCCTTGCCGGGGCATGCCTCAACCCTACGGAGAACTCCGCACGCTCTACACGCCCGCCTACGAGGCCCTGATCCCCTACATTCGCCGCGTGAACATCGAGGATGGAGTCACGTTGCTGAGGCCGGGCGAGTACCATGCGAACACGAGCGAGCTGATCCAGCTGCTGGAGAAGGGCCACTACGGGGTCGCGTTGGACCGGGAGGCCTGGGAGCGGCTCGCCACCTGGATCGACCTGAACGGACCCTGTCACGGCACGTGGGGCGAGGTGGCCGAGATTCCGGGCCGGGTCGATCGCCGCCGCCACGAGCTGGCTCAGCAATTCGGCGGCGCGCCGAGTGACCCGGAATCGCTCCCGGTCGCCTTGCTCCGGCCGACCGCCGCACCGATCGTGCCTGAGTCCTCAGCCATGTCGCCCGCCGAACGCCGCGAGACCGTTGCCCAATTGCTCGCCCAACTGCCGCCACCGGCGCCGAGCCTTACGCCTGCGACCAGAACCATCCCGCTGGGCGACGGAGTCGAGTTGGAACTCGTTCAGATCCCCGCCGGGTCGTTTGTGATGGGCGACACTACGGGCGAGGGCGCGGACGATGAATGGCCCGCCCGCGTAGTGCGGATCGAGCGACCGATCTGGATCGGGCGGCACGAGATCACCAACGCCCAGTTCCGCCGGTTTTTCCCCGACCACGCGTCCGGCTACTTCACGAAACGCCAGATTGAATTTGACGGGCCGGGCGTCCAACTGGACGAGCCCCGGCAGCCGGTACTGCGTGTCTCGTGGGACGAGGCGATGGCGTTTTGCACGCGGCTGTCGGACCTTACCGGCGAGCCGTTTTCGTTGCCCACGGAGGCTCAGTGGGAGTACGCCGCGCGGGCCGGCACGACCACCGCCCTGGGCTACGGCGACACGGGTACGAACTTTGCGCCCTGGGCGAACGTCGCCGACCGCTCGCTGGCCTGTCTGTACGCCGGGACCGCCGGCGTGGTCAACCTGCAGCCGCTGCCCGCGGACATGCGATTCGACGACCAGGCCATCGCGACGGCGACGGTCGGTTCCTATCGCCCCAATGCCTGGGGGCTGTACGATGTGCATGGCAACGTCGCCGAGTGGACGCGTTCCGCCTACGGCCCTTCCCCTTCCCTCGCGGACAAGGGCGGCAACGCGGCCACGCCCGACGATCGCAAGGTGGTCCGCGGCGGGGCGTTTACGGACCGGCCATCGCGCTGCCGCAGCTCGTTCCGTGTGAGCTATCCGGCCTGGCAAGCGGTCCACAACGTCGGCTTTCGGGTCGTCGTCGCAGACAACGGGAACGAACCTGACGGACACTGCCTCCTGACCGAGACCCCAGTATGTCCACCATGAACCGTCGGATTGTCAAGCGATTCCCTGCGCACCGGCCGCAAGCCGGTGTGGGACCCGGACAACGAGGAGATCGTGGCCGACGCCGAAGCCAACGGCATGCTCGTACGGCCTTACCGCAGCCCGCGGGGCCAGGAACTTCGCGCCTTGGGGGGGCGTAAACTGCTGGACTCGCGAGTTTTTCTCTGCCCGCTCGGAGCGATGATGACGCCCACGCTGTTCTGCGTACTTGGTTTCACGTGCTGGGCGACGGTCCCTGCCCCGCCCAATATCGTCTTCATCCTCGTGGACGATCAGGGGTATTACGATCTGGGCTGTTACGGCGGCAGCGAAGTCCAAACACCGCGTCTGGACGGGCTGGCCGCCGCCGGTGTTCGCTTTACGGACTACTACGCGGCTGCGCCCATCTGTTCGCCGTCGCGCGCCGGTCTGCTTACCGGGCGTTACCCGCGTCGCTTCGGCATGGAAACATGGGTTCAGCGAGCCGACTCGAAGCGGGGCATCCCGAGCGGCGAACTGACGATTGCAGAACTGCTCCGCGCCGGCGGCTATGCCACGGCGTGCGTGGGAAAGTGGCACGTTGGATTCACGCCTGAACGGCGTCCCCGCGCCCAAGGGTTCGATTCCTACTTCGGCTTGCTCCACAACCTCGATCCGGCCGAGACCGTGTATTTTGACCGGGACGGCGGCGTACCCCTGCTGCGCGATGACGAGGTCGTGAAGCGTCCCGCCGATCCTGCCGAACTAGCTCGCCTGTACACTGACGAGGCCATCGCGTTCGTTCAGCAGCAGGCCGAGGCCCGGCGGCCGTTCTTCCTTTACTTGGCGCATACGATGCTCCACGAGCCCGTGGCAGCGAGCGACGCGTTCCGGGGCAAGTCCGGCTGGGGACCGTACGGAGATGCGATCGAGGAGCTGGATTACTGCGTCGGCCAGCTGGTCGATGCCCTGCAGTCGCTTGACATCGCCGGCAACACGCTCGTGGTCTATGCGTCCGACAACGGGCGCGGTCCGGGCCGCAATGCCTCGCAGCCCCTGCGCGGCCACAAACTCACGACGTGGGAGGCCGGGATCCGCGTCCCATGCATCGCCTGGGGGGCTGGCGTACGGAAGGGCCACGTGTCGCCGGTCCTGGTCCATGCCATGGACTGGTTCCCGACTCTGGCGACCGTCGCCGGATTGCGAGTTCCCGAAGGCCGTGTCGTTGACGGACGCGATCTTACGCCGCTGCTGTCCGGCCAGACGGACGGTATTCCCGCCGCACAGCCAGGGTTATCGATCAATGCGGCCGTGCCGCTGCGCCGTCCCTGGGACCCGCCTGGGGAGTGGGCCAACATCATCATTCGCGAGGAGTACCTCAACGCCTTCTTCTACCACGGAGCCGAGGGTCAGCTGGCTGCTGTCAGGTCCGGCCGCTGGAAGCTTGCGCTGAGTCCCGCATTGCAGCTGTACGACCTGCAGAATGATCCGGCGGA
>CAIYOB010000069.1 GCA_903927685.1 uncultured Planctomycetaceae bacterium
AGAATCCGGCCGTAGCTGAGCTGCGCCGGACCGGAGAGGAAGGTCTGGGTCATGGCTGCCGTAGCAATGCCCACCCAGGAAAGCCAACTCGCCGCGCATTGCACCGCTTTCCCAGGTTCTAAGGGACGGAGGCCTGCCGTTGGGCGATCAGTTTCCGCAGCACCTTGTAATCGGTTTTTCCCGTCCCCAGGACCGGAATGGACTCCAGTCTGGCGACTTCGTCCAGTCGCATTACGCCCCGAAAGCCAGCCTCGACCAGCAGCGCATTGGCCTCGCGCAATGAGATGTCGATGACGCTGAACAGGACGATCCACCGGCCGTCCGGCGTCTCGATGCCCTCCACGGCGACCTGCGGTCCCCGGTCGGTGGGCGGGTAACGCCGCAGGAACGGCTCCTCCAGGGCCGGCAGGGAGACCATTTCGCCGGCGACTTTCAGAAACCGTTTCAGACGCCCCCGGAAGTGGATAAAGCCCTCCTCATCCAAGGCCACGAGGTCGCCAGTTACGTACCAGCGCTTTCCGTCTCGCTCGGTAAACGGCTGCGGCCCGTCGTGGTTCCAGTAGCCGGCGAACACGGTCGGTCCGTGCACCAGGAGCATGCCCGTGGTATGGACCGGCAAGGGGGCGTTCGTCTCGGGATCGACCACACAGACCTCGACGCCGTCCAGTGGCCGACCCACCGTGCCCGGCTTGCTGCGGCCAAGGCGGTTGCCAGCCACAACCGGGGCGCACTCGGTGATCCCATAGCCCTCCAGGATCGTGACCTGGGGAGCCACTTCGACACAGCGCGCGAACACCGCCTCCGGGCATTTCTCCGCCCCCGTGACCACCACCCGCAGCGACTGCAGGTCGTCAGGTGTGGCGCGGCCCAGCAGGTAGCTCAAGAAAGTGGGCGTGGTCATCAGGTGCGTGGCCCGGTAGCGAGCCGTCAACTCGACCAGCCCTCGAGCGTCGGTCGGGTCCGGGTGATGGACCACCCGCACGCCAAGCAGAATCGGCATGAGCATGCCGCCAGTCAGGCCGAAACTGTGAAAGGGTGGGAGAAAACCCAACAGGGCATCGTCCCTCGTCAGCCCCAGCACGTCGATCGCGGCATGCACGTTGTGGAGTACATTGCGATGGCTGAGCGGCACCGCTTTGGGGGCGCTCTCCGACCCGGACGTAAACAGCACGACCGCCGGAGCGTCGGGGTCGGCAGGCGGCAATCGGCGCAGCCAGTGACGCGTGCCGAGATAGGAGGCCAGCAGCGTACCGAGCGCCCGGAACTTGCCGATCCGACCCCGCAGTTCTTCCAAGAACACCAGCTCCGCGCCGTCCACCGAGATCCCCAGTCGATCGATCAGCCGTCGGGAAGTCACCACATGGCGGATGTTCATGCTCTGGACGGCGTGTGCCAGATTCCCGGGGCCGGTGGTCCAGTTCAGCATCACGGGTAACTTGCCGGCCAGAAGCAGTGCGAAATAGACCACGTCGGCGGCCACCGAGGCCGGCAGCATGACGCCGACCGCCTCACGTGGGCGAGCCTCTCCGAGACTCGCATCCCGTCCCGGAGAGACCGGACCACGTGGCTCCGGCCCTGCCTCGCGAACGGACAGCTGGCCGAGTTGTTGACTAAGCAGCTTAGCGCCCACCAGCAATCGCCGGTAGGTCAAGACCCCGGACACGCGATCGGCCACCGCCACGTCGCCCGGCTGGGCCAAGGATCGCCGGACGAACGCTTCGCCCACGGTTTCGGCCAGAAGCGCGACCGGTCCGCGGTGCCGACGAGGCTGGCTCCAAGCCGGAGGCGAGGTCGCGGCAGCCTCATCGGAACCGCTCAGCCGCCCCTCCGCCAAAGCCCACAACTCGCCGACGGTGCCGGCCACATGGTCCGAACGGAATCCGAATCGATCTTCGATCTGCAAGGCCAGATCCATCCGTTCCAAGCTGTCCAGTCCCAGGCTGTCCAAGGAGGTGGTTAGCTGCCGCTCGTCCTCGTCCAACCGTCGGCCGAGATGCTCCTCCAGCAGGCCGTCAATCGCCTTGATCGTGGCCGGCTTGACGCCGTCCAACGCCAGCGCCTGGTTCGAGGCCAAGTCGGGGAACGTAAACTGGCGCGGACCCAACAGGTGATGGTACGGAACGAACGTGGCTGGCTCCTTGCCGTTCCGGTTGTACCACGCTTCCAGGAAGGCGTTGATCTGCTCGCGCGACAGACCCGCCAGGCGGCTCCGATCGAGCACTTCGATGGTCATCGTCACTTTGCGCCGCGGCGCGAACCACAGCAGGCCGGCCAGCAGCCAGGCAAAGCCGCGTAGCACGCAGCGGGCCAGGTGCGGCGGGTTGCCCGTCTGGGCGTAGCTGAAACTGCTGCCCCAGAGTCCACTGGTCCGGACCAGGATGACTTGGGCTTGGGGACAACGTGCGAGGATCTCCGCGGCGGCCCGGGCCGAACCGAGCACCTCCTCCGGCCGCCGCTTGACGTGGCCCGAAGGGTAGATCAAGAAACTCTCGCCCCGCTGCAAACCGCTCACCATGGCCTCGATCATGGCCAGTGTCTGCTCGCGCGCACCGTGACTATGCCGGCCCAGGTCCGGCACCTCAAAGGCGTCGATGAGCCGCATGAACGGGTAGAGCAGCGGTCGGCGAAAGATACCTCCATAGACGATGGGTCGCAGGGGCCGTCCCGGCCGCACGTGGCTAAGCAGGAGCGGTGGGTCGATGTAGGCCGGATGGTTCGGCATGACCAGTGTGGGGCCCGTGACGGTTCGCAGTTGCTCGGCCCCGATCAGTTGCACCCGATAACGCAGGCGAAGCACATAGCGGATCAGTCCCCAAAAGAGCGTCTGCAGGAAACTAGACATGGTTCATAACCTTTCAAGAAGTCGCCCAGCGGGCGAGCATCTCGGGCACGGCTCGCGGCCGGGACCAGGCGACGAAGACGCCAGCCAAGGCGGCCACGACGCCACAGGCCCAGAAGATCTGGCCGTAGCTGAGCTGCGCCGGACCGGAGAGGAAGGTCTGGGTCATGGCTGCTGCAGCAATGCCCACCCAGGAAAGCCAACTCGCCGCGCCTTGCACCGCTCCCTTCGTCTGGGCCGACGGACGATGCTGCAACACTGATACGATTGGCACGATGAACAGCCCGCCGCCGAGCCCCAACAGCGCCAGGCCCGCGATGAACTCGGCCTTGCCAATCCCCGGCCAGCCGAGCCCCAAAGCCGCCAGCGCCATCAGGCCGGCACCCGGCGGAATCAAACCGTACTCGATCCGGCCGCGGGACAGCTTGCCGGCCAGACCGCTGCCCGCACCGATGCCGAGGCTGAGTGCGGCTTGGAGCCAGGCCTGTTCAGTGGGCTTCAGCTGGAAGACCTTCTGGGCGAAAAGTGCCAGATTGATCTGCACCAGCGTGGCGACGAAAAAGAAAGCCGTGTTGCCCCAGTTGGCACGCCAGAGGTCGCGGTCCGCCTTCATCACCCGCAGGTTGCACCAGATCTCCCCGATGATGTTCAAATTGAGTCGCTTGCCGGGATCGGCGGCCGGCACCTTGGGGATCCCCAGGCTGGTCAGGAAACCGACGGCAGCCAGCACTGCCAGGATCGCTCCGGACCAGCCTTCCTGATGCACGAGCGTCTCCGCCAGCCAACCGCCGGCGAAGGTGCCGAGAATGATGCCGACGAAGGTGAGCATCTCAAGGATGCCGTTTCCTGCCGAAAGTTTCGAGACCGGCAGAACTTCGGGCATGACCCCGTATTTCGCCGGGGCGAAGAACGTGCTGTGGATCCCCATCAGGCAGATCGCGGCGAGCTGCAGCGGCTGATTCTCCCACGCCAACGCGAGCATGGCGAAGAGCATGATGGCGATTTCCCCAAGCTTCACGCCGAGCATCACCGAGCGTTTGCTGAAGCGGTCCGCCATCCAACCGCCGATGGTAGAGAACAGCAGAAACGGCAGGGCGAACAGCAGCGAGGCGTGTGAGGCCAAGCCCTCCTTGTCGGCATCGCTCAACGTGACCGAGACCAGGACGGGGAAAATGACGAGCCAGCGCAGCGCGTTATCAGAGAACGCACCCTGGAACTGGGTAAACATCAAGTTCCAAAAGCCACGCGGCCAATTCGGGGGTGAATCCGTGTCTCGGACGGCCAACGCCGGGGTATTCTCTGTCACGGTTGATTCCTTGTGTTTCAGGACCTTTGATTCGAAATCGGCGGCTTGGTTTTCTGTGCTGCTGTAGCGGAGTCGGTTCGCCTTCGGCTAGGTCTTCCTGGATTCTGAGGCGGCTAGGCACCTACCAAATCGGAGTCCCTTTAACGCGAAATTCCCCGCGGCGACGGCGAATTCTTCGTCGCCGGAACGAGATTTCCCCACGGCACGCGACGTTCCTCGACGTAGGGCAGGGCAAGGTGACTTGCGGGCATGTCATGAGCTGAGGTCCTCGCGGCTGTGGGAGTCTCGGATGGTACTAAAGTGCAGCACCGGGCGATTTCTTGCTGTCCGCCGGAAAAAAACTCGACTGTCAATCGAGTAACCCGCGTCCCAGAACCCGCAACTCCCGGAGCACTCGGAATTTAGCCGTGAAGACGGCGTTCAACGACTGGGGCTTGGTCCAACAGCCCTTGAACGCGCTGTTCGAGCGTGTTGGTCAGCGTGGCGGCCGCCCGCTTTTCCGTGCGCCCAGCGGCGACTGGTATCGGTTCGCCGAACGTGAGCGTCGCCGTGCGAGCTCCCCGGATGCCAGCAGTCTTGACACGCAAAACGTCCTCTTCGAACTTGTCTAGCGTCTCGGCCAGGCGTTCGACGGTCGGCTGCTGGGCCACATAGTCGCCCGGGTAGCTGAACAACTGCACGACCAGAAACACATCCTCCAAGTCCTCCTCACCCTGTCGGCGGGCAGGATCGCCGGCGGGCAGGTCGGTGATTTCCTTGATGATCTGCTGCCGCAGGGCCTTGACGCGTTCGGGAACGGTTGCCGGCACGGTCTCCAGGCCATGGCGTACTTCCAGGAAGTTGAGGATGAAGTCGATCAGGCCAGCCAGTCGCTCAGGCAAAGGACCGGAACAGGTCCGGCCGAGGAACTCGATCTCCTTGAGGGCCAGGACGCCCTCGACGAAATGGTAAATTCGCTGGCCCAGCGGCAGGTCGGGCCGCGGCCGCCAGTGGATCGCCCGCTCGAGGTTCTCCATCACCCGCAGCAGGTCCGGCGTGGGATCTTCGACGTAGCGGTACTTGATCGCACAAGGAATACAGACGACGGGCCGCGCGGCCTTGCGCGCCGCCATCAGGGCGATGGCGGCCGGCCCTTCCCGGAACGGGGTGAGGCGATCGTTCAGGTGGTACACTTCGCCCTCGGGGAAGATGCATAACGGATTCGGACGCGACGTGAGGATCTCCGTCGCCTGGCGCACCGCCTGCAAGTCCGTGCCCTCGCGATCCACACTGAAACCGCCGTGATGCCGCAAGGCCATGCTTCTCAGCCAGCCGTCGCGGATGAAGTTCTGCCAGGCGATCATGACATAGAACGGGCAGCCCAGCTCGTCGGCCGCCGTATACATCACAAACGGGTCGGCGTGGCCAGAGTGGTTCGGCGTCAGGAGCACCCCGTGCCCGTGGGCGCAGGCTTCCCGCACGTGTTCCAGGCCCCGGACATCCACACTCAGCAGGCGATGCTTGCCGTGCTGCATCCGTTTCCGCCAGGGCCGCCACCAGGCGACCCACCAGCGATTCAGCTTCGGCGACCACCACCGCGGCGGCTTGGCAAACGGTTGTCGGTTCATGGGACTTCGTTGCCTTTCAAGAGTCTCGGATGCCTGCGTGCCGTTTCTACGTCCGTTGGGCGGAACAACGGCCACGCTTCCAGGTCGCCAAGGTGCTTGCCGCGGTCCAACCATCGAGCCCTGGCCTTTTCGACGCGGACGTTCGAGAAGTGGAAGACGTAGACGGCCAGAGCAAAGCAGGCGGCGGCGACCCACGGGAACACCTGTCCAAGTTGCCAGAAGATGGTTGCGAACATGCCGAGTACCAGGAGGAGCAAGAACACGGCCATGAGCAGGCAATCGCCCCCCAGGACACTGGATTC
>CAIYOB010000070.1 GCA_903927685.1 uncultured Planctomycetaceae bacterium
CGGTTGCGGATAGCACGAGCCGTCACATCGCGGGATCTGCGCCTGGCCAAACTCAGGCGAGTACTGCTGTTCGATGACGTGCGACACGGGGATCTGGCGCCAGTTCCCCGCACCGTCTTCCTCCGCCGCCTTGGCGCCATGCGGATACCCGGCGAACCAGGCCGCGATCTTGGCCTGCCCCTCGGGACTCTGGAATTTCCAACTCCAGTAGTTGCGCGGCGGCAATGGCGGCGGGCAGCCGTTGGCCCCTCCCGCCACATCCCGGTAGCCGGCCCGGAAGCCTTCCCCGAAATCGGACAGCTGCGGCTCGCACGCGTGAGACGCCTTGCGGGCATGCCACGCCTTGTTCGCCCAGACGTAATTCCGCCAGCCGACCACGAAATCATCCGTCGCGTCGTTGTACTGAATGTAGTCCCGCGCGCCCTGGAACAGAGAGCAGCCGCCGCCGACGGCGATCAGGACGCCAGCCAGCAGCATCCACGAAACACGCAGGATGACCGTGGATGTCAGCGGCCGCTTGACTGCCAGCGGCTGCGATGTTACCGAAAAAGTGCCCGCGTCGTACATGATCAAGCCCCTCGCGTCTCCATGTCGTCCGTCGGCCCCCTCGAAAGCCGCTACGAGAAACCGTCGCCAGCCGAATGACCGGGGTGACTGTGACGGATGGACGGTTGCTCATGGTTATTGATCGTCTAACGCCTGTGCCAGATTGAACGAAAAGGCCGATCGTCTCGCTTTTGCGGGTGGGTCGAGTTAATCGGGAAGCGCACGGGGCTCCGGTTCCGCCACCAAGTCCCCATCGTCAGGGTGGGGCGACAGCGTGAATCGAAGCAAAGTGACGAGAAAGCGTCAAGAAAGTGTCAAGAAAATGGACGCTCGGAAAGGCGAGAGTGCAGGTCCACGGCGTTTGGTCCACCGTCCACGCCAGACCTTGGGATGCCCGTAGTCGAACGCAGCGAACGCGCTTAGTTCGGCTCGTCGGAGCCAAGGTTCACGACGACGCGGCCGGTGACGCGGCCCGCCAGGATGTCGGCGATGTGCACAGGCAGGTCCGACAGTTCGGCGAATCGGGCAATCCGTGGCAGGCAGTCGAGTTGCCAGGGGCCGGCGAGGCGCCGCCAGATCTCGTGCCGCAAGGGGATCGAGCCCCAGGCGGCGTCGATGCCGGCCAAGGCGACGCCGCGCAAGATGAATGGGTGCACGGTCACCGGCAGGTCGCTGCCGGCGGCCAGCCCGCAAGCGGCGACGCAGCCGCTGTGCCGCGTCGCGCGGAGGAGCGTGCCCAGGATGTGGCTGCCGACCGTATCGACCGCTCCTGCCCAGCGGCCGGACAACAGCGGCTTGCCGCTGCGATCGTCCACTTGGTCGCGGCCGAGGATCTGGGCGGCGCCCAGGCGCTGCAGGTACTCGTGCGCGGCTGCTTTGCCGGTGATCGCCGCGACGCGATAGCCCAGCTTGGCCAGCACGGCGACGGCGAAAGTCCCGACGCCGCCGCTGGCGCCCGTCACCGCGACGTCTCCCGAGTCCGGCAGCACGCCGTGTTTCTGCAGGGCGTCCACGCACAGTCCGGCCGTAAAGCCGGCGGTGCCCAGGATCATGCTGTCCCGCAAGGACAACGCGGCCGGCAGCGGAACGACCCATTCGCTGGGTACCCGCACGTATTCGCTCCAGCCGCCCCAGCGGTTGGCGCCCATGTCGAAACCGGTGACCAGCACCGGTTCGCCGCAGGCAAACTGGCCGGAACCGCATTCGACCACGCGGCCGGCGGCATCGACGCCGGGAATATGCGGAAACTGTTTGTTGACGCCGGGATGTCCGGTGGCGGCCAAGGCGTCCTTGTAGTTCAGCGACGAGTAGTCCACGCGGATCAGCACATCCCCTGCCGGCAAGGCACTCAGGGGACGCTGGGTGACCTCGACGCGGACTTGGCCGTCGGGGGCCTTCGTGACCAGGAAACAGCGAAACGTATCGGGCAACATGGCACAGGCAATTCCCGCGGGAGAGTTGTGCGTCTGGACGCGTGCGTGCGATTTTCTCCCGCCTATCCGCAAGCGACCTGTTCCGACTCGTGCAAGTACTCAGCACCGACGGGATAGTTCCGAAAGCGGATCGAGTAGTACTGCTCGAACC
>CAIYOB010000071.1 GCA_903927685.1 uncultured Planctomycetaceae bacterium
GGACGCAGGAGACGATCTACTTCACCCCGCCCGGCACCGGGCTGACCCGGATCGCGGTCTTTTTCGTGGGCTATGGCAAAGGCACCGGCGCGGCCTGGTTCGACGGCATCTCGCTCGACCAGATCGAGGCCGTCGTCTCCATGTTGACCGTCACTCGCCAACCGCTCTGTCCGGGCAGGATCAGTCCGTTTCAGTACGGCCAGTTCATCGAGTACCTGTGCGGCCTGACTCTGTCGATGTCGGCCGAGCAGGTCCATGATGCTAGCTTCGAAGGCGTGCCGGCCTACGGCTTCGAATTCCGGAAGGAAACGGACCGGATCGAGAAGCCTTGGTATCCCGACGAGTCGGTGCATCGTGGCGAGTACGCACGGGATGCCGACCAGCCGTTCAACGGACGCCTCGCCCAGCGGATTACGGCCACGCCCGGCGAGCCCTGTACGCTGGGAATCTCCCAGGGTGGCAAGTGCGTCCGCCGCGGGCAACCGCTCAAGTGCGCGCTGCACTTGCGCTCCCAAGGTCTCGACCGTCCGGTTCGCGTGACGCTGTGGGGCGAGGGCCAAACCTATGCCGCGGCCGAATTCCGCCCCGGACCCGAGTGGCAGAAATTCGAGGTGGTGCTGACTCCCACCGAGTCGGACGCGAACGCCACGCTGAGCATCTCGTTCCGCAGTTCCGACAGCCGCGAATACGGGACGGGCGGTGCTCAGGGCGCGCGAGTTCCGCCCCCGTGTTCCAGCACCGTCTGGATCGACCATGTATCGCTGCTGCCCACGGACCACGTGTTCGGCTGGCGACGGGATGTGGCCGAGGCGATCAAGGCGTTGAAGCCGGGCATCATCCGCTTCGGGGGCAGTACCACCGAGGGCTTCGACTGGACGGCGACGATCGGCGATCCCGCCCGGCGAGTCCCGTTTACGACCTGCTGGGGCGGGCTCGAGCCGGGAAATGCGGGCCTGGAAGAGTTCGTCCAGCTGTGCCAATGGGTCGGCGCCGAACCGCTGATCTGCGTGCGTTTCACCGGCCGGACGCCGCAGGACGCGGCGGATCAAGTCGAGTACTTCAACGGCGCCGCCACGTCGCCGATGGGCGCCAAGCGGGCGGCAAACGGGCACCCCGAACCGTATCGCATCCGGTACTGGCAGATCGGCAATGAGCTGGGCGACGAGAAGTACCAGAATGGCTTGGCCGCGTTCTGTCAAGCGATGAAAGCGGTCGACCCGGCGATCAAGCTCATGGCGGCGTTCCCTTCACCCGGACTCGTGCAGCGGGCTGGGCCGTTCATCGACTACATCTGCCCACACCACTACGGCTGCCGGAACCTGTCGGGGATGGAGGAGGACGTGCGGCAATGCCAGGCCTGGCTCGCCGCCCAGGCCCCCGGCCGCGACATCCGCTTGGGGATCACCGAGTGGAATACGACGGCCGGCGACTGGGGGCTGGGCCGCGCGATGCTCTGGACGCTGGACAATGCGCTCGACTGTGCCCGCTACCACAACTTGATGCACCGCCACTGCGACGCGATCGAGATCGCCAACCGCAGCAACTTGGCCGACAGCTTTTGCAGCGGCGTGCTCCAGACGAACAACCACGCCCTGTACAAGACGCCGACGTACTACGTCCAGGAATTGTATGCCAACCACGCCGGGCAGATTCCGCTGGCGATCCAACTGGATGCGGACCTGCCGGCGGACCCAGCGGTGGACACCAGTGCCACATGGTCGACTGACGGCGCCGTTCTGGCGGTGTTCGCGGTGAACCACACCGCGAGCGTTCAATCGCGGACGCTCGATGTGGCCGCGTTCGCCCCGCTGGCCGAGTCCGTCGAAGTCCAGACGATCTTGGACACGGCGAAAGCCGGCGAGCGAGATGCGGCGAATTCCTGGCGCGAGCCCGACCGCATTCGGACGGTGGCGGACAAGACCACGCTGGCGGGCGACAGGCTGACCTACGCCTTCGCCCCGCTGTCCGTGACCCTCCTGAAATTCCGCGTCGCGGGCCCGCCTGGCTTGGACCCGTAGCAGCAACCGGGATACGCGGCCCCGCTGTTGCCGTTGAGCCCGACATGCCGTTGAGGCCGCTACGATTCGCCTGAGCTTCACGGGGCCAGAATGAGCTCGTCGTGCACGACCTCGCCGGAACCCCGCGTCCGGTCGTTGGCGGGACTCCGTATCTCAAGCACGACTGGTGCCGACGGGACGCTGGCCGTCGGCTTGTTCAATCGCGGCTTCTCCGCCGCCGAAGTGCAAGTCAACTGGAGCGCCTTGAAGCTCCGCGGCAAGCAGCCCGTACGCGACTTGTGGTTGCACAAGGATCTGGGCGAGTCTGACACCGGGTTGACCGCCGCCGTTCCGCCGCACGGCACGGTGCTGGTCAAGATCGGCGCAGGCCGGAAGTGAGGACCGTCCCCGGTCGTCTGGGACGGTGAGGGATTACCGAGTGCCATTGCGGATCGTCCTCGGAACACAGCACGAGAACCCCGTTTCGCTGACCCGGCAAGATTGGTGCGGTCCCGGCGCCAGTTAGGGCCCAAAGAGCAACGGCGGCTGGCGGGTGCAGGTCGCTGCGGCGGGGCGGTGCACGCGGTTGGCATCAGCTCGTTGAACCGCGCCGGCAACGCCCCACGCGAGGTGCTCCCCCAGGCCGGCGTCCCATGCGCGGGGGCGTTGCTCGCGCCTTTGAACGAATGCCTGTTTCGCGTTTGGTGCTTGGGCGGCAATGAAGGGGATTCGGGTGAGAGATTAGGATGAACGATCGTTCGGAGGGTGGGGGGCGGGACCGACGACCCGCACATTGGTCGTGGTCACGTCGCGGACGTGTTCGGGGCCCGCGGCGATCGTGATGGCCTGGCCGCCGGGACCGTGCTGGACGATGTTCGTCAGGATCGAGTCGCTCAGCGATCCGCCGATCAGGATCGCCTGCTGCGACCTGCTCAGGACGTTGTTGATCACGATCCGCGAGGTATCGCCCAGCGGGGCGATGCCGCCGCCGTAGGCGTGGTCGCCGATCTTCACGGCCGCCCGGCACTGCAGGTCCGCGGGTGAGGTGTCGATCAGGCCGTCGAGGAGAATGTCGTACAAGCGGACCCCGGAGGTGTTCAGCAGGCGGACGATGTGGTGCCCGCCGCGGCAGTAGCCACGGATGTTCCTCAGCATGATCTGCCGGATGTCGTCCTGGCCCTGGCCGCGGTCCGCGGCACTGCTGACCATCGTGGACGCCGTGCCGCCCGCTACGCTGTCCGCCCGTGGAATGGCGGTCAAGGCCACCAGGTCGTCGCCGGTGTACCCACTGATATTGTCGACCAGGATGTCATGGCAGCCCAGCCGCAGGTCGATCCCGTCCTGGTTCAAAATCGTCTGCCGGACGCCGTCGATCATCTTGAATCCCTGGGATGCGAAATCCAGGTCCCGTAGCGTGCCGTGGGCACAGCGCTCCAACGAGATCGCCCAGCCGTGCGAATCCTGCAAGGTCAGGTTCTGGATGCTGAAGCCGTCGACGAACGCCAGCAGGATGCCGATGTTCCGCCAATCGCCGTTGGGGTTCTCGCCCGCGACTCCCGCGTCGGTGCCGAAGGTGTTGACGCCGAGCTTCTTGCCGCCATCGCCGGTCGCGCGCGGGCGGTCCGCTCCCTCCAGCACCACGCGGCCGATGCCGCGCAGGTGGATGTCCTGCAGTGGTTGAATCTCGGTGATGCCCAGTCCGCAGTTGGCCGAGCGAAACAGGTTGTCGCGGCAGCGATCGGAGAGTTTGATCCGGCAGTTGTCCAGTTCCAGGGTGGTGTGGCTGGGAAGCCGGATCGCCGAATCGATGAGCCAGAGTTCCTGACGCTGGCCGTCACGCAGGTTGACGCGCGGAATCACGACCCGGCAGCCTGCCGCCGCGGCCGCTTCGATGGCCTTGTTGATCCGCTCCGCGTCGCTGCCCTCAAACTCGTTGGGCGTGATCGCCAGCGGGGGCGTAGCGGCGGACAAGTCGGCCGCGCACAGGCAGATGGCCGCCGCCGCACAGAGGAAGGCAACCCAACTCCGGCTGCCGGGCCTGAGAGTCACGAGACTCGGTATAGGATTCGTCATGGTTTCAGGCCTTCCTCAACTTGATCAGCGGAGTTCCTGCAGGCCCGTCTGCTCGTTCAGCGGCACCGGTTTAGCTCCCAGCGGCGGCAGGTCGGGCAGCACGGGCAGCAGCAGACTGGACGGATGCGCGGCGTCGTGCAAGATCTGCACCGTGGCCGGCGGCGGCCGCGAATCGTAGCGGTAGCTGGGCACGCCGGATTTCGACATGCCGATTGGGTCGTCGGCGGGCGGACGGGTGACGAACAGGGCCAGCCGGTGCCCCGGACGGAACACGTGGCCAAACGCGAAGATCTCGATCTGGTACTCGGTCGGCTCGTGCGGCGTCACCGGCTCAACTCGGTCGTGAGGATGGAACGGACGGACCAGCAGTCGCTGGCCGCCCGCGTCGACATAGTCGGAGCGTTCCCGATCCCAAGCTCGATGCGATGCACGCAGCAAGCCTCGCTGCAACCCGAAGAGCTTGCCGTCCGGCCCCCGGTCGGCTACGAATACGGCAAAGTCGGTGTCGATCGTGGTCAACTGGGCCCACAACGTCAGCACGGCCGGACCGCAGACCGCGGTCGGCTCGGCGAACTCCAATTCGTACCCGACCTGTTGCTCGCTGATCTCAAAACCATGCTGGACCGCGTATTGATCCGGCGACTCGGCGCCCGCCGGCTCCGCGGGCGTGAGCCGGCGGCCGCTGTGCAGATAGTACCGCGTCCAGCGAGTCTGCGGCAGCGGGAAGTCCTCGGCCAGCAACGGCGGGTTCCGGACGAGAGGACCGCCGTGCGGGCTGCCGCGGGTTTCAAAGTAGCACTCGACGCGCCGGGCTGCGTCCGCGGTCAATTCGTCGGGCTCGTCCAGCAGCCAGTGGTCGAACCAGGCGACGGGCCCACTCACCGGGCCGGGGCACGTGCCGTGATTGCCGTGTCCCACTACCAGCCGCTTGGGCACGTCGTCGGGAATCCGTTTCCAGAGCTGCCAGCCCGAGGGGCCGGTCTGCTCGTCCTGCCAAGCGTGCGAGATCAGGATCGGTGCACGAATCCGCGCCGCGTATGTGCACAGACTCTGCTCGCGCCACAGCGGCCCGTCCAGCGGCTCGTGCAGGAAGTGCCACAACGAGTCGCGAGTCGGGTCGCGAGGCGGCCGCCCCGCCAGGATCGCCTGATACTCGGCGTCGTCCATGCCCCGCGCGTCA
>CAIYOB010000072.1 GCA_903927685.1 uncultured Planctomycetaceae bacterium
GATTGAATTGCCCGCGCCGCGGACGGTTTCCGGGGTCCTGATCACCCGCGACCGCAACGGCAAGTACCGCGACCGCATCCCCGAGGTGTTCGACGTGCTGGTCTCGAACGACGGCAAGCAGTGGCAGGCGGTTGCCAAGCGGGAACGGACGGGGCCCAACCGCGTCCGTCAGATCCCCTATCTGCCGCTCGACCGGCTGACGGAGAAGAGCTGGAACGGCTACCTGCAATACACGTTTCTCCGCGAGCGGGCGACGTGGAGCAACATTTCGGCGGATGATCACCTGTCGCCGCTGCTGGTCGACCGGCCGGCCGTGCCGGGCGGCGCGCCGTATTGGGGCCGCCTCGCCCGCCTGGCGCCGCTGGAACGCGTGCTGGTCCAATTCGAGGAACTGATCGACCGGCTGGCCGCGCAAGGCTTGGACGTCGCCGCCGAACGAAAGCAAGCGGCCGAGTTGCGGCAGCAAGCGGCCCAGACTCCGGACGCCGAGCCGCTGTACCTGGCAGCGCGGCAGGCCAAACGGGAACTGTTCTTCCGCGATCCCGCGCTGGGCCAGTTGGAGCGGATCCTGTTCTCCAAGCGGCATCCGTTCCTGGAATCGCATAACTACAGCGAGCACCTGGATGGGATTCTCGAACCGGGCGGCGGCGTCTTTGTGCTGCAGATCCCCCGCGACGAGCAGAACCGATTCCGGCCGGAACGGGCGACCATCCAGCGGCTATTCGACGGCAGTGGCGGCATCGTCCGCGAGCCGGTGGCGGATTACGATGCCCAGACGATCTACTTTGCGTATCGGCCCGACAAGCCGGAGGTCGAGGGTTGGGCGTCGTACTGGCACATGTACGCGATCGCAGCCGACGGGTCCGGCCTGCGCCGCTTGACCGAGGGCCCCTATCACGACTTCGACGCCGTCTGCCTGCCCGATGGTGGCGTGGCGTTTCACAGCACGCGGTGTGCCGTCCGCTTCCTGTGCTGGCGGCCGCAGGCCTATGTGCTGTACCGAATGGAAGCCGACGGCTCGAATCTGCGGCGTCTGTCGCATGCCAATCTGAGCGAATGGAAGCCCTCGGTGATGCAGAGCGGCCGGATCCTCTGGACCCGCTCGGAGTACCTGGACAAGGGCGCCGACTTTGGCCACACGCTGTGGGCTATTCACCCCGACGGCACGCATCCCGAACTGATCTTCGGCAACAACACACCCAACTGCTACAGCCAGGCTCACGAGGTTCCCGGCTCGCAGGAACTGGTTTGCACGCTGATGTCGCACGGCGACCACAGCGGGCCGATTGCCCTGCTCGACCGAACCAAGGGGCCGTTCGACACCCAAGCGATCACGAACATCACGCCGGACACGCGGCCTCAATACCAGATGAGCCGCTCGCACCAGGACACCTTCCGCGATCCGTATCCCCTGTCGCGCGACCATTTCCTGGTCTCCCACAATCCCGACAATCAGCACAACTGGGGACTGTACGTCATCGACCGCTACGGCAACCGCGAGTGGCTGTACGTCGACCCGGACGTCAGCAGCTACCAGCCGACGCCGTTGCGGCCGCGGCCGCGGCCGCCGGTCTTGACCAATGCGCCCGATCCCGTGCTGGCGGAACAGGGCTTGGGCCAGTTTACGGTGCAGGACGTGTACCAGGGCCTGGCGGGGACCATCGCCCGCGGCCGGGCGAAATACCTGCAGGTGTCGGAAGAACTGCCGGCGACGTTGGAGTTGATGCCCAGCGGCGAGTGCCGCGCGGACCATCCGCCGTTCACCGATTTCTACGCCACGCCGGTCCACCTGGTCCACGGGCCGACGCCCAGCTTCATCACGCGGACGCCCAACGCGCCGCAGGCATTCCTGCAGACCAATCACAACTGGCCCAGCCTGGTCAGCAAGGCCGGGCCGGGCCTGTATCACGTCCGCGAGGGCGGCGGCTGGCCGACGTTTGTCGCCAAGGCCACCTTGGGCACCGTCCCCATCGCCCCCGACGGCTCGGCCAATTTCCTGGCGCCGGCCGGCAAGGTCCTGTACTTTCAGTTGCTGGACGGCGAGTACAACGAATTGCAGCGGATGCGAAGCGTGATTCAACTGCAGCCCGGCGAACGGCGGAGCTGCATCGGCTGCCACGACAGCCGGCATTCCTCGCCGCCCGCCGCGCTCGGCCTGGCTCTGACGCAGCCGCCGCAGCCGTTGCAGCCGCCGCCGTGGGGCACCGCGGCCTTCGATTACCAGCGGGTCGTCCAGCCGGTCTTGGACCGCGCCTGCGTGCGCTGCCACGACGGCCGCGAACCGGGGCGAACCGACCTCCGCGGCGTGCGGGATGCGGGCGGCGTGCCCGCGTCGTATCGCGACCTGATCCAAGGCGGCTGGGTCCACTTCTTTGATCTCACCTACGGCATGCGGCATTTCAAAGCCGAGCCGCTGTCCTTTGGCACGTTGCAGAGCCGCCTGTGGGCGGTGCTGGCCGACCAGCAGCACCGGGAGGTGTCGCTGGACGAGCCCGGCCGTCGGGCGCTCAAGGCCTGGATCGACTTGAACTGCCCGCTGTGGCCCGATTACATCTACCGCCCGGAGCGGCCCGAACTGCAGACGGCGCAGGCACGCTAGCCGACGGCCGGCCGGCGCGGATTCCATCGCGGGAGCGGAATCATGGACCCAGCATGGCCAACGCGATTCTCCCTGGCGAAGGGGCGTCCTTACGCGTGGATTCCCGTGGCGGTCCTGTTGATTGCCATGCTCGGATTCTGGGCGACGGGGCCGGCCATCGCGGCCGCTTCGCCCGTGGTCCTGGTGGCGTTGAACGTGGTCTTCATCCTGCCGCCGGCCCTGGCGGTGGCTTTCTTGATGGGCCGTAGTTACTGGCTGCGGGGCCTGCCGGGACTGCTGTGGGTCGGCAGCGGCACGCTGATTTGGGGCTTAGTCGGCTTGGTTGCCGCGATCGCGACGACGGGCGACCTGAACATCGCGCCGACCATTCACAACAGCGGCAACGGCGTGGCCGCGATCTGCCACTTGCTGGGCGTCGTGCTGGCGCTGAAATCGCACGGCTCGGCCTCGTCCGGCTCGCGCTGGCTGCCGCTGCTGGGCGGCTACGGGGCGGCGCTGGCAGCCGTGGCAGGGCTCACGTGCGCTGCGGCGGGCGGCCGGATGCCGGTGTTCTTTGTGCAAGGGGTAGGCGGGACGCCGACGCGGCATGTCGTGCTGTTCTTTGGGATGCTGCTGTTTGTGCTGACCGCCCTGCTGTTGCGCGCGGGCCGGCAGACGCGCGAGTCGGCGTTCGCCGACTGGTACAGTCTGGCCATGTGGCTGCTGGCCGAAGCCCTGCTGGCGATCAGTCTGCAGCCCAGGGTCGGCAGCCCGCTTTTCTGGACGGGCCGCGCCGCGGAATACCTGGGGGGAGCCTATATGCTGGCGGCCGCCCTCGCGGCCCGCCGGGCCCGCGGTTGGGAAGTCTCCTTGGCCTACGCCTTGCGGGAAAGCGAAGAACGCCTGCGTCTGATCCTGGAAACGTCCCGCATCGGCTTGTGGAGCGTCGACCTGCGAACCCGGGAGTGGTCGAGCACACCTTTTCACAACGCGATCCTGGGCCTGCCGGGCGACACGCCGGCGCGGGAGCAGGACTTCGTCCAGTTGCTCCATCCCGACGATGTCAAGCGCTGGGAAAAGGCCCGCGAGCAGAGCGTGCGAAACGCCTTGCCGCTGGAACTGGAGTATCGGATCCGGCGCCGCGACGGCGAGGAACGCTGGGTGTTCACCTCGGGACGCGCCCTGCGCGACGCGAGCGGCGTTCCCGTGCAACTCGTCGGCATCTCAATGGATGTCACGGCCCGCAAGCAGGCGGGAGAAGCGTTGCGGCAGAGCGAGGAAAAGTACCGTGTCCTGTTCGAGAACTCGCGCGACGCGGTCCTGATCGCCGATGAAACCGGCCGCTGTCTGGAGTGCAACCCGGCCACGGTGGCGATGTTCGGTCTGGCAGACAAGCAAGTCTTGCTCGAGCGGGGACTTTTGACCTTGTTTCCCGCGACTCAGCCGGACGGGCGGGATTCCCGCGAAGTTTTCAGGGAGCGCGTGGCCGACGTGCTGAAGGGCGCGAGTGGCTTCTTTGAAGTGCTGCATCAACGGGCCGACGGCACGCCATTCCCCGCCGAAGTTTCGGTCAGCCTCGTGGAGATCCAGGGCCGGCGTCTGCTGCACGGCCTGATGCGCGACATTTCCGAACGCCGACAAGCGGAGACGGAACTGCGCCAGGCCAAGGCGGCAGCCGAATCCGCCAGCCGCGCCAAGAGCGAGTTCCTGGCGAACACGAGCCACGAGATCCGCACCCCGATGAGCGCGATCCTGGGTTACAGCGAATTGCTCGAAAGCCCGGACCTCTCGGAAGACGAGCGTCGCGAGTACCTGGCGATCATCCAGCGCAACGGCCAGGCGCTGCTGCAATTGATCAACGACATCCTCGATCTGTCCAAAATCGAAGCGGGCCGGATGCAGGTCGAGCGAGTGGTCTGCACACCGCGGGCAATCGTCGACGAGGCCGTCAGCCTGCTGCGGGTGCGGGCCGAGGAAAAAGGGCTGTCGCTGACGGTCGAGTGCCGCGAGCCGCTGCCGGCCAACATTCACACCGATCCCGTCCGCCTGCGGCAGATCCTGGTAAACCTCGTGGGCAACGCGATCAAATTCACGGCCACGGGCGGCGTGCGGATCAGCCTCGCCTGCCTGGCCGATCCTCCCGTTCAGTTGCATCTGGCGGTCGAGGACACCGGGATCGGGATCGAGCCCGCCACCCTGCCCAAGTTGTTTCAGCCGTTTGTCCAAGCCGACAGCTCGCACACCCGGCGATACGGCGGCAGCGGCCTGGGACTGGTGATCTGCGACCGCCTGGCCGGACTGCTCGGCGGCCGCCTCACCGTCACCAGCACGCCGGGGCTGGGGAGCACCTTCACGCTCGTCCTGGACCTCGCCCCGGCCGATCTGGCGCTGTTCGCCGAGTTGGAACCGGCCATGGCTCCCGGCCTGTCCCGGGCCGCCAGGTCGCAGAGCGGGCAGTTCCAGGGCCGCATCCTCCTGGCCGAGGACGCCGTGGATACCCAGAGACTGCTGCAGTTGACGCTGCGCCGAGTCGGTGTCGAGGTGGACATCGCCGAGAACGGTCTGCTGGCCTGCCACATGGCCCTGGCCTCGCTGGCCCAGTTGCGTCCCTACGACCTGATCCTGATGGACGTGCAGATGCCGGAACTGAACGGGCTGGACGCAGCCGCAAGACTCCGCAACCTGGCGTGGGTCCGGCCGATCGTCGCGATCACCGCACATGCGATGGCCGGCGACCGCGAACGCTGTCTGGCAGCCGGTTGCGATGACTACCTGACCAAGCCGGTCGCGCAGCAGAACTTGCTGGAGACACTGGCCCGCTACCTGCCGAGCCGGGAGACAGCGCAGGCGGCCGGATAGCGACCTCCAGTGCTTCGCGGCATCGGCAACGCGGCGGCTCGCCGATGCCGCACTAGCTCGACGTGCTGCGGCCGTCGCCTGCGGGAACTCGGCATCCCGCTTGGCGTTTTTGCCGGCGCGCCCTTCCGATGGTCGATTCCGATGGTCTATACTAACATTGCCCCCGGGCGCGGGGGCAGCGAGGTGAATGGTAGTACTCTCCTCAGGAGCAGGCTTCATGCTGTCGGTTCCGGACCGGAATCTCGAGGTCACCGCATGTGCCAGGTGTTGCTTCCTGGCCATTGGCCTCCTGGCAGGCGACTCGGTATGGGCCGCCGCCGCGGCGCCGCTGACCAGCATCGGGGCGGTCAAGAGTCTCTCTCCCGAACAAGCGGCGGGCAAGCTGCCCGTCCGGCTGCGCGGCGTGGTGACCTATGTGCGGCCGGTCGAGCGGAACCTGTACCTGCAGGACGATTCGGGCGGCGTGCAGCTGCTCCCCTCCGACCTGCTTGGCTCCCTCGCCATCGGGGACGGGATCGAGGTCGAGGGTGTCACCGATCCAGGCAGCTTCAGGCCTGCGGTCCAGCCGGCACGGATCCGTCGCCTGGGCCGGGCGGAACTGCCGGCCGCGCCGCCGGTCACGACGCTCATGATGATCGACCCGCGCTGGGAGGGCCGGCGAGTTGCCATCGAGGGCCTGGTCATCAATCGCGGCATGTTTCAGGACGCGACCTGGTTGAACGTGTTGCTGCCCGATGGCGTCATCCACGCATTCCTGTCCGGCTGGACGCCCGAGCAACTGCCTGCGGACCTGATCGGAGCTCGTATCCGCCTGAACGGAACCTGCGCCCCCATGGCTTCTGCCGATCGCCGGGTGACGCTGGCTTTTCTCTTCGCGCCGCCGCAAGCAGACATCCTGATCCCCGCCGCACCGCGCGTGGATCTGGCCGCCTTCGCCGTGACACCCGCCCAGCGGCTGCGGCACCGCGAGGCGACGGCGTCGGAGCCCCCGCCGACCTTCTTGGAGGGCGAGGTCACGGCAATCCTCAGCACCCACGCATTCTATCTTCAGGACGCATCCGCCGGGATCCTGATTCGCAGCGTGCTGCCCGTCGATGTCCGGCTGGGTTCCCGCCTCCGGGCCCTGGGCTACCCGCGGCGGGAGGGGGCGGGAGTCGTCTTCGATCTCGGGGAGCAGCGCGAAGTGGCGCGGGGCGAACTCCCGCCCCCGGTCCCCTTGACGCCGGAGATGCTGGTGCGGGGCGAGCACGAGCAGCGACGGACTTGTTTCGAAGCCGGGATCCTCTCGGTGACGCGGTCCGCGGCGTCGAAGCAACTCGACCTCACGCTTCAGTTCGGCTCCGTCGTCGTGATCGCGCAGGTCCCGCCGCACCTGGTCGACGCCCAGACCCTGATCGTGGGCAGCCGCGTCCGTGTCTGCGGGGTCCTGGAAGAGCGGGCGAGTCCGGACGGGGATCCCCAGGGGCTGCA
>CAIYOB010000073.1 GCA_903927685.1 uncultured Planctomycetaceae bacterium
CTCGCCGTTTCTTCTGGCTGCGTTCCAAGTCCTGCTGGCCGCAGGCTGCTCTCAGCCCCCGGCCCCCGCGCCTGCCTGTCCCATTCGACTTGTCGATACCACGCGGAACACGGGCATTCGCTTTGTGCACTACGACGGCAGTTCCGGCCAGAAGTACATCGTCGAGACCGTGACGGCCGGCCTGGCCCTGTTCGATTACGACGGCGACGGGGACGAAGATATTTACTTCCTGAATGGAGCCCCCCTGCGCGGTTCCCCACCCGGCCCGGCGCCGACCAACGCGCTGTATCGCAACGAGGGCGGTTGGAAGTTCACCGACGTGACGGTGGCAGCCGGCGTGGGTGACACCGGGTTCGGGCTCGGCGTGGCCGCCGCCGATTACGACAACGACGGCGACGTGGATCTGTACGTGAACAACTACGGACCCAACGTCCTGTATCGCAACAACGGCGACGGCACGTTTTCCAATGCCACCGAAATCGCCGGCGTCGGCTGGGGAGGCCAAGTTGGGGCCGGCGCCTGTTTTCTGGACATCGACCGCGACGGCGACCTGGATCTGTACGTGGCCAACTACGTCAACTTCACCTACGAGAATCACCACATCGTTTGGGAAAAAGGCTTTCCCGCCTACATCAGCCCGCGCGGCTATCAACCCGAACCGGATGTGCTGTATCGGAACAACGGAGACGGAACGTTCAGCGATGCCAGCCGGGAGTCGGGGATCGGCCTGCACGCCGGCACCGGAATGGGCATGGTCTGTGGCGATTTCGACAACGACGGCGATACGGACATCTTCGTGCTGAACGACGTGGCGGCCAATTTCTTTTTCGTCAACGACGGGACGGGGAAGTTCGAGGAAACCGGCTTGGCGGCGGGAACCGCGTACAACGGCAATGGCGATGAGACGGGCAGCATGGGCGTCGATTGCGGCGATTACGACAACGACGGCTGGCTCGATCTGATGATGACCTGCTACCAGAACGAACTGCCCGTGCTGTACCGCAATCTGGGCAACGGCACGTTCGAGGACGTGACCGTGGCCGCCAACGCCGGCGATGGGGCCTATCCTTACGTGAACTGGGGCGTGGGGCTGGTCGATTTCGACAACGATGGCGACAAGGACATTTTTCTTGCCAACGGCCATCTGCAAGACAACATCGATGCGTACGATGACTCGACATCCTACGAGGCCCGCAACATCGTATTGATGAATCAAGGCGACGGGCGGCTCGTCAATGTGTCGGACCAGTGCGGCGACGGGCTGCTGCCAAAACGCAGCGCCCGCGGGGCCGTCTTCGACGACTTGGACGCGGACGGAACGGTGGACGCGGTGATCCTCAATTCCCGCCGCGAGCCGACCGTCCTGAAGAACGAATCTCCAGCCGGCCACTGGATTCGACTGTGGCTCCGCGGTACAAGAACCAACCGCGACGCCGTGGGAACCCAAGTTCGGATCACCGCGGGCGGGCGGACGTGGCTGGACGAGGTGCACAGCGGCCGGAGTTACCAGAGCCACTATGGACTCCGGTTGCACGTGGGACTCGGTCCCTGCGACCGCGTCGACCGGCTGGAAATCCGCTGGCTGGGCGGCGTGGTCACGGTCCTGGAAGACGTCCCGGCGGATCGCGTGCTGACCGTGGTGCAGGAGGGTTCCATCGTAACCCGAAGCGTCAGCGAGGACGGACCAACGAAAAGTCCTCGCTGACGCTTCGGGTTACAGAGACTGAAACCAGAGAGGTTGTCTGTGATGGTCCGATCTTTGCGAACCTGGGCTCTGTTCGGCATGTTGTCGCTGTTCGCCGGCTGCCCGAGCAAGCCACCCATGCCCGCCCCGGCGGAGCCGGCGCCCGCCCCGCCCGTCGAGAAAGGCCCCCTTCAGCTCACCGACGTTTCCGAGCAGGTCGGCATCGACTTTGTGCACCACGACGGCAGCGGCGGGATGCGGTACATCGTCGAGCCGATGTGCGCGGGCATGGCCACGTTCGACTATGACCTGGACGGCTTGATCGATGTGTACTTCCTGAACGGCGCCCCGATGCGGGGCACCAAAGTCAGCCAGCCGCCCAAGGACCGGCTGTACCGCAACGAAGGCGGCTGGCGGTTTCGGGATGTCACCGACGAAGCGGGATTGGGCGACTTGGGTTTCGGCTTGGGAATGACCGTCGGCGATTTCGACAACGACGGCGATCCGGATTTGTACTTGAACAACTACGGCGCCAACGTCCTGTACCGCAACAATGGCGACGGGACGTTCTCGGACGTGACCTCGCAAGCCGGCGTTGGCAACGGCGACCTGGTCGGAGCAGGGACCTGTTTCCTGGATATGGACGACGACAGCGACCTGGACCTGTTCGTCGGCAACTATCTGCGGTTCGATTATGACGAGCACGTGGTGCGGACCATCGACGGGATCCCCCGGTATCCCGTACCCCGCGATTTCCAGCCGGTTCCCGACAGCCTGTTTCGCAACAACGGCGACGGCACGTTCGCCGACGTCAGCGACGAATCGGGAATCACGAAGGTCTCGGGAACAACGATGGGCACGGTGTGCGTGGATTACGACCGGGACGGAGACACGGATATTTTCGCGATCTGCGATGTGTCAGCCAACCAATTCTATCAGAACGACGGCACGGGCAAGTTCGAGGAGGTCGGGGCCTTCAATGGGACAGCGTACAACGGGTTCGGCGACGAAAACGCCAGCATGGGCGTCGACTGCGGCGACTACGACAATGACGGCTGGCTCGACTTTTTCATGACGTCGTACCAGGGCGAGATGCCTGTCCTGTATCACAATCTGGGCAACGGCGTGTTTGAAGACGTGACGCAATCCAGCGGGGCTGGCGAAGGGTCTTTTCCCTACGTCAACTGGGGAACTGGATTGATCGACTTCGACAACGATGGCGATCTGGATATCTTCATCGCCAACGGTCATACCGAGGACAACATCCACCTGTGGGATGACAGCACGGCCTATCGCTGTCCGAACTTCCTGATGTTGAACGACGGCGCTGGCCACTTTACTAACATTTCCAAGACGGCGGGCAGCGGACTGAGGCCGGAGAAGGCCAGCCGAGGCGCGGCGTTCGACGATCTGGACAACGATGGCGATATCGACGCCGTGGTGCTGAACTCGCGGGAAAAACCCACGATTATCCGCAATGACACCGAAAACGCGAACCATTGGTTGCAGGTCCGCGTAATTGGCGTCGAAGGCAATCGAGATGCCGTCGGGACGCAGATCGAGGTGTTCGCCGGGGATTGGAAACTGGTGGACGAAGTGCACAGCGGTCGGAGCTACCAGAGCCATTACGGGTCGCGTCTGCACATCGGCTTGGGCAGTCGGTCGCAGATCGATCGCCTCGAGATTCGCTGGCTGGGCGGCCGGCAGCAGACATTGGAAAACGTCGCCGTCGACCAGTTGCTGACCATTGTCGAGGAGCGAACCACGGACGGACCGTAGGGGAGAACACGAGGCGGATGAGAAAGATGTTTCAACTTCGAACGAAGCTCGCGTCCGGGGTGGCTGCCGCCCTGATGATCGCCGTCGGTCTGACCGGATGTCCCCAGCCCTCCGGGCCGCCGGCGCCGCCCGCAACCAACACGGATGCTGCTCCGCCTGCCGTGGCGCCCCCGGACCCCGTTGCCATGCGCGAGGCGCTGGGCGATTTCAATCGCGGCGCGGGCTTGATGGAACGTTACCAGTATTCGGACGCCGCGGCGGCATTCGCGAAGGTCCTCGCGCGGCAACCGGACTGGACGGCGGCGCAATTCAATCTCGCCTTGGCCCAGTTGAACATCCTGGGACAGGGCGAGGCCGAGAGCAACCTGGACGCTGCCCGGCAGGGATTTGAGGACATCTTGGCCAAAGACCCCCAGCATCTGCCGGCCCGATTCTGCCTGGGGATGTACTACCAGCACATCGGCGACGAAGGGTCGCTCGCCAAGGCCCTGGAGTGCTTTCAGGCGGTGTATGAAGCGGATCCCGACGACTTGTACGTGAGCTACAAATACGCGGAAACGCTCAAGAACGTCGGCCGTCCGAAGGAAGCCATGCCGATCCTGGAGAAGGTTGTCGAGCGCGATCCCGGGTTTGTGTCGGCCCTGTATCAGTTGGCGATGATGTACACGCAATCCCGGATGCGGGACAAGGCGGTACCCCTGCTCGATCGATTCAAGAAACTGAGCGACGCCGAGTTGACCGGCGGCAGTTTCATCGTCAAGGCCAGCTACGGGATGGCCGGCAAGTACTATTGCGTGTTGGGCCCCGACAGCGTTCCCCTGGTTCCGTCGGCCAGCGCCGAGCAGAAGCGGATCGTGTTCTCGCCCGAGCCCAAGGCATGGGAGGCCCGGACACAGCGTTGGAAGTGGCGCGGCGGCGAGATCGGCTTGCCGGGTCTGGCGGTGGCCGATGTGGACGCCGACGGGGACCTGGACATCTGCCTGGCGGCGCTGGACGACAAGGGCTCGGCGGCCGTGTGGCGGAACGAAGGCGGTGGCAAGTTCAAGGCCGAGCCGGCTTTAGCCGACCAGGTGGTCGCGCCGTGCTTTGGCGACGTCGACAACGACGGCGACGTGGACTTGTGGCTCGGCCGCGCGAGCCAGGATTGCCTCTTGCTGAACGATGGCCAGGGGAGCTTTTCCAAAGCGGACTACGCGGCGTTGGCTGGTCCGGACGACTTGACGTCCATCGCCCGCCTGATCGACTTGGACAGCGACGGCGATCTGGACTATCTGGCGGTGCGGACGACCAAGGGCGATGTCCCCTTGCCTGCCGAGTCCGCGCCGACCAACTGCCAATGGCTGGGCAGCAACGGCGACGGCACGTTTGCCGACTTGGCCGGCCCGTATGGGCTCGACTTCAAGGACCTGGCGATCGCGGCGCTGGTGTACGACGATTTCGACAACGATTATGACTTGGACCTGATCGTCCTGCC
>CAIYOB010000074.1 GCA_903927685.1 uncultured Planctomycetaceae bacterium
CTTTCACCTGCCTTCGGCGGTTGCCCCCGGCTCGGACCCGGTTCCTGAAGGTGGGAATCATGGCTCGTTCTGCGCATGGCGAATCGGAACGCGAGACTCGGCGGACTCGGATTGATCCGAAGCTGATCGAGCAGGGCTGGGAAGTCGTCCCCTACGATCCGAATCGGCCGCTCATCGCGTATACGAATCACGCCGTCACGGAGTTCCCAACCGACGAGGGGCCAGCGGATTACGGGTTGTTCGTCGCTGGTCGATTTCTGGGAGTCACGGAAGGAAAGCGGGTCACGCTGGGGCCGCAGAACGCCCTGACGCAGGCCGAACGGTATTCCAAGGGCGCCCGGAACACGCCGTTCAACTTTCGCGGCTTCCACGTTCCCTTTCTGTACTCGACCAACGGGGAAGTGTTCTGGTTCCACGATGTCCGCGATCCGCTGAACCGCTCCCGGCGCGTGGCGACGTTTCACTCGCCGGCCGCCTTGCAGGAAATGCTGGGCCGCGACTTCGGCGGTGCTTGCGAGTGGTTCGGCGACAACATCAACGCCCACTCGCGACTGCGGCCGTACCAGATCGAGGCCAATACGGCGATCGAGCAGGCGATAACGGAACGTGTCCGGCTGATGCTGGTGGCGATGGCCACGGGGACCGGCAAGACGTTCACGCTGGTCAATCAGGTGTACCGGCTGATGGAGTCGGGCGTAGGAAAGCGGATTCTGTTCCTGGTGGATCGCCGCGCCCTCGCGGCCCAGGCCGTGCGGGCATTTGCCTCGTTTGAGCCCGAGCCGAGCCTGAAGTTCGACAAGATCTACGAGGTCTACAGCCAGCGGTTCCAACGGGAGGACTTCGGCGAGGACGAACGGTTCGACCCCAAGGTCCTGCCGAATGCCTACCTGACCAATCCCCAGCCGAAACACGCCTTCGTCTACGTCTGCACCATCCAACGCATGGCGGTCAACTTGTTCGGCCGGCAAGCGGTGTGGTCGGGGGAAGAGGAAGGCATTGACGACGACGCGGGGCAGTTGCTTATTCCCATCCATGCGTTCGACATCATCATCGCGGACGAATGCCACCGGGGGTACACGACGGCCGAAATGTCCGTCTGGCGGAACACCTTGGACCATTTCGACGCGATCAAGATCGGCTTGACGGCCACGCCGGCGGCCCATACCAAGGCGTACTTCCGGGACGTGGTGTTCCGCTACGAGTACGCCCGAGCCGTTCGCGAGGGCTTCCTCGTCGATTACGACGTGGTGAACATCAAGTCCAACGTCCGCATGAAGGGCGTGTTCCTGAAGGAAGGCGAGAGCGTCGAGGTGGTCGATCCGGAGACGGGCACCGAGCGGCTGGACGTGCTGGAAGATGAGCGGGACTTCGAGTCTGCGGAGGTCGAACGCACGGTCACTTCGCCGGACTCGAACCGCAAGATCCTGGAAGAGATCAAGAAGTACGCCCAGGAGCACGAACAGCGGTATGGGCGGTTTCCCAAGACGCTGATCTTCGCGGCCAACGATCTGCCGCACACGTCGCACGCCGATCAGTTGGTGGAACTGGCCGTCGAGGTGTTCGGCCGCGGCGAGGGCTTTGTGCGGAAGATCACGGGGCGGTCAGACCGGCCGCTTCAGGAGATCCGCCAATTCCGCAACCGCCCGGAACCCGGCATTGTGGTGACCGTGGACCTGTTGTCCACCGGTGTGGACATTCCGGACCTGGAGTACATTGTCTTTCTGCGGTCGGTCAAGTCCCGTATCCTGTTCGAGCAGATGCTGGGGCGTGGGACGCGCAAGGGCGAGAAGCATCCGGACAAGTCGCATTTCACCGTGTTCGATTGCTTCGACGGCACGCTGCTGAAATACTTCCGCGACGCCACGGCGATCACGGCCGATCCGCCGGAAAAGCCGTCCCGAACGATCGCGGAGATCATCGACGATGTTTGGGCCAATCGAGACCGGGACTACAACGTCCGGTGCCTGGTCAAGCGGCTCCAGCGGATCGAAAAGGAAATGGCGGCGGAGGCCCGCGACATGTTCGCCGCCTACATCCCCGATGGCGACATGGGGCGGTTCGCGGCCTGCCTGCCTGCCAAGATCCGCAACGATTTCACGGCCACGATGCAACTGCTGCGGACTCCGGCTCTCCAGGAACTGCTGGTGGACTACCCGCGCCGTCCTCGGACCTTTGTCCGGGCAATCGAGACGGTGGACGAAGTTACCTCGGAGTACCACATCCGAAGCGGCACCGGCAGGGATTACAAGCCCGAAGACTACCTGACGGCGTTTTCCCGGTACGTCCAAGAGAACGCGGAACAGGTCGAGGCCATTGGCATCCTGCTGGATCGGCCGCAAGGCTGGAGCACGGCGGCGCTGGACGAGCTGAAGAAGAAGTTGGCCAGCGCCCCCGATGGATTCACCGTCGAATCGCTTCAGAAGGCCCATCAGGTTTGCTACAAGAAGTCCCTGGTTGACATCATCAGCATGGTCAAGCACGCCGCGCGGGAGCAAGAGCCGCTGCTGACGGCTGAGGAACGGGTAGCTCGGGCATTCCCGCAGATCACCGCCGATCGGGAGTTCACTGACGAACAACGCCAATGGTTGGAGCGGATTCGCGCCCATCTGGTCGAGAACC
>CAIYOB010000075.1 GCA_903927685.1 uncultured Planctomycetaceae bacterium
CGAGGCGCAGACCCGGGGTGACGTGACCGCCGAGATCAATGGCGACGGCACCGGCCTGTCGCTGTCGGCGGACGGTGTGATCACGGTCTCGGCGGCATATACACCGACGCGATTCACTTCGGGCGGCGCGGATTCCGACGAAGGGCTGACGTCGTTGGCGGCCAGCGGCCTGGGCTTGCTGTCGGGCGCGGTGTACGGCTCGCTCGCGGGCGAGTCGCTGCACGGTCTGTCGGCGGCAGATCGCGTCTGGCTGGTGGAGAATCCCGCCGGAAATCCGAACTTGTCGTTCACGGCCCGGGTCACTGCGAGCCTGGATGCTGGCGCCGCGATGGGCTGCCTGGGGCTCAGCTTGACGACGGCCTCGCCGCTGTCGTTCACGGTAATTGCCGACACTTACCTGCAAGACCCGAATGCCGACGACAACCGGATCTACGTGAGCGAGTTGACGGCGAGCCCGGCGGCGGTGGTCGACATGGCGGGGGCGGCCGTGGAAGCGACTGCCGTCGGTGAGATCGAAGTCTCGAGCGCGTCGCTCGAACTTGGCGTGACCGCCACGGGCGACGACCTGTTGGACCAGGTGGCCGGCGGGACGGCTCCCGCGCTGACGTTGTCCGTCGCGGGCGATTCGACCAGCGGCTTCTGGTTTACGGCGGACGCGAACTTTGCGGAGCTTGTCACCCAATTTCAGGGCGTCTGTCCCGCCACGCTGCTGGCCGTGATGAGCGATCTGGCCAGCGGCTTGGAGGGCTCGAATTGGTCCATCCTGGACACCGAACTTCCTCTGCTGAACCAGTCGCTGGGCAAACTGCTCGGCTTTGCTGACGGCCTGGTCGACGCCGCGTCCCGGCTCGTTAGCGAGATCGATCTGCCGAGCGTGGAACTGGCCCTGGGCGACTTGGATGCGGCGATCTCGAACGTGTCCCTGGCGTATGACCAGCGGGGGCGTCTGTTCCGCATGGGCGAGTTGCTGTGGAGCGTGACGAGCGAACCGCAGCGGCCAGTCCAGGATCCCGACGAAACGGACGCCCAATACCGGTTACGGCTCGGCCAGTATGACGACGATTTGGCCGAGTTTGAGTTGCACCTGCCCCGACGGCTGCTCAGCGGCCTGATCCAGCTGGCCAGGGTCATCGACGTCGATGTGCCCGCCGGCACCGTCGGCCGGGCGGACTTGGTCGACGCGTTCAATGGCCTGGCGGCCCTCCTGCCCTCCTGGAATTCCCTGGCCGACCGGCTGGCGGACACCCTGAATTCGGCGTTGCAGGACCTGGGCTTTGCCGTGACGGTGCAATTGGGCTTCGTGGACTACGACGGCGACGAGGCGACGGAAGGCGCGGCGGTGGTGGCAGGGTTGACCCTCACACGCGATCTCGACCAGACGTTTGCACCCGAGCTGCCCGTCACGGAAGATTTCGGGCCACTGACGCTGGAAGGCGGAGCGTCTTTGAGGCTCGGCGCCAGCGGCACGTTGGCCCTGGGATTCGGCATCACGCTGGAGACTACCCCCGAGACGTTCGTGATCGTGAATCCGCCAGCGAATCCGGACCTCGTCAAGACGTCGCTGGACGTCACGGCGGGGTTCTACGGCTCGTCGCACGGCGAGATGTCCCTGGGCAGTCTGGACGTGGTCACCGCGGATGCGACGCTGGGCTTGACCAATGCCGTGCACGAGACGCATACGGTCAGCGGCGGGCAGATCGAGCTGAATGACACGCCACTCTACGACGACGCGGAATTCTTCTTCGTGGCGGATGCGGCCGGACTGCTGGACCCTGGCACGGATTATACGGTCCGCCGCGACGCGTCGGGAGACTGGCTGGTCTTCACATCGCGGGCCGATGGGACGGAGGTTTCCGTCGACTACCAGACGGTGAGTGTGCCTGGAAGTAGCCCTGATCCGGCCAACGACGCCGCGGATCGCGCGCATCTAGCCATCGCCTTTGACAAGACCCCCGGCAACGCCATCGGGGCGATTCCCTTGACGTCCCTGTTCGATCCCGCGACTGTGAATGCCACCGTGACGGGCATGGTGACCGCGGCGTTGGACGTCGAGTTCCTGGGCAGTCGCGTCGAAGATGGCGTCCAGCTGGCCGTCGAGCTGAACCATCTAACTGAGCCCCGTTTGGAAGTTGACACGGAGGCGTTGAGTTCCCTGTTCACCAGCCTCGACTTCGACCTGACCACGATCCTGTGGGGCATCGAGCAGCTGCTGGGATTGATCCGGGATGGGCTGACCACCCAGGTGGTCACCCAGCTGCCGTTGGTCGGCGACGGATTCAACACAGCCGGCACGTTCGTCGAACGGCTGCAGACGTTTGTCGGCGACTTCCGCGGCGAACTGGAGAGGTACGGCGGGGACACCGAGGGCGCGAGCCTGATGGTCAAGACGTTCATCGTCGACAAACTGGGTGATATTCTCGTCGACGTGAACAGCCCCGCCGGCATCGACATCGGCGACGTCGACGTCGTGTTGGACGCGGAGCAATTCGAGATCGTCTTCCAGTTGCACGGCATCGAGACGCAAACGCTCGATCTGGACTTGGGATTGGACGGTCTGCCCATATCGGCCGAGGGCCAGGGCGGTTTGGAATTCGGCTGGGAGTACGACATCCTGTTCGGCGTCGGGGTCAATCGTGAACAGGGGTTCTACCTGGTCACGAACCCCACGACCGAACCGGACGTTCCCGAGTACCAATTCGACCTGTTCGCCGGCTTGGCGGTGGAGGACGCGGGCGGCGAGTACATTCCGACAAGCCTGAGCCTGGACCTGTTCGGCATCCAGGTGTCCGCCACGGACAACGCCAGCGGCAGCACGCCCGGGACCGGCCTGGGCGGCACGTTGGATCTGTACTTGAACTCGACGTCCTCCGGCCAGCTGGTTCCGGGAGATATGGACGACGTGACCTTCGACCAGCTGTTCGAACTGGTCGAGCTGAATGCCTCGGCCGCGGTCGACCTGATCCTGGAAGTCGGCTTGAATTCGAACCTACCCAGCCTGCAGACCGAGTTGGTCGCGGGCATCGAGGCCAGCGCGTCGCAGGTGGACGGCCAGTGGGAGACGAGCCTGACGTGCACCGGCCTGCAGCTGCAGAACACGGGCGTGAACCTCGGCGAGTTCCTCAGCCAGCATGTCGGTTCGGTCATCAACCGGATCACTCAGTACCTGGAGCCGATCGAGCCGGTGATCCGGCTGTTGAAGACCGAGGTGCCCGGCGTCACCCAGTTGTCCGAGGCGGCCGGCAAGGGCAGCGTGACGTTTCTGGAACTGGCCTTGGCCGACAATCCGGACATGGCGGCCCTGGCCGAGGAATTCGTCGACGCCCTGGACACCTTGCTGCAGATCGCCGACAGCCTGGAGACGCTGGACGACGGCAGCACACTGTTCCAGCTGATGGACGATCTGCAGCTGCCGACGGGCGAGGCGGGCGACGAGGGCTGGGCCGAGGATGTCGATGTCGAGCAAGTGGTTGCCGACAGCGGCGGCCAGACGCACTCGGCGGACGAGAGCACCGGTGGGATCAAGTCCTTGCTGCAACAAATCGAGGAACTGGGCATCCACCTGCACTTCCTGCAGATCGAGAACATCGTGCGGATGCTGCTGGGCCAGCCGTTTGACGTGATCAGCTACGAGCTGCCGTACTTCGAGCTGCCGTTCGAGTTCTCGCAGAAATTCCCGGTCTGGACCCCGCCGCCGATCAGCGTCGAGGTGGGCCTGAACGCCTCGATTTTCGCCGATTTGTCCATGGGCTACGACAGCCACGGTTTGGAGACGGGCAACTTCTTCGACGGGTTCTACTTTGGGGATCGCGAGAGCGTATTCGAGGGCCAGGACATCGACGAGTTCGGCCTGGGGGTGGGCGTCAGCCTCGCGGCCCTGCTGGACGTCGTGGTCGCGTCGGCGGGCGTCGAGGGCGAAATTCGCGCTGATGTTTTGGCCAACTGGCGTGACCTGGACAGCGACGGCAAGATCCACTTGGACGAGTTGGAACAGATCGTCGATTGTGACGGCATCGCCTGTGTGTTCGATCTGACGGGCGAAGTCCGAGCCTTGGTCAGCCTGGTGTGGGACGTGCTGGGCGCGGAAGGCAGCCACACGTTCGTCGACGAATTGCTGTTCTCGTTCCAGAACACGTGCCCGACTTACGAACTGGGGCACGTCGCGGTGGCTGGTGAGGAACTGCCGGACGGCAACGTCTCCGTCGCGGGGACGCTGATCTTGCATGCCGGGGCCTTTGCCGGGCAGCGCGGTCCGGCCAGTTCCAGCGATGTCGCGGAAGATTTTACGGTGACCGAAACGGCTCCGGGCGTCTATACGGTCGAAGGGTTGGGGCTGCAGAGCACCTATGAAGGCGTGACGCAGATCTTCTTCGACGGTGGCGCCGGCAACGACGCCTTGCGATTGGAAGACGTCACGGTATCCGTCGTGGCCTACGGGGGCGACGGCGACGACGTGCTGCAAGGCGGGACCGCGAACGACTGCCTGGACGGCGGCTCCGGCAACGACACGCTGACCGGCTGGGCCGGGAACGACACGTTGAGCGGCGGCTCCGGCGAGGATGAACTGGCCGGCGAGGACGGCGAGGACGTACTGTACGGCGATGCGGGCAACGACATCCTGGACGGCGGTGCAGGTGACGACACCGGCGACGGAGGCGACGGCGACGATCTGATCCAGGGACGGACCGAGGACGATACACTCTGCGGCGGCTCGGGCAACGACCAGATCTTCGGCGGCAGCGGCGTGGATACGCTCGACGGCGGTCCCGACGACGACGTGCTGCTGGGCGAAGCCGGCGATGACAGCATCAACGGCGGCTCGGGCGGCGACCTGATCAGCGGCGGCACGGGCGGGGATACGCTCGACGGCGAGAGCGGAAACGACTTGATCGTGGGCGGACTGATCGATGCCAACGGCGAGCAGGTGACCCTGATCACCACCGCGTTTGGAATCGATCTGGGGGCGTTGGATCGCGATCCCGAGACGGGCTCGGACGCCGCAGACTCCCTGTGGGGCGGGCTGGGCAACGACTTGCTGGTCGGCGACGCGGGCGGCGATTCGCTGGATGGCAGTTGGGGCAATGACGTGCTCCTCGCGCACCTGATCCTCGATGGATCGAGCGCCGATGCCGAGTACATCGAAGGCGGACCGGGCGATGACTTTGTCTGCGGCAGCCGCGGAACGGATACGATCTACGGTGGCACAAGCTCGCCGGAAGCGTTGGCCAAAGTGTTGGCGGAAGAGGGCGGGGAGACCTTTGCCGGCGTGCAGGGCTTTTCCTGCCAAGCAACGCCCACGTACACGCGAGCGGAAACGGGCAGCGTCTCCGGCCGCGTGTTCCTCGATCAGAACGCCGACGGCGTACGTGACAGCGACGAGACTGGACTGGCCGGCTGGACCGTCCAGGTGTGGGACGGGGAAGGCGCCCTCGCCGCCAGCCAGCTGACCTCCGGCGACGGCACGTACACGATCAGCGGCTTGGCTTACGGAACCTACACGATCCACCAGGTGCTGGCCGGCGGCTACGTCCAGACCGCTCCGGCCGCGGGAACGCACACGCTCACGTTGTCCGCCGGCGGCGCCGTGCTCGACCTGGATTTCGGCGCCCAGTTCCAGGGCGCGACGCTGTGGGGCTACAAGTTCCACGACCTGAACGGCAACGGCGTGCGAGATGGCGGTGAGACCACAATGAACGGCTGGCAAATCGAGCTGCTAGATGCGTCCGGCAATGTCGTCGCCAGCACGACGACGACGAGCCACGATCTCGACGACGACGAGGTTTACGATCCGGCCACCGAGCACGGCGTGTACTCCTTCTCCGGCGTCACGCCCGGGACGTACACGGTCCGGGAAACACCGCGGACGGGTTGGATTCAGAGCCTCCCCGTGCTGAGCACGGGCGACAGCTACACCAGCGACACCGGTTATGCCTACCAGCCGATCGCCGATGACGGATTCTCGCCGACCCGTTCGACCGCGACCGCCAGTGGACTGGCAGGCACGCTCACCGATGTGAATCTCACGGTGGACATCGAGCACGTGAGCTTGGGCCAGCTGACCCTGTACCTGCTCAGCCCCACCGGCACGCGGGTCGAGCTGGCCGCCGGCGTGGGCGGGGAGGAAGCCGATTTCGCCGGGACGACGTTCGATGACAGCGCCTGCCTGCCGATCGACGACGCCACCGCAACGGCCCCGTACTCCGGCAGCTACCGGCCGCAGGGTGCGTTGACCGACCTGTTCGGCGAAGATCCCAACGGCGTCTGGATCTTGGTGATTCAGGACACCGCCAGCGGCGACAGCGGCAGACTGAACGCCTGGTCGCTGGAGATCACGACGACCAGCGGCTCCGCGACCGTCACCGGCGGCAGCCCCAGTCCGTTTGCCGCGGACCGGATGATCCACTACGAAGTCACCGTGGCGACGGGCGAGTCGCTGCAGCGCGATTTCGGCAACTACCGCACGGGCCGTGTCAGCGGCCAGAAGTTCACCGACCTGAACGGCGATCACAAACGAGGTGCGGACGAAGCGGGGATGCCCTACGTCACCATCTACGCCGACTTGAACGACAACCGCCGCCTGGACCGTCAGGAACCGTTCACGATCACCGCGGCCGACGATCCTCGCACGCAGCAGGACGAGGCGGGGACCTTCACGCTGCAGGCCCTGCCGCCGGGCGACTACGTGATTCGCGAAGTCCTGCCGCCGCTGACCGTCCAGACGGTCCCGGCACCCTTGCCGGGCAGCACCGTCTCGCCGGGATACGCGGTGAATATGCGTTCGGGGGCGACGGTGGACAGCCTGGTGTTCGGCAACCAGCCCCTGGGCGAAATCCGCGGCGTCAAGTGGCTGGACCGCGACGGCGACGGCCTCCGCGAATCGGGCGAGCCGGGCCTGGCCGGTGTGACGATCTACGTGGACCTGAACCGCAACGGGATGCTGGATGCGAGCGAGCCGACCGCGGTTACGCAAAACGACAATCCCCGGACCGTCGGCGTCGACGAGACCGGACAGTACACGCTGACCCGGCTGGCGGTCGGCCAGTACACGGTGCGCGAAGTCGTACCGCTCGGCTTTTTCCAGTCCTTCCCGGACGCGGCTCAGCTGGGGCAGCACACGGTCGACGTCAAGTCGCAGCAAGTTCTGCGCGGGATCGACTTTGGCAATCGGCCCAAGGACGAGGGAATCTGCGGCGAGAAGTCCCAGGACCGCAACGGCCACGGCCGCCGCGAGCCCGACGAACCGGGCCTGGCCGGCGTCACGATCTACGC
>CAIYOB010000076.1 GCA_903927685.1 uncultured Planctomycetaceae bacterium
ACCCTTCCCTGGCTTCTTCTGTTAACCTCGCACCCTTCGGCGCGGTGCCGGTGGGGCAGTCGCCGTGGCGGAAAAACGCAACCCCAAAGGTCAGCCCCCCCGCTGTCAGGGCTCCCCCCCGCGGTTTTCCTCCGCTCGCGCTGGCGGTACAATGAAAGGTAGACCCGCTGCTGTTGCGCGGGGCTTGTCGACGTGGCATCGATTCGGAGGGCCCCCCCCACGAGGTTTGTTGCCATGCGGATCGCAGGTTATCCACAGTCCGGCCTCTCCGGGCGCGGGACCGCAGGACGCCAGGTGGGGCTCGTCGTTGCGGTCATCGCCAGCGCCGCCGTCGCCTCGGTGCTGATCTGGCCCGGCCCGAGTATCCGACCAAGGAGTCCTCCCATGCCCGCCGTTTCTGAACCCCGAAACGTGGCCCCCCAGCCGGTCGCAGTGGCTCGGCAGGAAGCGGATCATTTCCGCGACTTGCGCCAGCGAATGGTCGAAGTGCAGTTGGCGGCCCGGGACATCCACGACGAGCGAGTGCTGGACGTGCTGCGGCGAGTCCCTCGGCATTTGTTCGTGCCCGAGTCGCAGCGCGCATCGGCCTACGCGGACTGGCCGCTGCAAATCGGTGCCGGCCAGACGATCTCGCAGCCCTACATCGTGGCGCTGATGACCCAGCTGGCCAAGCCCCGGCCGGAATCGCGGGCGCTGGACGTGGGCACGGGATCTGGATACCAGGCGGCCGTGTTGGCCGAGTTATGCCGCGAGGTGTACAGTATCGAAATTGTCGAGCCGCTGGCCGCCGAGGCTCGTATCCGGCTGGCGGAGCTGGGCTATCGCAATGTCGAAGTGCGGTGCGGGGATGGGTATCGCGGTTGGCCGGAGCAGGCGCCGTTCGACGTGATTATCGCCGCCGCCGCTCCGCCCCATCTTCCGGAACCGTTGGTCGAGCAGTTGGCTCCCGGCGGCCGGCTGGTCCTGCCGGTCGGAGAATGGGCGCAGGAATTGGTCGTGGTCGAAAAGCAGGCGGACGGCACGACGCGCGAGTGGACCGAAATCGGCGTGCGGTTCGTGCCGATGACGGGCGAAGCGCAGCGGCGCTAAGGCGTAATGGCACTGATCGCGTCGACGGAACTGGAAAACGTGTCTTCGACGTTGCCTCCGAAGACCTGGACGGTGCCGATGATGACCGCCACGATCGCGCCGAGCATCACGGCATACTCGATCACGGTCGCGCCCTGTTCCCGCCGCCAGAACCGCAGAATTGCGTGCATAGCTCTAACCCGTTTGACGAAGACTGCCTGGTGAATCGCCCTACACCCTCGCTGGGGCTCCGCCGCCAGGGGCCAAGCTGACCGCTGGGCGAAGTCCGGCGCCCGTTCCCTCGCGGGCCCGCTTCCGGGCCTGATGCGCCAAGTCTAGGTCAGGATTTACGAATCCCCGCGGAGTTTTCTCAAGCGAACGACGGCGTCGCTCACGGTTGCGACGGCAAAATCGATCTCTTCGGCCGTATTGAACCGGCCCAAGCCGAACCGCAGACTGGCTCGCGTCAGGTCGTCGCTTAACCCCAAGGCCCGCAGCACGTGGCTGGGCTCCGGGTCGGCCGACGTACAGGCGCTGCCGCTGGAGACGGCCAGGTCGCGCATGCTCAGCATCAACGCCTCGCCGTCCACATCCGCGAAATTGCAGTTCAAGTTGCCGCCCAGCCGCAAGTCGGCCCGCTCCAGCGCGGGGCCGTTCACGGCGACGCTGGCGACGCGGCTGCTCAGCCCGGCGAACATCCGATCACGCAGTTGCCGCTGCCGCTCGGCCTCGGCCGGCATTTCCTCGCGGCACAGCTGCAGCGCTCGAGCCAATCCGACGATGCCGGGCACATTCAGGGTCCCGCTGCGGCGGCCCGCTTCCTGGCGGCCGCCATCCAGTTGCGGTTCCAGCCGCACTTGCGGATTCCGCCGCCGGACATAGAGCGCCCCGCTGCCTTTGGGACCGTAGATCTTGTGCGCCGTGAAACTCAGCAAATCGACCTGCAACTGCTCGACATCCACCGGAATCTTGCCCACCGCCTGGGTTGCGTCCGTGTGCAGCAGGACACCCCGCTGTTTGCAGATCCGCCCGATTTCCGCCAGCGGCTGAAGTACGCCGATCTCGTTATTGGCCAACATCACCGAGACCAGGACGGTGTCGTCGCGGAGTGCCGCGGCGAGTTGGTCCAAGTCGACAGTGCCGGCCTCGGCGGCCCCGTAAGGACGCACGGGCAGCAGGGTCACCTCGAACCCGCGGCGGGCCAGCTTGGCCAACGGGTCGAGCACCGCGCGATGTTCCGTCACCACGCTCACCAGGTGCTGGCCGCGGCGGCCCGACCACTCGCACACGCCCCGGATCGCCAGGTTGTTGCTCTCCGTAGCACCGCTGGTAAACACGATCTCCCGCGGGGCCGCGTTCAGTTCGGCCGCGATGGACTGACGAGCCGCGTCGACGGCCTCTTTGGCGGCCCAGCCGAACGCGTGACTGGTGCTGGCCGCGTTCCCATACTGGTCGGTAAAGTAGGGCAGCATCGCATCCAGGACGCGCGGATCGACGCGCGTCGTGGCGTGGTTGTCCAGGTAAACACAACGGCCGAGCATATTGACGTTGACTCCTGCAGATACCGGTGGCGTTTGGTTGACGCGCCAGAGACTCGCTTCCGGTTCTACGCCATTCTAGTCGTTCCCGGCCGGTTTACGACCCGGCTGCGCCCCGATACCATACGTGCCATGAACCCGGAGTTACCACGATCCTGGGCCCGCGTGCTGGCCGACGAGGTGGCCGCGCCCTATTTCCGTGAGCTGCAAGCGTTCGTCGAGCAGGAGCGGCGGCGGCACGCGGTGTATCCGCCGCCGGACGACGTCTTTGCGGCGCTGGCCCTGACGCCTTACGAGCAAGTCCGCGTGCTGCTGTTGGGACAGGACCCTTATCACGGCGAAGGCCAGGCGCATGGGCTGTGCTTCTCCGTCCGTCCGGGCGTTCCGCCGCCGCCATCGCTGGTCAACATCTTCCGCGAATTGCACGCGGATCTGGGCTGCCCGATCCCGAACCACGGCTGCTTGGCCGCGTGGGCTCGACAGGGCGTCCTGCTGCTGAACACGGTGCTGACCGTCCGGGCTCATGAGGCGGGATCGCATTGCGGACGGGGCTGGGAGACCTTCACCGACTCGGTGATCCGCCGCGTGAATGCGCACAGCCACCCTGTCGTGTTCGTGCTCTGGGGACGGCCCGCCCGGCAGAAGCTGAAATGGATCGACCAGGACCGCCATGCCGTCGTCACCGCCGCGCATCCTTCACCGTTGTCGGCGCACCGCGGTTTTTTCGGCAGCCGGCCTTTCTCCGCGATTAACCAGGCCCTGCTCAGCCGCGGCCAGCCCGCTGTGGACTGGCGCTTGCCCGCGGAAGCCACTTGAGATACCACTGGACGCCGGGGTCATCGATCCCAGTCGTTGGCCGACGCTCCGTGCGGCGGCAGCGCGTTGCCAAAATCCTCGCGAATCGCTTCCGTGACCGCCGACATGTCGACTCGCGGCGGAGTCCACGTGGCCCCGGGCGGCCGTCCGGCACGCTTTCGCCGTTCCCGTTCCGACCACTTCGTCTGAATGTGCTCGCATTCTTCCCGAATGGCCCTCGGCGATGGCGAGTAGGGCTGGTTCGCTCGTGCCGGTGGTTTGCGGAGTTCGTTCATGATCCCTGTCCTCCCGCGATTCGCCTGGCGCCAGACTGCGACTGACGCCGCCACTCTCTCCCCGTCCGCCTGAGCCGTCAGGCCGCATTGGGCAACACCGCAAAAACTGTTCCGAAGCGTCGCGAGTCCACAGGCCCGCCCCGCGCCGCACGCGCTAAAGCCAGTGGAAGCGACCGGCAACACGCGTTCGACGGAATTGCCGAATGGCGTTATACGCTCCCATTCGCTATGCTGACGACGGAGATTGTGACACAGACGCGCACTGTGCGCGCCCTGTGACCGCACAGACGCGCAATCCCTCCCACCGGACGTGGCCTGGTGATCGCCACCTGCGGCAGTCGCCAGACGCGACGTCCCCATCCCTCAAGGAGCCCCACCATGACACGAGACCAGCTTCACTTTGCGGCCAGCGTGGCCCTCGCGGCAACGCTGACGGCGCTGACCAGTCTCCACGCGGCGGATACCCAGCGAGTCTGCGAGCCTTTTAACGGCAAGGACTTGGCGGGCTGGAAGACAGTCGCGCCGCAAGGCAGCCAGTGGGTTGTCGGCCTGGCCAAGCTTGATCCCGCCAATCCGGCGCGGTTGATCGTGACCGAAGCCGCGGCGGACAAGGGCGAGTTCATCAATCGGGAAGCCCACGGAGTGGATATCTACAGCGAACAGGAGTTCGGTGATTGCACTGTGAACGTCGAAGTCATGGTTCCCAAGGGCTCCAACTCAGGCATTTACCTCATGGGCAACTACGAAGTTCAGGTCCTGGACAGCTGGGGCCGCGAGCAGGTCGGGCCGGGCGACATCGGCGGACTGTACGGCGCGGCGGCCCCCAAGTTGAATGCCGCCAAAGCACCGGGCGAGTGGCAGCAATTCGTGATCGAGTTCCAGGCCCCGCGGTTCCAGGACGGCAAGAAAGTCGCCAACGCCGTGTTCAAGAAGGTCCTGCTGAACGGCAAGGTCATTCACGAGAACGTCGAGATGAGCGGCGTCACGGGCGGCAGCTTGGGACGCGGCGAACAGCCGCGCGGCCCATTAATGTTCCAAGGCAACCACGGCGCCGTGGCTTACCGGAACATCTGCATCCAGGCCGTCGAGTGAGTCGAGCGACATGCGCGACAAGACTGCGGGGCGACTGCTGATCCTGACCGCCGCGGTGATGTGGAGCACCAGCGGCTTGTTTGCTAAGGCTCCCCTGTTTGCGGACTGGCCTTTGCAGGCCGCGGGGCTTCCCGTGCGCGGTCCGCTGCTGGCGTTCTGGCGGGCGGTCTTCGCCAGCCTGGTGCTGCTGCCTTTTGTGCGCCAGCCGCGGTGGACTTGGCAGCTCGTCCCGATGGTCTTGATCTACGCGGTCATGAACTACACGTTCCTGGCCGCCCTGACGCTGACGACCGAAGCGAATGCGATCTGGCTGCAGCACACGGCGCCCGCCTGGATCTTCGTGATCGGCGTGTTCGCGTTTCACGAGCCGGTGCATCCGCGTGACGGCTGGCTGCTCGCGTTCTGCCTGGCCGGCGTGGGGCTGATTCTGAGCTGTGAGTTGAGCGGCCAGGCGCCGGCGGGGATCGTGTTCGGGCTGCTGGGCGGCGTGACCTATGCCGGTGTCGTGCTGTCGCTGCGGCACCTGCGCGAACACGATGGTGCCTGGCTGGTGTTTTTGAACAACTTGACCACCGCCGTCCTGTTTCTGCCCTTCGTGCTGCACCACCAGATCTGGCCCACCGGCCGACAGACCCTGGCCCTGGCCGTGTTCGGCATCTTCCAGATGGGCCTGCCCTACTTGTTATTCGCGCGCGGCGTGCGCCGCGTCACGGGGCACGAGGCCGCGGGAATTGTGCTGCTCGAGCCGATCCTCGTGCCCCTCTGGGTCTACCTCGCCTGGCGGCACGTGCCGTCGTACCAGCCGCCCCAGTGGTGGACGCTGGCAGGCGGCGGGCTGATCCTGCTGGGCTTGGGATTGCGGTACCTCGGAGGGCGGAACAGCGCCGCACGGTGACGGAACTCGCCCTCGACCGCCTCACCGGCGAACCGGGCCACACGGTCGGGCACTACGGCCGCTCCCACGGGGCGGCCGGGCGCCGAGCTTCTTCGCCCGCGACCTGGCAGACCTGCAGGCCGCTGGCTTGCGAAGTGTAGAACAGCCGGCCGTTGGAGACGACCGCCCCCAGGCATTCCCGCGAATCGACAGACGGGCCGGTCGCGACCAGGCGATTGCCGTCCGTGACGTTGATCAGGTCCATGTTGGCGCCCAGGACGAACGGGCCGGCACAAGTGAACCGCGTGCACGCATAGCCCAGGTTGAACCGCGACACGATCTTGCCGGTCTGGCGGTCGAACACGTGCCCGTCGCCGCCGGAGGCATTGGAGAAAACAAAGTCCTTGCCGACCGAGATCACGTTGACGGCCGACCGCACGGGCTCGCTGCGCCAGACCAACGACCCGTCGCGGGCGTCCAGGCAGAACACGTACCGGTCCTTGCCGCCCTCGTCTGGCTGGTTGTAGCCGCCCAAGTACAACCGGCCATCGGCCGCCGAAATCGTGCAGCCGGCGGTCACGTAGTGGTCGCCGGTCAGCCACTGGACTGCGCCCGTGCGGGGATCCAGGGCGGCCGTGATCCCGTTCGGGCCGTCCGGCAGTCCGCGGCGTTTTCGCTGGCTGGCCGAATACCCGAAGAACGTCGAGTAGTACAGGCGCCCGTCCAGCAGACACAGCCCACAGTCGTTGCCGCCGCGGCCTTGCGCGGAGAAATCCTGCTGCCAGACCAGTTGCCCGGTGTTCAAGTCCCAGGCCCAGATCAGCGGCCGGTTGTCCTGGGGATAATAGGGATTGTCGTGCGTATAGATGAAGCTCATCACCTCGTCGCCGCCGGGCGCGGGCTCCGGGTCACCGCGGAAGATGAACGCCTTGTCCGTTCCCTGCGCCGCGTAACGCCCCGATCCCGAGGCGTAGATGGCCAGGTTCTCCCAGATCACCGGCGGGGCCTGCCGGCTCCAACTGGGTGAGCCCGTAAAGGGCGCCTCCCAGATCAGCTCGCCCGTGGCTGCATCCAGGCATCGCAATCGCGACTCGCGCAGGCCCGCTTGCGGAACCAACAGCCGTTCCCGCGGGCCGGACGGCGCCCCAGCCGACGGGTCGGTGCCGGCCGTCTCGCCAGCCGGCACGCTGTCGGTGCGGTAGTAGATCGGCGCGGTGAACGAGAGGTGGACACCGGGCCAATAGCGGCGCCACAACAGGCGTCCCGTCTCCTGCTCGACGGCGAACACCTGGCCTTCCGACGTGTGCGTATACATCCGCCCGCCGCCGCAGACCGGCAAGTGCTTGAACGTGCCTTCGTATCGCCGCAGCCACTTGATCCGCAGCGGCGGCTCCAAGTTCTGATCCGTCGAGTTCGTGTTCTGCATGTTGCCATAGTTCGTATACCAATCGTACTTGGCGTCCGCGTACGAGCCGCCCAGCGGACTGCGAATCTGCGTCAGGCCCAGGTCCCGTTCCGGCAACTCCGCCTGGCCTTGCGGCCCCAGGACGTACAGGTATCCGTCTTCGCAACCGAAGTAGATCCGCCCGTCGCAAACCGCCGCCGGCGCCGTGATCGGCTTGCCCTGGGCTGTGGCGAACGACCACGCAGCGCCCCGGCCGGACAACGGAACCACGTACAGCCGTCCGTCCAGGCCGCTGACCACCGCCTGGTCGCGCAGCAGCACCGGCGGGGCGATCGACGGATAGCCGCCCAAGGCCAGCGGCTGCTCGCGGTCGGCCGCGTGTCGGCACAATCCGAACCCTTCTTCGGGCCGGCAGCGATACACATCGCGGCCGCGGAGGCTGACCGGGCAGAAGCTGAGCAGGCCGGGCAGGTTGATCGCCGTCTGGGTTCCCGGGACGAAAGCGGTTTCCAGCGTATTGTCATCGCGCAAGCGCAGGATCTCGACGCGCCCGGCGTTGTCGCGGCGATGCCATTGGACGTAAGCTTCCCCGTCCGGTCCCAAGCTCAAACCGAACGCCGCCGGGTACTCGGCGCCGTTGTAGTTGGGGATTTCCCCGACAATCCGCAACCGCGGCTGGTCGCCGGCGTCGTCCAGGAACACGACTCGCCCGCCGGCCGGAATGACCAAGGTCTTGCCGTGCGCCGCCAAGTCGCGGGAGCAGCAGAAGTGATCCCTCCAGGTCACGCGTCCCTGCTTGAACTTCAGCCAGTCTTCGCCGTTCCAGCGGTCGCCCGTCAAGCCGATCACTTCGCGGACGAAGTCCCAAGTCCAGGCGAGCGTGCCGTCCGCTTCGACGGCATAGACCTGAGCGCCGACGGTGGCAAAGTACACGCGGCCGTCGGCGACGGTGGGCGCGGTGAAGATCGGTCCGGCGCAGCGAATCTCTCGGACGACGCGCCCGTCGGCGCGGTCGAGCACAAAGTACGACCCGGCCGTCGTGCCGAAATGCAGGTACGCTCCGACGACCGCGGGGGACGACAGCTGATTGCAGTTGGCCGCCCCGCCCGGCGTGGGCCGCGTCCAGATAGTCTGCAAGGTCCCGGCATCCAGGCACCAGGCCGTTCCGGCTCCGTCCACCGCGTAGACGCGTCCGTCGGCGACGGCCGGTGTTGTGAAGATCGCGTCGCCCAGCGGAACCGCCGCGACCAGGCCCAACGGCGTGCGGACACTGCGGTCAGCAGCGTCGCCTGAACGCCGCGCGTCGAATTGGAATTGCAGCCAATCCTCGGCGGAGGCCCCCAGTGTCAGCAGTCCCCACAGCAATCCCACGGACAACACGCCGCCCGCCCGCCGGGACGTCAGCGTCCGGCTTGCCGGAGATCGAACCGTGTTCTGCCACCCCGCCCCGCGCACGCCACTTTCCGTTCGCTGGTGTTCACCCATGTTCGAATCCTTGCCAGGCTCTTCACGAAAACGCGGCGGGCCGCCAGGCAGCGCCGCATGCTGGCCCCATTCTAGCCCGAAGCGCCAGCGAGAGGGAGCATCCGGCCAGGTGCTAGCCGGCCAAGTGCTGGGGGCCCAGGGCGCGGATTCCCGGAACTCAGCGTATCTCCGTGCTGTCGCCGTTGCAATTCTCCACGGAACAGCAATAATTATCCCTGATCGGAGGATTTCGATGCTTCGCGGGGGACTAACTGCAGCAGCCGTCGCCCGCCCTGGCGAACAGAACGCGAACCGTCGGCAGCTTGCCAGCAAGCGGCAGGAGGCAGCGCATGACGTCGGCCCGGGTTCCCGTGAAAACGGCATGGAAATTTAGTTAGTATATTTATCTACTTGCATAGACATTTTCTGTAATTGCAGCAACGTTGCAGAAAAAATTCTGCAATTGCACCCCCAAAAACAGAATTCTTTCTGTTTTTGGGGGTGGTACCTGAGAATTTTTTCTACATACA
>CAIYOB010000077.1 GCA_903927685.1 uncultured Planctomycetaceae bacterium
CGCGAACCAAGACGAGCCACGGGGGGAGGAGGAAGGAGATCCCCGACAACCTGCTCACCCAGATGGCGAAGCAGTGCAAAGTGACGCGTGCCCAGTTCTTGGGTCTGGTCGATTGTCCGCTGGATCAGAATGGTTACGAAGCCGCGCTGCGTGCACAGGGCGAAGTGTAGGATCTCACTGTCGGCGCCGTCATCCTTGCGAGTCGGTTCGAGACCCTGTGGTCGCGTGCAGCGAGCCCACAGTCCGCGGGGATTCCGGGGGCTAGCTGCACTCGCCCCCGGCCACCCTTCCCTTGCTTCTTCTCTTAACCGAGTGCCATTCGTCACACGCCCGCACCGTCCGGGGAATATTTCCCTCGCCCCGGTACTCCGGCGAGAGGGGTGGGGTGATGGGCACTGCGGCAACCGGCATGTCTATTTCGCAGCCGCTGCCAACGCCCGCCCCAGCCGATCGATCAAGTCCTCCGGCTCCTCCAGCCCCACCGCGATCCGGACCAGGTGCCGGCTGACGCCGCAGCGTTCGACAAAATCGAGTTCGCGATAGTGGGCCAGCAGCGTATACGGGCAGCAGAGACTGAAGTTGACCCCCAGGTTGGGACCTTTGCACAGCTGGACCGCGTCGTAGAACCACGGCGCGGTTCGCGGAGCATCTCGCAGCACGAGCGAGAACAGCCCGCCATAGCCGCCCCCGGGCCGGCGGAACGCGTCGTAATTGGCGGTCGCCCGATACTTCGGGTAGTAGACTTCCGCAACCGCCGGGTGGGCTCGGCAGAACTCGCACACCTGCTCGGTTGTACGATTGATGCGTTGCACCCGATCCGCAAAGTCGACCGAATACCGCGCCAGCAGCACCGCGTCGCCGTCCCACACGTTGTCTTCGTATTCGGCAGCCAAACCCTCGTGTAGACGGCCGGCCAGCGGGCTGTGCGGATTGACGATCGCCGCTCCAGCCAGCACATCGCCGGCGCCGGTAAAGTACTTGGTCAAGCTGGTCACCGCCACGTCCGCCGCCCGCAACACATCGGTGTTCACATAGGTTCCCAACGTCTCGTCGACCACGAGTGGGAGTTCATATTGCCGCGCCAGTTCACTCAGGGCTGCCAGATCCGGGCTGGCCAACAGCGGATTCGAGGGGAACTCGCAGAAGATCCCCGCGATCGACTCGCGCCGCAACAGGAACCGCAGCTGCTGCAACTCCGCGTCGCTGCCGCGGGGGAAGAAGTGGGCGCCCAAGCCCATATCCTGCTGGATCTTGAGCGTGTCCACATAGGGAAAGCCGAACTGCACGCTCATCCGGGAGGGCCACAGCCGGCCGACCGTCCGGTAGACCGCGTAGATGGCGCTCATCCCCGAACTGAACAAGTAAACCGCCTCGGCCGGCACGCTGCAGGACTGGGCAATCCGTTGGCGGACCTCCTGCTTGGCCGTGCGTCCGTCGGGCGTCGGCTGGCCCTCCAGCAGGGTCTCGGCACGCCGCGACGAGATTCCGTCCCCGCTGTGCCGCCAGTGCTTGCGTGCCGCGTCGGCGGCGGTGCGAGGAAAACAGACCACGAACGGCCCGTCTGCCGCCAGAGCTTCCACCCGGCAGTCCTGGCCACTCCAGGCCCGCACCGTTTGGACGCACCGCTCCGCCGTCGCCCGCGACGGGTACACGTGGCACAGTTCATCGCTGCGGGCAAACCGATGGCCGCACAATTGGAACAGCCGCTCCGTCAACGGGTGGATGAAGAACCGCGGGTAGCCCGTCCGCAATTGCCCCAGGACCCGCGGATCGTTTTCCTCATAGGCGATCACGTCCGCCCAGGTCGGCAGGCAGACCGAGTTCGCATGGACCGACTGCGGCAGCGGCTGGCCCAGATCTTCCGGACGCCAACACGGCTCGCACAGCAGATCGCGAGGGGCGGGTTCCGTCGCGGACGCAGCTGTACCTGCCGCCGGTTGCGGGCCGCCTTGCTTGGCCCGCAGTTCCGCCACCACTCGATTCGCCTCGCCCAACTGCTCGTGCGAGCCGATGTCGAACCACAGTCCCGCGTCGGCCGGGACCGTGTGCGCATACACGGGCGTCTGTTCGTACAGCCACTCAATAAAGGAACCGGTCATGTCCGGCGAATGGCCTTCGTCACAGTAACGGTCCACCAGGTCCCGAACCTGGGCACGAAACGCATAGATGCCGATCGAGGCCAGGGTCGTGCCCGGAACCGGCGGCTTTTCGCGGAACCCGACGACGCGCCCTGTCGCGTCGCACTGGGCCACGCCCATCTTGGCCGCCTCGCGTTCGGTGCCCACGTCGTACAACACGATCGTATTGCCCCGGCGGCGAAACGTGTCCAGGACCGTGTCCAGCGCAAATGTGAAAAGATTATCCCCGTTGACAACCAGAAAGTCCTCCCGGATGTCGCCGTGCTGCAGCCCGAACCGCAGATCGCCGATCGA